>NZ_JBSGDA010000003.1:0-448451 GCF_053602135.1 Nocardia sp. NPDC004573
CTGACGAATGCCGAAGCGGAGTTCGAGACCGATGTCGCGCCGGTGGTGCGGATCGATGAGCTCGATTTGTCGGGTGTGGACGCCACGCCGCTGGTTGATGCCGATCGTGTGAGGCCGTTGCGGCCGGAGAACACGGCGTATGTGATTTTCACGTCTGGTTCGACGGGTCGGCCGAAGGGTGTGGCGGTTCCGCATGGGGCTATCGCGAACCAGTTGCAGTGGAAGAACGTCGAGTTCGGTCTCGATGCCGCTGACGCGATTCTGTTGAAGACGGCGGCGACGTTCGATCTCTCGGTGTGGGAGTTCTGGTCGGCGGCGGTGTGCGGTGGTCGTCTGGTGATCGCTTCGCCGGATGGTCATCGGGATCCGGCGTACCTCAACGAGTTGATGGCTCGGGAGTGGGTCACCACGCTGCATGTGGTGCCGTCGATGCTGGACGCCTTGCTCACCGCCGGTATGCCGAACTCGCTGTGGCGGGTACTGGCCATCGGTGAAGCCCTGCCGGGTGCGGTCGCCCAGCGGTTCCTGCGGGAGCACCCGCGCACGGAACTGTTCAACCTCTACGGTCCGACCGAGGCGGCGGTGTCCATCACCAGCCACCGGGTCACTCTCGCCGACGAGACCTCCGTGTCGATCGGTGCGCCGGAATGGAACAGCCAGGTCTACGTCCTGGACTCCCGGCTGCGGCCGGTGCCGGACGGCGTCTCCGGCGAGCTGTACCTCGCCGGTGCGCAGTTGGCGCGGGGTTACTTCGGTCGTGCGGATCTGACCGCCGATCGGTTCGTGGCCAACCCGTTCCAGCCGGGTGCGCGGATGTACCGCACGGGTGACTTGGTCGCCTGGACCAGCACCGGTGAACTGGAATACCGGGGTCGCACGGACTTCCAGGTGAAGATCCGTGGCTTCCGTATCGAACTCGGTGAGATCGAAGCCGCGCTGCTCGCGCTGCCGCAGATCGCGCAGACGGCGGTGATCGCGAAGTCGGACCCGAAGACCGGTGACCGTTTGGTGGCCTACCTGGTCCCGAGTGATGCCGAGACCGGTCTCGATGTGGCGCAGGTGAAGTCCGAACTCACCGCTGGGTTGCCGTCGTACATGGTGCCCGCGGCGTTCGTGGTCCTGGATGCGTTGCCGTTGAACGTCAACGGCAAGCTCGACCGCAAGGCGCTGCCGGAACCCGAGTTCGAGGTTCAGGCCTTCCGTGCTCCGTCGACTCCGATCGAGGAGATCGTGGCGTCGGTGTTCGCCGAGGTACTCGGGGTCGAACGTGTCGGTGCCGACGACGACTTCTTCGCTTTGGGTGGTAACTCGCTGCTGGCGACGCAGGTCGCGGCGCGGATCGGTGCTGCGCTGGATGCTCGTGTGCCGGTGCGTGTGCTGTTCGAGGCCTCCACCGTCGCCGGATTGGCCGTGAAGGTCGAGCAGCACGCGGGAGCAGGCGGCCGTCGCGAGCTGGTGGCGGGGCCGCGTCCGGAGCACATTCCGTTGTCGCTGGCGCAGCAGCGCATGTGGTTCCTCAACCAGTTCGACACCGCCTCGGCGGTGAACAACATCCCGGTGGCCGTGCGGCTCACCGGCGAGCTGGATGTCGAAGCGCTGCAAGCGGCGGTCGGGGACGTCATCGCCAGGCACGAGACCCTGCGCACCGTCTACCCCGAACAGGGCGGCGCGGCGCACCAAGTCGTCGTGCCCGTCGAACGGGCCCTGCCCGACTTGCGGCCGGAAGCGGTCGCGCCCGAGGACATCCGCCACCGGATCATCGAGGTGATCTCGGCCGGATTCGACGTGACCACCGAGGTCCCGCTGCGGGCCAAGCTGTTCCGGGTGACGGACGGGTCAGCCGACACGTCGTATGTGCTCGTGTTCGTCGCGCACCACATCAGCGCGGACGGCTGGTCGATGGGCCCGCTGACGCGTGACGTGATGCTGGCCTACGCGGCCCGTTCGGCCGGGGTGGAGCCGGGCTGGGCGCCGCTGCCGGTGCAGTACGCCGACTTCAGCCTGTGGCAGCGCGACGTGCTCGGCTCCGAGGACGACCCGGAGAGCCTGATCTCGCAGCAGGCCCAATACTGGCGCACCGCGCTGGCCGGGCTGCCCGACGAGCTCAACCTGCCCGCCGACCGGGCGCGTCCGACGACGCAGTCGTTCGCCGGTGGGCGCGTGGTGTTCCCGATCTCCGGCGAGCTGCACGGCAGGCTCACCGAGATCGCGAGGGAGCAGAACGCGACGCTGTTCATGGTCGTGCACGCCGCGCTGGCGCTGTTCCTGGCGCGCATGTCCGGCACCGACGACATCGCCGTCGGCACGCCCATCGCGGGCCGCGGCGAAGCCGAACTCGACGATGTGATCGGCATGTTCGTCAACACCCTGGTGCTGCGGTCGCACGTGGACGGCGACCTGACTTTCGGTCAGTTCCTGGCCCGCACCAAGGACGCCGACCTGCAGGCGTTCGCGCACGCGGACCTGCCGTTCGAGCGGCTGGTGGAACTGCTCAACCCGGAGCGCTCCACCGCGCGCCACCCGCTGTTCCAGGTGGCGCTGTCGTTCGAGAACCTGCCCGAGAGCAGCTTCGAGCTGCCCGGACTGCATGTGGGCGCGGTCGATTTCGACGTCGACACCGCCAAGTTCGACCTGTCGCTGACCATCCGCGAGGCCGGGGACAACCCCGACGACGCGGGTATGTACGCGGAGTTCTCCTTCGCGCGCGACCTGTTCGACGACGAGACGGTGCAGGTGTTCGCCGAGCGCTTCACCAGGCTGCTCACCGCCATCACCACCGACCGCGAAACCCCCATCGGTGACCTGCCGCTGCTGGACGCGGCCGAGTACCACCTGCTCACGCACGTGGCGGGCGAGGACGTCATGGCCACCGGCCTGCTGCCGGACCTGCTGCAGCGCGGCGCGCGGCTGGACCCGGAGCAGATCGCGGTGCGCTACCAGGGCCGCTCGATCACCTACCGCGAACTGGACGAGTACTCCTCGCGCCTGGCGCGGGTGCTCATTTCGCGCGGGGTGGGCCCGGAGCGCATCGTGGCGCTGTCGTTCCCGCGGTCCTACGAGATGGTCGCCGCGTTCTGGGCGGTGGCCAAGGCCGGCGGCGCGCACGTGCCGGTCGACCCGACCTACCCCGAAGACCGCATGCGGCACATGGTCAACGACTCCGGCGCGGTCATCGGCATCACCGCGAGCGAGTACGTCGACCGGCTGCCGCGTGAGGTGGAGTGGCTGCGGATCGACGATCCGGAGCTGGGTGAACTGGTCGAAAGCCAGTCCGCCGAGCAGGTCACCGACGCCGACCGGATCTCGGCGCTGGCGATGCGCCACCCGGCGTACGTCATCTACACCTCCGGCTCGACCGGTATGCCCAAGGGCGTCACCGTGACCCACGCGGGCATGGGCGGCCTGGTCGGCGTGGCGGCGGATCTGTACCAGCTGGAAGCGCACCACCGATTCCTGCACATCTGCTCGCCCAGCTTCGATCCGTCGGTGCTGGAGTGGCTGTGCGCCGCCTACACCGGCGCGACGCTGGTGGTCGTGCCGTCGACCATCATCGGCGGCCCGGACCTGGCGGAGCTGCTGCGCACCGAGCGGGTGAGCCACACCATCATCACCCCCGCGGTGCTGGGCACGGTCGATCCGGAAGGGATGGAGGCGCTCGAGGTGGCGTCGGTCGGCGGTGACGTGACCACGCCGGAGCTGCTGGCCAAGTGGTGGCCGGGCCGGAAGTACTTCAACGCCTACGGCCCGACCGAGACGACGATCATCTCCTCCTACGCCCAGCTCACTCCGGGCAGGCACATCACCATCGGCCGTCCGGTGCGCGGCATGTCCGCGCTGGTGCTGGACAACCGGCTCAACCCGGTGCCGCCGGGCGTCGCGGGCGAGCTGTACCTGGCCGGTGGCGCGCTGGCGCGCGGCTACCACAACCGCCCAGACCTCACCGCGGAACGGTTCATCGCCAACCCGTGGAGCGACGAGGGCGCGCGGATGTACCGCACGGGTGACGTGGTGCGCTGGTTCGCCGAACCCGGTGAGCGGGCGGGCAACGCCGCGCTGGCGTCGGTGCCGTGGCAGCTGGACTACGTGGGCCGCTCGGACTTCCAGGTGAAGATCCGCGGCTTCCGCATCGAGCTCGGCGAGATCGACACCGTGCTGGCGAGCCACTCCGACGTCGAGTACGCGATCACGATCGGCCGCAAGACCGAGGCGGGCGCGACGATCCTGGTGTCCTACGTGCTGGCCGCGCCGGGCCGGGAGATCGACACCGCGCGGCTGACCGAATACGCCTCGCGCAGCCTGCCGCCGCACATGGTGCCGACGGCGATCGTGGTGATCGACGAGATCCCGCTGACCCCGGTCGGCAAGCTGGACCGCAAGGCGCTGCCCGAGCCCGAGCTGGCCCCGCGCGAGTACCGCGCGCCGGCCAGCGAGGTCGAAGCCGTCATCGCCGAGGTGTTCGCCGAGGTGCTCGGTGTCGAGCAGATCGGTTTGGACGACTCGTTCTTCGCGCTCGGCGGCGACAGCATCCTGTCCATCCAGCTGGTCTCGCGGGCCAAGGCGCGCGGCGTGCTGTTCACTCCGCGTGACGTATTCGAGCGGCGCAGCGTGGCCTCGCTGGCCGAGATCGCGGTGCTCGGCACCGGCGCCGAGCAGGCGCGGCTGGAGGAACTGCCGGGCGGCGGTGTCGGCGAGATCCCGCTGACGCCGATCATGCGGCAGATCCTCGCGAGCGGCTCGTCGTATCAGCGGTTCTCCCAGACCATGGCGCTGCGGCTGCCCGAAGGCATCGACCGGGAGACCCTGGTCGCCACCATCGCGGCGGTGTTCGACCACCACGACGTGCTGCGGTCGCGGCTGCGCCGCACCGGCACGGATTGGACGTTCGAGGCGCTGCCGCACGGTGCGGTGGACGTCGACGCCCTGGTGCGGCGGGTCGACCTGGCCGCCGACACCGACGAGGCGGAGCTGGCCCGGGTCGCCACCGAAGCGCTCGACGGGGCGATGGGCGGGCTCGATCCGGCGAATGCCGCGATGGCGCAGTTCGTCTGGTTCGCGTTCGAAGGCCAGCGGCGGGATGTGCTTTTGATCGTCGCGCACCACTTCGTGGTCGACGGCGTGTCCTGGCGCATCCTGATTCCGGACCTGGCGGTGGCCTGGTCGCAGCTGGTCGCCGGTCAGCCGGTGACGCTGCCCGCGGGCGGCACCTCCATGCGGCGCTGGGCCCACAGCCTGGTCGAGGCGGCGAGTTCGCCGGACCGGGTCGCGGAACTGCCGTTCTGGCAGCAGGTTTCGGCCACGCCGGACCCGCTGCTCGGCGAGCGCGCGTTCGATCCGGCGGTGGACACGTTCGCCACCGTGGAACGGGTCGAGGTCACCGTGCCCGCCGAGGTCACCGACGCGGTGCTCACCGCGATCCCGGGCCTGTACCGGGGCGGTGTGAACGACGGCCTGCTCTCCGCGCTGGCCATGGCGGTCGCCCGCTGGCGCGGCGACGGTTCGGACGCGGCACTGATCAAGCTGGAAGGCCACGGTCGTGAAGAGGACGTCGTGCCGGGCGCGGACCTCTCGCGCACGGTCGGCTGGTTCACCGCGGCCTACCCGGTCCGGTTGGATCTGGCCGGTGCCGACCTCACCGACGCGTTCGCCGGTGGCGCCGCGCTGGGCGAGATCGTGAAGTCGATCAAGGAGCAGTTGCTCGCGGTGCCGGACAAGGGCCTCGGCTACGGCCTGCTGCGGCAGCTGAATCCGGAGACGGGCCCGAGCCTGGGCTCACCCGGGCAGATCAGCTTCAACTACCTGGGCCGGATGTCGGCCGGGGAGATCCCCGAACAGCTCGCCGAGATCGGCTGGGTGCCGGTGGCCGACCTGGGGCAGCTGGATGTCGACATGGACCTCGACATGCCCGCGAACGCGACGATCGACATCAACGCGATCGTCACCGACTCCGACGAGGGTCCGCGCCTCGGCGCGTCCTTCGCCTTCCCGACCGGCCTGCTGACCCGGGAACGGGTGCAGGAGTTCGCCGAACTCTGGGTCCAGGCGCTCACCGCGCTGGCCACGCACGCGCGGCGGCCGGACGCGGGCGGTTTCACGCCGTCGGACATGCCGTTGGTCCGGGTGGGGCAGCGGGACATCGAGCAGTGGGAACAGGCCTACCCGGCGCTGTCGGAGGTGTGGCCGCTGTCGCCGCTGCAGTCGGGTCTGCTGTTCCACGCGATGATGACCCAGTCCACCGTGGACGTGTACACCATGCAGGCCGTGGTGGACCTGGGCGGCACGCTGGACGTGGCGCGGCTGCGGACGGCGGCCCAGGGCATCGTCGACCGGTACCCGAACCTGCGCACCGCGTTCGTCACCGACGCCGACGGGCAGGCCGTGCAGGTGGTGCTGGATCGGGTCGATGCGCCGTGGCGCGAGGTGGATCTCACCGAGCTGCCCGCCGACGAGCGGACCGCGGAACTGCGCAGGCAGGTCGCGGCCGATCAGGCGACGCACTTCGACATGGCCACCCCGCCGCTGATCCGGTTCACGCTGCTGCGCAGTGCCGAGGCGCAATGGCATCTGGCCATCACCACCCACCACATCCTGCTGGACGGCTGGTCGATGCCGCTGCTCATGCGGGACCTGCTGGTGCTGTACGCGGTGCGCGGCGATCAGACCGCGCTGCCGCGGGTGGCCTCCTACCGCAACTTCCTCGGCTGGCTGGCCGGGCGCGACCGGGACGCCTCGCTGCGCGCCTGGGCGGCGGCGCTGGAGGGCGTCAACGAACCCACCCAGCTCGCGCCCCAGCCGCGCGCCGCGGAGAACTACGAGATCGGCAAGGTGGTCACCGAGCTCGACGCCGACCGCACCCGCCGGATCGGCAAACACGCCGCCGAACTCGGCGTCACGGTGAACACCCTGGTGCAGGCCGCCTGGGGCATCCTGCTCGGGCGTCTGACCGGGCGCGGCGACGTGGTGTTCGGCGCGACGGTGTCCGGCCGCCCGGCCGAGCTGCCCGGCGTCGAGTCGATGGTGGGTCTGTTCATCAACACGCTGCCGGTGCGGCTGCGCATCGATGACCGCCAGTCCATCGGCGAGCTGCTGGGCCGGTTGCAGGGCGATCAGGCCGGTCTGCTCGAGCACCACTACGTGGGGCTCACCGACATCCAGCGGGTGGCGGGCACCGGCTCGCTGTTCGACACGCTGCTGGTGTTCGAGTCCTATCCGATGGACAAGGAGGCGATCTCGGCCGCCAGCTCGATCGACGGCATGTCGGTGACCGGCGTCGGCGTCAACGACGCCACGCACTACCCGATGACGCTGCTGGTCATGTCGGAGGCCACCATCGAGCTGACCCTGAAGTACCTGGGCAGCCGGTTCACCGCCGAAGAGGTCGAGACCCTCGCCGAGCGGCTGGTGCGGGTGCTGGACGCGCTGCTCGGCGATCCGGACGGCCTGGTCGGCGACATCGACATCCTCGACGAAGGCGAACGTGCCCGGCTGCTGGCCGAATCCGGTGTCACGGCCGCGGCTTCCACGCCGGAGCCGGTGAGCCGGGTCGGGGCGCGCACGGTGGCCAAGGTGCTCGCCGAGGTCGTCGAAGAGGACCCGGAAGCGCCCGCGCTGCTGGCCGGTGCGGAAGAGGTCGCCTTCCATCTGCTGGATCGGCGTTCCTCGCAGCTGGCCCGGGTGCTCATCGATCGCGGCGCCGGACCGGGCGACGTGGTCGCGGTGACGCTGCCGCGTTCGGTGGACGCGGTGGTCGCGGCCTGGGCGGTGCAGAAGGCCGGAGCGGCATGCCTGTTCGCGGGCGACCTCACCGCCGAGCAGATGACCGCCGCCGGCGCCGCATACGGCATCAGCTCGCAACCGGTGGCCGACAGCCACCTGCCCTGGGTGGCGCTCGATGACGCCCAGGTGCGCCACGACATCGCCGCGGCCGCCGCGCATCCGGTCTCCTACGCCGATCGGGTCCGCCCGCTCGGCGAGGAACACCCGGCGTTCGTCGTCGTCACGGCGGACGGGATCGTCTCGATCACCCAGTCCGAGGCGCTCGACGAGGCCGAACGGGTGCGCGAGGAATACGAGATCGACTACGAGTCGGCCACGTACGCCACCGCGACCTCCGGCCGCCCCGCCGTCCTGGAGTTCCTGGTGTCCGCCACCGCCGGAGCCCTGTCCGTCCTCCCGACCGGCGACCTCGACACCGACCTGACCGAGGGCGAGGTCACCCACTGGTTCGCGGCGCCGGGCGAAGCGACCGACGCGGCGGGCGAGGACATCACGATCGTCAGCTGATCGGAACACGCGAGCCCCCTCCCGACATGGGAGGGGGCTCGCCTGTAGTGGTGGCGCACTGGTACCGGGCGCCGCCACGGGTGATCCTCAGGGTCGGGAACGCGGCTTCGGTCGCGGTTTCTCTCCGTCCGCAATGGACTCGCTCGCAGGGCATCTCGCGGGCGGTGCGCGAACTTCACAAGGAAGACATGTCGACGATCGCAACCTCGTCCGGCGGCAAGCCGGACGGCTCTTCCGCAAGTCCGCTGCGCGCGCGGCTGGTGCTGTTCCTGGTCAGCGGGGCCATCTTCATGATGATGCTCGACCTGACCGTGGTCTCCGCCGCGCTGGCCGACATCCGCCGAGACTTCGACACGTCCATCGACGGACTGCAGTGGGTCATCGACGCGTACGCCATTCCGATGGCGGGCCTGCTGCTGAGCTTCGCCACGCTCGGCGACCGGTTCGGCCGGAAGCGGCTGTTCCTGGCGGGCATGACGGTCTTCACGGCGTCGTCGCTGGCATTGGCGCTGGCCGGCACCATCCTGCAGCTGAACATCCTGCGGGCCGTGCAGAGCGTCGGCGCGGCGATGATCTTCGCGACGGCGTTGCCGCTGCTCGCGGTGGCCTACCCGGACCCGGCCAAGCGTGCGAAGGCGATCGGCGTCTACGGGGCCGTCATGGCGAGTGCGACCGTGGCGGGGCCGGTGCTCGGCGGTGCGCTGGTCACCCAGTTCGGCTGGCGCTCTATCTTCACCGTCAACGTCCCGATCGGCATCGTCCTCGGCGTGCTCGCTCTGCTCCGGATGCCCGAGTCGGCGCGGATGGCTGGGCGCAAGGCCGACTGGCCGGGCTCGTTGTTGCTCACCGGTGGCTTGGTGACGGGTGTCTTCGGGCTGACCCGCGGCAACGCGCTGGGCTGGACCTCGGGCACGGTGCTAGGGCTCGGCGCCGCGGCGGCGATGCTGCTGACCGGGTTCGTAGCCTGGCAGTTCAAGGCCGAGCACCCGCTGCTCGACGTGTCCATGGTGCGCAAACGCGGCTTCACCGGCACGGCCGTCGTCTCGATCGGCCATATGGCGACGCTGATGGCCGCGAGCAACTACCTGGCGGTGTTCATGATCAACACGCTCGGCTACACGCCGCTGCAGATGGGACTGCGGTTGCTGCCGGTGAGCGGGGCCGCCCTGATCAGCGCGCCGCTGGCGATGGTGTTCGCGAAGCGGATTCCGTTCGCGGTCTCGCTGCCGGTCACGATGGCCTTCGTCGCGCTGGGCACCTGGCTGATCGGCGATTTCGATGCGGGCGACTCCTGGACGCATTTCCTGCCGGGACTGGTGATCGGCGGCCTCGGCCTCGGCGCGATCACGGCCGTCAACCAGGCCGCCTCGCTCACCTTCGCCTCCGACGAGAACGCGGGCATGGCCAGCGCGACCTTCGGCACCCTCCGGCAGGTCGGTCTCGCCGTCGGGGTGGCCGGGCTGGGCGCGATGTTCAACCACGCCGCCCGCGGTTCCGCGGCCGACGGGCTCGATGCGCTACCCGGCGCTGTCCCGCCGGGACCGCGTGAGCAGTTCCTGGAGGCGGCGGGCTCCGGCGCGGGGCGCTCGGTGGCCGACGGGCTGCCCGCGCAGTTCCAGCCGATCGCGTCGGACCTGTCGCACATCGCGGCCTCTGCCTCGATCGACGGGCTCAACTCCATGATCGGCCTGGCCGCTGTGATCGGCGCCGTCGCGGTCCTCGCCTCCGCGCTCGCCTTCGGCGTGGATCATTTGCGCGGCAGGAGAACTCCGGCCGAGCCCGCGCGGCGCACGGAACGGGCCTGACCGTCAGCCTCGCACCACTTCGCCGACGTAACGGGACCCGCGAATGGCACGTGGTCGAGGCAGAGTGCGAGAGAGCTCTCCACCGTGTGCCACTCGCGGTTGTCCTGCTCAGTGCGGGACGGCGTGGTCTTCGGTGAAGACTTTGCGGCAAGCCGGGGCGCAGAAGGCGTAGTCGATGCCGTCGTGGGTGAGGGTGAAGCGGGCGGTCGAGAGGTCGACGGTCATGCCGCAGACGGGGTCGATGGCGTGGCCTTCCGGGGCTTCGGGCCGGTCGCCGGAGGCGCGGAAGTCCTCCGTCATCAGTTTGGTGATCTCGGTGGTGGTGAGGGGGCGGCCGAAGGCGCCGAGGTTGTTCTCGCGCAAGCCGACGATCTGGACCACACAGTGCGGCCCGCGGGTCAAGCGGGCGGGGTCCGCCTCGCATTCGGCGATGGCATGGGTGACGAGCGGGATGACATGGCGGCCGAACTCGCTGTTGTTGGCCCAGGATCCGGGCACCGTGATGCGCGCCAGGTAGCGTGACGCGTCGTCCAGGGCGGGGCCGCCGGTCGCCCACACCTCGCCGTCGCGCACCAGTACATGGGTCAGTTCACGGGCTTTGGCCAGCACCGCGTCCGGTGCGGCCGGTTCGGTGGTGAGGTCGCGCAAGACGCGTTCGGCGAGGGCGCGTTTGCGGTCGGCGGTCCAAGTGCGGTCGGAAACGAACAGTTCCACTGTCATCATGGGCGGGCTTCTTTCGCGGGGAGCAGCGTCGTCGCCACGACGAGGAGGAAGGACACCAGCGCGCACGCGGTGCGCGTGAAGTGGAATACCTCCCAGCGGCTGAGGATTTCGGCGTAGTCGGCCGGGGGGCCGCTGATCGCCCATACCTTGATCTGCTGGTTGATCGGGACGTTGCCGAGGCGGGTGATGAGGAAGGCCGCTACCGCGAGCGCGCTCGCGGTAGCGGCGAGCAGGCGCAATCGGCCGGTGGAGCGGATGGCCGGCGCCAGTGTGCCGAGGATGGTCAGGCCCATCAGGGATTGCATGACCACACCGTTCACGCTCATCAGTGCGGTGTGGAAGGTGAAGCGCACGTCCAACGGGACTCTGCGGAACGCGTAGAGCACGTTGACTGCCCCATAGCCGAACGCTCCGGCGAGCAAGCCACCGGGAACCAGCGCGAATGCCCGCGCCGCGACGGGGCTTTCGGCAATTCTCATACGTGCCGCTCCGCCGGAACGAGCGCGAGGAGTTCGTCGACCGACCACTGATCGTAGACATGCGTGCCGTATTTCGCGGCGAGCAGGCGTCCGTCGGGGGAGATCAGGAAATCGGCGGGCAATCCGAGACTGCCGCCCGCGGGCGCGGTCGGCGGTGCGGCCTGCTTGCGGCGCAGCGCCGCGTAGGCATCGTGGGCCACGCCGCGCAGGATGGCGGGCCAGCCGCGCGGGTCGAGCAACGCTCGGGGCGAGGTCTCGACGCCGAATTCGCGGTAGAGCTTCCGCTCCGGATCTGCGATCACGTCCAGCGGCAGTTCGGCGGTGTACTTGCGCAATTCCGCCGCGCTGGAATGGAACACGACGACTTCGCGGATGCCCGCGGCGGTGATCTCCGCGTGACGCGTGACGATCGAGCGCAGGTGCAGGTTGCACACCGGGCATCCGGCGAACCGCCGGAATTGCAGATGGATCAGGCGATCCGGGTCCGGCACCGGGATCCGCGCACCGGAGACGGTGATCAGCGTCCGGTCCGAGACAGCGGTCGGCAGCGACATCGGGGGCTCCTTTCGTAGGTGTACCTTGTACACCTACGACCAGTATGCGCGTAACGCGTACGCTGTCAATCCGTGCCCCGCCCCCGCTCGCTGACCACCGCCGATCTCGCCGCGGCGGCCCTCGCCGTGCTCGATCGCGAAGGGTTGTCCGCCCTGACCATGCGTGCGGTGGCCAAGGAACTGGGCATGGCCACCATGGCCCTGTACCGCTACGTCCGCGACCGCGACGAACTGGAGGTCCTGGTGGCGGATCAGGTGTTCGCATCGATCGACACGTCGTTGCCGGAGGGAAGCGACTGGCGGGAGCGGGCGACCGCGCTGATGGCGAATATCCGGGACGGGTTCTCGGCCCATCCGGCTGCCGTGCCGATCGTGCTGCGGCGTCGGCAGTCGTCGGTCGAATCGCTGCGCGTCATGGAAACGATGCTCGCGGTGCTCACCGAGGGTGGTTTCACCGGCCGTGCCCGCGTCATAGCCCAGCGCACATTGGTCGCCTTCCTGATCGGCTACTTGCAGAACAAGCACTACGCCCCGCTGCGCGGGCAGGGGACGATCGTGCTTGCCGACCTGCCCGCGGAGCAGTATCCGCATCTGGCGCAGACCGCAGGGCAGGCCAAGACCATGTCGGCCGACGACGAATTCCGCGGTGGCGTCGAGATCATGCTGCGCGGGCTCCGGCCCTAGCGGCGCGGTCGTCCGCCGAAAGCGCTGCCACGTCGACGGTTTCGGCCATCGCCCGAGCCCCGGCGTCGTTGAGGTGCATGCCGTCGCCACTGTCGAACTCGGGACGGATGAAGCCGGGACGCTGTGGGTCCTCCACCGCCCGCGCCACGTCGAATACCGAGTCGAAGACATCGGTGCCGCGCAGCCACTCGTTCACCCGCCGACGGGCGGGCTGCGCCACCTCGACGTGCAGGCCTTCGTAGATGACGCCGGCGTAGGGGCCGATGGTGGCGGCGTGGACGGTGAGCCCCGCCGCGTGGGCTCGCCGCGCCAGGGTCGTGAAGCCCGCGATCAGTTCGTCGGCGGTCGCCGGTGGCTGCTCCAGCATGCCCCCCAGGCTCAGATCGTTGATGCCGAAGTTGATCAGCACGCTGGTCACACCGGGAACCTCCAGCACGTCGCGGTCGAAGCGCGCCAGGCCGGACTCGCCCACCTGGTCGGTCAGCAGCCGGTTGCCCGCGATGCCCTGGTTGACCACCCAGCCGCGGTCCAGTCGCGCGTTGAGGACGTCCACCGACCGCCGGTTGGCGCCGAGCGTGGTGCCGACGCCTTCGAACCAGGAATCGCCGAACGCCACGGCCACCGGGGTTCCCGCGGGCGCGAGCACGTCGACGCCGGCCACGTAGAACCGGACGGGAACCTCCTCGACGGTGCCGAGCGCGGCCTCGGAGACGACGTCGCCGTCCGCGATGTACGCCGTTTCGGCGGGCTGGTGCGAGAAGGTCGCCACCTCGGTGGGTCCGGGGAGGTAGAGGCTCAACGCCAGATCCGTTCCCGCGGAGACGGCCAGTTCCACCGGGTCGCTGAACACTTCGCCGCCTGCCGGGACGACGACCTGCTCGGCGCCGCCGAACCGGAGTGCGGTGTCGGTCTCGGCGACGATCTCGCTGCCCGTCTTGCGTAAGGCGACCCGTGCCGCGCCGACCGTCAACGGCGCCGTCCCATAGCGGTTGGTCAGCCCGATCCGCACGTGCGAACCGCCGCCCGCCAGGTGCAGGACCTGGCGCACTGTCTGGTCGCGGAAGGCGCGCGACTCGGCGAACTTGATCTGCTCGTCCGGACGGATCACGGCGGTGCGGAATCCGGCGATCCAGGCAGTCGACGACATGGGGGCCTCCATTACTTGCCACGAGGAATAATGCGTATGCATATTTCTACTCCCAACATATTCCTCGTGTCAACTATCCGCGCGGCAACAATCCGGGTAGATTCGCCGCATGGACGTGAACGAGCTGTTCGACGATCCGCGTCTGACGACGATGGGCCTGTTCTTCGAGGCGTACGCCGGCGTGGTCGCCAAGCTGGAGCCGGTGTGGAAGGCGCACGGCCTGTCCGGGCTGGATGTGAATGCGCTACTGCGGCTGAGCCGTTCGCCGGGGCGACGGCTGCGCATGTCGGAACTGGCGGTGCAGACCGCGCTGTCCACCAGCGGCGTCACCCGGCTGGTCGATCGCCTGGCGCGCGGCGAGCTGGTGGTGCGCGAGCTGGATCCCGGGGACCGGCGTGGCGCCTACGCGGTGCTCACCGAAGCGGGCGCGGCGCGGCTCGCGCAGGTGCTGCCGGACTATCTCGCCGCCGTCGACCACTGGCTCATCGGGTTGCTCACGCCCGAGCAGCTCGCCGCGTTGTCCGAGGCGTTGCGCATCGTGCGGGACACCTCCAATCCGGAGGCGACGTTCCGGGTGGACTGAGTGTCAGTCCGGTTTCTCGGTGAGCAGTCGTTCCAGGCCGTCCAGGATCAGTTCCAGGCCGAACCCGATCGGCGATACCCGAGTGCTTTCCGTCGATCACCAGCTGAGCGAGCGCGTTCATGTGCGGATACTCCGCGGCGGGGATGAGCGGTAAGAACTGTTGGGCGGCGGAGGAGTATTCGGCCGGTTGCAGCGGAAAGTTCAACTCCTGCAAGGTGAAGCCGTAGAGGTGACTGTCCAGCGCGTTCCAGGCGCGGTCTGCTTCGGGCAGCGAGAAACCCGCCTCGCGCAGGCAGCCGACGGTGGCGTCGATGTAGCGCAGCATGGCCGGGCCGACGTTGACCCTGGTGCCGATCAGCCCGGTCGCCCATGGATGGCGCAGCAGCACCTCTACACCACCGCGGATTTCACGCGCGAGCCGGGCCGCTACGACGTGCTACTCGATCTGGTGGGCAATCGAGCGCTGACCGCCTGCCGCCGGGTGCTCGCGCCGGAAGGCGTCTTCGTCTCCTCGGCGGGGGCGCCCGGCGGAGACTGGGTCGGACCATTGGTGTGGGTCGCCAAGGTGATGCTGACCGGCCTGGTGGTGAGGCAGACCATGCGGCCTCTGCTCATGCGGCCGCGCCGGGCGGATCTCGAGTTCCTGGCCGGGCTCGCCGCCGAGGGAAAGCTGCGCCCGGTGATCGAACGCCGCCATCCCCTGGTCGCGGCCGCCGCGGCGGTGGGCCACGTCGCCGACGGACACGCCCAGGGAAAGACGGTGATCGTTGTCCACGATCATCCTGCCCGGACCGCGCCTGCTCGCTCGGCGAGGTAATAAGCCCAGGTCAGCTTGCCGACATCGGCTCCGTCGGTGATCAGGTTCTCGCCCGCGCGGTACACCCGGCCCGCCTTGCCCGGCAACGGCATGGTCAGCAGCGCGCGCTTCTTGCCCAGCGTGGCCAGATAGTCCCGGACCAGCTCGCGCATGCCGATGGTCTCGGGTCCGACCAGATCCGCCACCCGCCCGGCGGGCGCGCCCACCGTCAGCTCGGCCAGCCGCGCCGCCACCTCGCGCACATGCACCGGCTGCAGGCGCACCCCGCCGAGGATCGGCAGCACCGGCGATTTCAGCATCGTGTCCACCAGCTTCGGCACGAAGTCGTGGAACTGCGCCGCGCGCAGCGTGGTGTAGGGGATGCCCGACGCGGCCACGGCCTGCTCGGCGGCGAACTTCGCGCGGAAGTAGGTCAGCGGAAGCAGCTCCGCGGCGGTCACCGAGATGTAGACGATGTGCCCGACACCGGCGGCCGACGCCGCCCGCAGCAGGTTCGCGGTGGCCACGTCGTCGCCTTTCGCGTCGCCCGCCAGGTGCAAGATGGTGCCCACGCCTGCCACCGCCGCATCGACGCCCTTGTCCCGCAGCAGGTCTCCCGCGACGAATTCGACGCCGTCGTGCGCGGGGCGTTCGGTGCGGCTCAGCACGCGCACGTCGGCGCCCGCTTCGCGGAGCAGGGGCAGCACCTCGCGGCCCAGGGTGCCGGTGCCGCCGGTGACCAGAACCTTCGCGGTCATGACTGTCTCCGATCTCGTCGGTGCCGATGGGTGTTCCCATCGCCGTCATCGAGACGACGACGTGCGGGTACGGACTGTGACACTCGTGGCGCGGGTCAGTCCTGCCCGCGGTAGCGGCGGACCTTGCTGAGGTTGCCGCAGCGGTCCATCGAGCACCAGCGGCGGCGGCCGGGACGCGACGCGTCGACGAACAGCAGGCCGCAGTCG
Organism: Nocardia sp. NPDC004573; assembly: GCF_053602135.1. NCBI lineage: Bacteria > Bacillati > Actinomycetota > Actinomycetes > Mycobacteriales > Nocardiaceae > Nocardia > Nocardia sp. NPDC004573. The sequence goes on from NZ_JBSGDA010000003.1 coordinate 16,017, forward strand.
TCGGCGGCGCAGACGCGGATGCGACCGGACAGCGGGCCGGAGAACAGGTCGACGGCGTCCCGGGCGAGCGTGGACAACGCCGCGGCCGCCGTCGGTCGCGCATAGCCCGCGCTGCGGTCGGTCCGCAGTTCCGGGATCAGCGGGGGCTGCGCGGCTACGGCGTTGATCGCCGCGACGTCCGCCGGGCGCAACGCTGTTCCGGCGGCCAAGCCGTACGCCGCGCTGGTGATCGCGGCCCGCAGGGTCCGCATCGTCGCCAGATCCGATTCGGCGGCGGCCGGCTCGTCCAGTTCGAGGATCACCCCCAGGAAGCGGCGTAGGTCCGCGACGGTGTGCACGATCTCCCACGCCGCCAGCTCGCCCTCGCCTCCGGTGTGCACCAGATCGAGGGCGGCGCGTCCGGTGCGGAAGCGGCGGCGCAGGTCGGGGGGCAGGCTGGCGCGGGATTGCATGACACCAGTTTAACTGGTTACAGTGCTCGCATGACGATCACGCACATCAATCCCGAAACTCTGCACAGCAGCCCGGCTTTCACCCAGGTCGTCCGGGTGTCGGCCGCGGCGGACACGATCTACGTGGGCGGACAGAACGGCGTGGACGCCACCGGTCGCGTGGTCGGTCCCGGCGTGGCCGAACAGACCCGCCGAGCCCTGGCCAATCTGCAGACCTGCCTGGCCGCCGCGGGCGCGTCGATCGAGCACGTGGTGAAGTGGACCATCCTGGTCCGCGAAGGCGAATCGATGCAGGAGGGATTCGCCGCGTTCAGCGAGGTGTGGGGCGGCCGCCCGAACCCGCCCGCGATCACCGTCGTGCAGGTGGCGGGGTTCGCGGTGCCGGGCGCCGTGTGCGAGATCGAAGCCGTCGCCGCCGTTCCGGCCTGAACCAGGTGAACGACCGCGACCCGCGCTCGCACCTCACCCCGACAATTCACCCGCCGAGCGCCAGGAATTCCGTTCGGCGGTGAAGGCTTCGGCTTGCTTCGCGCGGAACGACTCGATGGACGCGGCGTTCTCGGCGAGAAAGGCCCGGTAGTCCGCCAGGCGGAATTCGCCGTCCTCGGCCCGCACCCGGACGTCGCCCGCCGCGAAATCGGCACGCAGGTCGAGGAGTTCCTCCGCCTCGACGGGATACCAGCGGATGCGGTCGAAATAACGCAACAGCCAGGGTGTTTCGGCTCCTGACGCGGCACGGTCCGCGCCAGGGGAGACTCCCGGCGCCGCACCGGCCCGGTGATTCCACACCTGGGTGGTGCGCCCGACGAATTGATAGCCGCCCGGCCCCTCCATTCCGTAGATGCACAGATACGCGCCGCCGATGCCGACCGCGTTCTCCGGCGTCCAGGTGCGGGCGGGGTTGTACTTCGTGGTCACCAGCCGGTGCCGCGGATCGGTGGGGGTGGCCACCGGCGCGCCGAGGTAGACATCGCCGAGGCCGAGAACCAGGTACTCGGCCCCGAACACGGTGTCGTAGACGTCGGAGACGGAAGCCAAGCCGTTCATGCGGCGGATGAACTCGATGTTCCATGGGCACCACGGCGCGTCGGCGCGCACACCGTGCATGTAGCGGGTGATCGCCTCGCGGGTGGACGGGTCGTCCCAGGACAGCGGCAGATGGACCACCCGGCTGGGCACCACGAGCCGATCGGAGGCGGGCAGCTGCGCCTCCGACTCGGCGAGCAGCTCGAGCAGTACGGGCACCGACAGCACGTGCGGGTCGACCCGGATCTGCAACGACCGGATGCCGGGGGTCAGCTCGGTCACGCCGCGCACCCCGGCGGCGAGCAGGTGCTGGTGCAGAGCGTGCACACGGGCGCGCAAACCGAGATCCAGCATCATGGCGCCGTATTCGACGAGCACCCCGTCGTCGCCCGCGCGCCGGTAGGTCACCGCGGTCTCGTCGTCGGCCTCGGCGCGGCGCAGCACCCCGTCGTCGCCGTCGCCGCCTGTGGACAGCACCGTCGGCCAACCGGCGCGGCGCGCGGGACCGAGTTCCCGGATCGAGGCGGCGCGGTCGCCGCGCACCGGGACGAACCGCACGCGGTCACCGGGGGACAGCTGACCGAGCTTCCAGCGGTCGGCCGCGACAACGGTGACCGGGCAGACGAAGCCGCCGAGGCTCGGCCCGTCCGGACCCAGCAGGATGGGCGTGTCGCCGGTGAAGTCCAGCGCGCCGACCGAATACGGGGTGTCGTGGATGTTGGACGGGTGCAGTCCCGCCTCGCCGCCGTCGGTGCGCGCCCATTCCGGCTTCGGCCCGATCAGCCGGACGCCGGTGCGGTCGGAGTTGAAGTGCACCTCGTAGTCGGTGCCCAGGACGGTCTGGAAGTCGGCGCGCGTGAAGAACTCCGGCGCGCCGTGCGGACCCTCGGTGACCGCGAGTTCCCAGCGGCGGGTGAGCACGGGTTGTTCGTCCATCGGCACGGCGGTGGCGACCCGGCCGTGGGGCACGCCCAGCCCCAGCGACGCGCCGGTGCGCAGCGCGCCGCCGGTGCCGCCGCCGAATCGGCCGAGGGTGAAGGCGGCGGCGCTGCCGAGGTATTCGGGCACGTCGATGCCGCCCGCGATGAGCACGTAGCAGCGCATGCCCGGCCCGCGCACCGCGCCGACGTCCAGCACGCCGCCCGCGGGCACGCGCACGGTTCGCCACTGCGCCACCGCGACACCGTCGACGGTCACCTCCGCCGGTGCTCCGGTGACGCAGACCCAGGTGGCCGCCGTGAACCGGAGCGCGGGGCCGCCGAGGGTGCATTCCAGTCCGGCGGCGCCCTCCTCGTTGCCGAGCGCGCGATTGCCCAGACGGAAGGACAGATCGTCCATGGGTCCCGACGGCGGCACGCCGACATGCCAGTATCCGACCCGCCCCGGCCAGTCCTGCACGGTGGTGAGCATGCCTGGACGAACCACCTCGACTCGACCGGATCGCGCCGGTTCGGGCTGCGCCGTCGCGGCGAGCGGTAGTGCGGCGACGGTCATCGCGACACCACCATGCGCACCGGCGTCGGTTCGAAACCGTTGCACGGGTTGTTGATCTGCGGGCAGTTCGAGACCAGCACCAGCGTGTCGATCTCGGCGCGCAGCGTGACCCGCTTGCCCGGCGCGGACAATCCGTCCACGATGCCCAGCGTGCCGTCCGTCTCCACCGGAACGTTCATGAACCAGTTGATGTTGGACACCAGGTCGCGTTTGCCCAGGCCCCAGCGCAGGGCTTCGGTGAGGAAGTTCTCCACGCAGGCGTGCTGGTGGCGGGTGTGGTGCCCGTAGCGCAACGTGTTGGACTCCTGCGAGCAGGCGCCCGCGATGGTGTCGTGGTTGCCGACCTCGTCGGCCACCACGGTCATCAGCGCCGTCCCCGCGTCGGTCAGCAGCACGCTCCCGGCGGTGAGGAAGATGTTGCGTTGCGCGGTGACGGTGGCCTGGGCGCTGTAGCGGTCGGAGTGGTCGGCCGCCGAGTACAGCAGGCAGTCCACCGCCTGGTTGCCGTGCAGATCGATGATCTCCAGGTACTCGCCCGCCCGGACCACCGCCGACCACGGCGAGCGGGCGGGGACGGTTTCGTCGAGCACGATGGCGCGGGCCGTGGTCATGCGATTGCCTCCAGGGTCAGGGCGGCCGCCCACGCTTGTTCGGTGTTCTGCACGGCCCGCCGATACTCCGGGTCGTCGCTGCCGGGTGCGGCGAGGTCTTCCGGCGCGGTCCACGCGACGACGTCGAGGTCCGTCCCGGGCCGGTCGTCGAGCGGGTGCGTGGAGTTGGCGACCAGCACGGTGACCGGCAGGTGCACGAGCAGATCGACGGAGGAGCCCGCGGCGGCGCTGCCGGTCGGGACGAGGGCGCCGTCGCGCTCCACGCGCACGCCGCGGAAGAACGAGACCGTCGGCCCGATGTCTCGGGGTTCCAGGCCGTGCTTGGCGCCGGCCAGGCGCAGCGAATGGCGGGCACGGCCGGTCGGCCCGCAGAGTGCGTCGTGGTGGCCGGAGGTGTCGGCGAGCACGGTGGCCAGCACACGGCCCTGGTCCGACAGCAGCGGATGACCGCTGCCCAGGTACGCCTGCCACGGCACCTTGACCGTGTCGGCGACATTCAGGCGCTCCCATGGCGCGTCGGTGCGCACCAGGAGCAGGTGCGCGCAGGCCGCGCCGGCGGGATCGGACAGGCGGACGCGGGTGCCGCGCCCGAGCGCGATGTTCGCGTATCCGCCCGCTGGGATCCGCTGTGCGAAGGTGATTCGCGCGGAGTCGATCTCGGCGGGCAGCGTGGGTGTCGCGATCGCCGCCGCCGCGGCCTGCGCCCGTGCGTGCGCTCGCGCGCCGGAGGTGTCCGCAGTGCTTGTCACGGTGTGTCCTTTCGGATGCTGGTTCGTCGGCGTAGGCGGCGGTGCGGGCAGGGCACCGCCGCATCGGGCGTTCAGGCCGGTTGCGGTGCGGGTTCGGCGTTCGCGACCGGACGCGACCAGCCGACCACGAACCGGTGCACCAGGACACCGATGGTGAGCACCAGTGACACGAAAAGCGGTGCGGCCCAGAGCATCCACCAGCCGCCGCCGTCCGGGGTGTAGACCTCGGCCCGTGGCCAGGCCAGGTTCACCACCATCGCGACGCCCCAGATCACGGCGAGCGCGTTGACCGGAATACCGAACCGCCCCAGACCGAACAGCCGCGCGTCGGTGCCCGCGTCGGGCAGACCGGTGAACCGGCGGACCAGCAGTGGCACCGTCACCAGCAGATAGGCCAGATACAGCGTCACGATGCAGACGCTCGCCAGCGTCGCGAAGATCGCGGCGTTGCCGAGATTGAGCACCAGCAGGCCGATGCCGAGGACGCCGATCACGACGGCGGGCAACACCGGCGTGCCGTACCGCGGGTGCACCGCGGCGAGCCGGGCGGCGAACGGCAGCTTGCCGTCGCGCGCCATGGAGAACATCAGCCGCGAGCCCGCGGTCTGGATCGCCAAGGTGCACACGGTGATCGCGACCGCCACGCAGCCGAGCAGCACCTTGCCCGCCGGGCTGTCCAGTTTCGCGGTGAGCACGTAGGCGAGGCCGTCGGAGGCCAGCGCGCCGTCGGACAGACTCGGCGCGGCCATCAGCGCGCCCAGCAGCATCAGCCCGCCGCCCAGCGCCGAGATCGACAGCGCGGTGAGAATGGTGCGGGGCGCGACCCGGCGCGGGTTCTTGGTCTCCTCGGAAAGCTCGCCCGCGGAATCGAATCCGACCATGACATAGGCCGCCATGAGCCCGGACACCAGGAACGCGGCCCAATAGGGACCCGGCGCGGCCTGATCGGTCCGCAGCACCACGCCGGGTCCGCGCTCGGCGGTGGTGAAGAACAGCGCGATGATCGCGAGCACGCCGACGATCTCCACGGTGACGCCGATCGAATTGATCCGCGCCATCAGGTCGATGCCGAGGACGTTGATCAGCGTGGTGACCACGAGCAGGATGCTGCCCAACAGCACGGCGTTGGTCGCGCCGGACGGCGAGGTGAGCGCGGTGTCCGCGCCGACGAGCTGGAATCCGCTCCAGATCGAGGGCAGCACCACCTGGAGCGCGATCGCCGCCGCGGCGGCCGTGACGATCTGCGCGATGATCATCATCCAGCCCGCGAACCAGCCGACGAGTTCACCGCCCAGCCGTCGTGACCATTGGTAGATGCACCCCGAGATCGGGTAGCGCGCGGCCAGTTCGGCGAAGTTGAGCGCCACGAGGAACTGTCCGGCGAACACGATCGGCCAGGTCCAGAAGAAGGCGGCTCCGCCGAACGAATAGCCGAAGCCGAAGAACTGGAAGATCGTGGTCAGGATGGAGACGAAGGAGAAGCCGGCCGCGAAGGAGGCGTAGCGGCCGAGCTTGCGGTGCAGTACGGGCTGGTAGCCGAACCGGGCGAGGTCGGCGCTGTCACCGGTGAGATCGGGCGGCGGGGTCGGGGCGAGCGTGGTTGCCATGAGCGGTCCTTCGGCGTGCGACCAATAACTATCAGACGATAGTTTTGCGGTCGCGATCGCTCTTTCGGTGACCTGCGTGTATCGCTTCCGCGTCCCCCGGTAACTTCTGTGTTGCCCTTATTTCTATCAAGTGACAGAAAACGCACCGGGCCGCGCACCGTGCTCGAGCGGACGCCGACCGCACCGGAGCGTCCGCGCGCCGACCTGCCAGAATGGGCCCGTGGCAAACCTCGGTCCAGGACGGCCGCGCGTCGAACAGCGCCGCCGACGCGGATCCACGCCGCGCGCCGAAATCCTCGACGCCGCAGGCGAACTGTTCACCACCAACGGCTACGCCAACACCTCCACCCGCGCGATCGCCGACGCGGTCGGCATCCGTCAGGCCTCGCTGTATCACCACTTCGCGGCCAAGGACGACATCCTCGACGCGTTGCTCGCCGAAACCGTGGCCGCGCCGATCGAGCTGGCCGAACGGCTGCGCGCGCAGCGCGAGCCCGCGCCGGTCCGCCTGTACGCGCTGGCGCTGTTCGACGTGCGGCAGTTGTGCGCGTCGCGCTGGAATCTGGGTGCGCTGTACCTGCTGCCGGAACTGCGGACCGAGCGCTTCGCCGCGTTCCGCCTGCGCCGCGACGAATTGCGCGGACATTACGAGGCTTTGGCCGCGCAGGTGCTGGCCGAGGGGAGTGCGGCGAGCGTGCCGGGCGCCGAATCGCTGCCGTTCCGGTTGGTGGAGACGGTGATCGGCATCCGCTCGGACGAGGGCGCCGCGCCGAAGTACGCGGAGCGGACCATCCCGGCCGCGGTGCTGCGCACGCTCGGCTGGCCCGGCGATCTCGACGCCCTGCGAGCCGAGGCGGTCGTGCTGCTGGACCGGATCACGTCGCCGGCCTCCTGAAGCTCAGGACTTGCCGGTACCCCGGACCCAGTCCAGCCCCCAGCCGTATGCCTTGTCGACCTCGGTCACGCCCCAGCGCGGCCGGTTCGACGGCGGCGGGACGAAGCGGCCCTCCCGGCGTACCACCAGTTCCGCACCGGTGTTCTCGACGAGCGCCAGCACCACGTCCCGGGATCCGTCCGCGCAACCGTCGACGCTCAGTTCGATCGGCGGGGCGCTCGCCGGGTACAGTGTCGCGGTCACCCGGATACCCCGGAGGTCGTCCGCGCCGTCGTACAGCGTGGCGAAGATCAGGATTCGGCGGAACGCGGCCGCGTGACCGAGATCGAGCTCCAGGTTCTCCCCGGCGGCGCTCGCCCCGGAACGGTCGTCCGCGTCCAATCGAATGAACGGCGGCCGCTCCAGCGATCCGAAATCGCCGACCGGACGGATGTCCCCCTTGCGCCCATCCGCCAGTTCCCAGAAACAGCACAGGTCGAGATCCAAAGCGGCCGGACCCGAGATGCCGGATGCGGTCCAGTTCAGATTGATCCGCATGATGCCGGAGTTCGCGCCGTGCGCGATCAGCGACACCGAGGGGGACTCTCTCGTCAGCGCGAGTCGTCCGGAAGGTTGCGCCCCGGAAGCGTTGCCGCCCGGCGGAACCGGCTGTCCCGCCGCAGGCGCGGGCATGCGAGCCGGCGGGTACTGCCCCGACGCCGGGTACCGGCCGGGCGGCGCGTAACGGACTGGTGGAGGCGGGCTTATGTGGGGTGCCCCATACCGACCCGCCGACGGTGTGTACTGGCCCGGCGGTGGCGTGGGGTGGTCCGGCGGTGCCGTGGAGCCGCCCGGCGTCGGATACTGCGGAGCCACGGGCCAGTCGGAGGGAGCCGGGTACCCGCCCGCCGGGGCGTGCTGACCGTGCGGCGGTGCCGCATGGCTTCGCCAGGACGCGCCGGAAGGATCGGAGGGACTCGGTGCGGAATCGGCCGATCCTGCCTCAGGCGGGACGAATCCGCCCGCTCGCGGAACCTCCGGCGAAGTGCGCAAGTTCGGTTCCGCCGTGGGGGTGAGCGGTGGCAGCGCGGACTGACTGCGGCCCGGCTCCGGCGGCACCGCCCCGGTCGGCGGCGGTGGCGGGGTGAACTCGTGCGATGGCGCGGGCGGCGGTGGGGGTGGCGCGTACTCGTGCGGCGGGGCGGGCGCTTCGTCCACCGAGATCCCGTAGTCGGTGGCCAGCCCGGCCAGCCCGGAGGTGTAACCCTGGCCCACCGCGCGGAACTTCCACCCACCGTCGCGCCGGTACAGCTCGCCGAGCACCACCGCGGTCTCGCTCGTCGCGCCGATGCTGTCGAAGCGGGCCACCTCGGATTCGCTGCCCACCTCGACGACTCGCACGAACAGCCCGTCCAGCAGCCCGACGGCGCCGCCCTCGGTCGATGCGGCGACGATGATGCCGTCGATCTGCGGCTCGATCCGCGTCAAGTCCGCGAACAGCACATCCAGCACCGTCGAACCGGGCCGTTTGCCCTCGTACCGGACGGCGCCGGAGGGGTGGGCTGGTTGGTTGTAGAAGACGAAATCGGTGTCGGATCGCACTTTCCCGGACGCCACGAGCAGTGCGGAAGCGTCGGCGTCCGGCGCGCCCCGCCAGCCGACTTCGATCCGGACGGCGGAACTCGGCACGGGCACGTTGGCGCCCTTCGGCATGGACACGTCTGTCAACGTAACCGATACCGGCGCACGGCGTCCGGCATCCGCGTGCTCCCGAGCGGCCGGGATCTCAGTGCGTCGGCGGCGCGATCTGCCAGTGTTCCTGCAACGCCCCCGCGATCTGCGGAAGCACGGTCACCGGAACGCGCTTGTGCCGCAGAACCGCCCGGATCTCCATGACCTGATCGCGTTTACGCAGGTCGTAAGCGCCCGCGACCGGACGGACCACCGGCGGGATGGACAACAGGACCAGCTCGCCGTGCGGTTCGTCGCCACCGGACAGATCCAGCGCCAGCGACCAGCGGGCACGCTCGTCGAGGGTGAATCGCCCGGCCACCACCCGGTCCCACGGAATGCTGGACACCGTCCACGGCTTGCGCCGGTAGATGGCGTGATCGGTGAGCACGACGGCGTCCCTGGTGAACAGCGCGGCCAGCACGGCGATGCCGACGACGGCGCCGGCCAGCAGGCCGGTGAATACCCGATTCACGCCGAACGCCACGACGAACGAGCCGCAGATGGCGACGGTCGCCACGATGCCGAGCACGCTGTACAGGGCTGCGCGCTGCGTCGGGACGACACCTGCCCGCACCGTTGTCATCTCACCTGCCTGTCCGTGCCGCATTTCCCGGCTCACGCTACCGTCTCCGCGCACCGGCGCACATCTGGTCGTTTCCCAGATGTGGCCGGGGCGGTCACAGGGTCAGCGGGACCGCGGCCTCGGCGGTGTACACCAGGAACGTCAGACTCTGCTGGAAGTACAGCTGCACCGACGTACTGTCGTGCGACAGGTAGCCGATGGACAGGTCCTGGCCGATGCGCAGATCGAAGTCGCCGCCACGGGTGGTGAGCACGATCGCGCCGTCGATGGCGGGCGCCCAGATGATCTCCCCTTCCGGGATCAGCCGCTCGATGTGCGTGCGGATCATGTGCCCGTGGTCGGAGGTCTCGCTGACCGCTGTGTACAGATCGGCGCTGAGCAGCACCGAATACGGTCCGTCGACGCCGGCCAGCCGCAGGGCGCTCAACGCCTGCGCGATCGCCTCGGGCACCAGCCGGGTGTCGCTGGGCAGCGTGATCGGCTCGTTGGACGAGGCGGCCCGGATGCCGGTGATGTGCGCGGCCGGGTACCCCTCGAAGATCGCCCGGTCCTCGGCGAACGCGATCTTCTTCGCGGCGTCCTTCACCGGATCCAGGTCGGTGTCCTGCGCGCCGCGCTCCACGTTGTCGAGTTCCTCGCGGGAGAGCGTGAACGGCACGCGCAGTTCGACCAGCGGCGCGACCACCCGCTGACGGGCGAAGACCCCGGCATCGGGCGAGTCGATCGGGGTGGTGCGCCCCGTGCCCACCGCGGAGTAGTCGACGCCGTGCGGCCCGGACAGGTCGACGACGCGACGGCCCGCGATGTGCCGCTTGAACGTGCGCGTCGCCTCCTCCTCGATGGCCGCCCATGCCTCGGCGGTGATCGGCGCGAGTTCGCGATGGAGGTTGTTCATGACCGGATGCTCCTTTTCAACGAGCCGATACCGAGGACGCCGTCGCCGGAGGGCGCGGCGGTGCCGGGCGGACTTGCGAGACCGGCGCGGTCGGTGTCCACGGACACCGCGACGTCCGCCGTCTCCCACGGTGCGGGCGGCAGGTCGTCGAGGAAATCGACGGTGGGTGCGAAGAACGACGTGCCGGTGTGTGCGACGGAGAAGTCGAGGATGCGGTCGTAGGCGGCCTCGCCGGTGCCGAGGAACATGCGGGTGAGCATGCGTTCGGTGACGCTCGGCGTGGCGGCGTAGGCGATGTAGTAGGTGCCGAACACGCCGTCGCGCACGCTGCCGAAGGGCATGTTGCCGCGCAGGATCTGGCGCTCGGTGCCGTCCGGATCGATCAGCGTGTTCATCTCGACGTGCGAGTCGGCGGGCTTGATCTCGTCGGGGAGCTCGAAGTCGTCCAGTTTGGTGCGGCCGATCACGCGCTCCTGCTCCTCGACCGACAGCGCCCGCCAGTCCGCCAGCGGGTGGGTGTACTTCTGCACGATCACGTAGCTGCCGCCGGTGAAATCGGGATCCTCGTCGCCCACCAGCGCGGCCGCGGCGGCCGCGCGGCCCTCCGGGTTCTCGGTGCCGTCCACGAAACCGAGCAGGTCGCGCTGTTCGAAGTAGCGGAAGCCGACGGTCTCGTCCACGATCGTCCCCGCGCCCGCCAGCCGGTCGGCGATGGCCATGGCCAGTTCGAAGCAGGCGTCCTGGACCTCGGACTTGATGTGGAACAGCAGGTCGCCCGGTGTCGCGGGCGCGGTGTGACGGGCGCCGACGTACCCGGGGAACGGATGCAGCTCAGCGGGTTTCGGCCCGGCGAACAGCCGGTCCCAGGCGTCGGAGCCGATCGAGGCGACACAGGTCAGGTTCGCGCCGGGCAGCCGGAAGCCCACCGAGCGGCGCAAACCGGTGATGTCGGCGAGCAGGTCGCGGACTGCCGCTTCGCCGCCCTCGTCGATCGTGGCGACCAAGAAGATCGCCGACGGCGTGAGCGGTTCGAGGATCGGCTGCGGCTCACCCATGATCGACACCCTAACGCCCGGCCGGCCCGGCCACGGTGCGGACCCGCGTGGCGGCGGCTACATCGCTACGGTCAGCAGGAACGCGACGTCGTCGATGGCCTTGACGCTGTGGCGCGCCTTGGGCACCACGATCAGGTCGCCTTCCGAGCCTTTCCATTCGTTGGCGCCGCTGAGCAGGATCAGTGTGCCACTGAGCACCAGCAAGGTGGCCTCACCGGTGTTGTCGTGCTCGGCGAGGCTGTGCCCGGCCGTCAGGCCGACCACCGTCTGCCGCAGCGTATGCGTGTGGCCGCCATAGATTGTCTGGGAACTGCGTCCGCTCGTGGCGAGGGTCGCCAGCTTCAGTTGCTGGCGCGCTACCGCAGTCAGCGATTTCTTTTCCATGGACCGCCTTTCGCAGATCACCACAGCCGATGCCGGGCTGGTGGCAACGGCTCGAGGCGTTCGGCCGGACGCGGGGTCCGGCCGCCGCATATCGAGGAGTATGCCCGAGTCGGCTGCGGCGCGGGCCGGGTTTCACCGGCCCGCGCGTCGGGACGGCGTTCCGGGCTCGCGCGGTGTGGCTTTTCGCTAGGCCGTCGGCTGCCGGGTGTAGTGCCGGATACGGAAGCGCAGACCGGTGCTCGAGGTGCGCCAGCGCTCCGGGTCGTCGGGCTGCCACTCCGGTCCGATCGACGGCGCGAAGGCGTCGCCCTCGACCGCGGTATCGATCTCGGTGACGCGCAGATCGGTCGCGAACTCCAGCGCGGCGCGATAGATCTCGCCGCCCCCGGCGACCCAGACCGCGTCCGGGGCGCAGCGGGCCAGCGCCTCCGGCACCGAGGACGCGCGCTCGGCGCCGTCGGCCGACCAGTCGGGCTGTCTGGTCACCACGATGTTGCGTCGCCCGGCCAGCGGCCGGAACCGCGGCGGCAGCGAATCCCAGGTCCGTCGGCCCATGATCACGGGATGTCCCCAGGTGACGTCCTTGAACTGCGCCATGTCCTCGGGCAGCCGCCAGGGGATGGTGTTGCGGTATCCGATCACCCCGTCGAGAGTCTGCGCCCAGATGAGCCCGATCGTGCGGCCCTCGGTCACACCGCCACCGGGGCCTTGATGGCCGGATGGTGCCGGTAGCCGACTATTTCCACGTCCTCGTAGCGGTAGTCGAACAACGTCGGCGCGGGGTGCAGCCGTAGCGTGGGGAACGGGTAGGGGTCGCGCTGAAGTTGCTCGGTGACCTGCTCGAGGTGGTTGTCGTAGATGTGGCAGTCGCCGCCGGTCCAGATGAACTCGCCCGGCAGCAGCTCGGTCTGCTGGGCGACCATGTGTGTCAGCAGGGCGTAGCTGGCGATGTTGAACGGCACGCCCAGGAACAGGTCGGCGCTGCGCTGATAAAGCTGGCAGGACAGTTTGCCGTCGGCCACGTAGAACTGGAAGAACGCGTGGCAGGGCGCAAGCGCCATCCTGTCCAGCTCGGCGACGTTCCACGCCGAGACGATGATGCGCCGGGAATCCGGGTCGGTGCGCAGGGTCTGCAACACCTGGGCGATCTGGTCGATGTGGGTGCCGTCCGGCGTGGGCCACGACCGCCACTGCACGCCGTAGACCGGGCCGAGCTCGCCGTCGGCATCGGCCCATTCGTCCCAGATGGAGACGCCGTGTTCGCGCAGCCAGCCGATGTTGGAGTCGCCGCGCAGGAACCACAGCAACTCGTACACGATCGACTTCAGATGCACCTTCTTCGTGGTGATCAGCGGAAACCCGGCCGAGAGGTCGTAGCGCAACTGGTGGCCGAAGATGCTGCGCGTCCCGGTGCCGGTGCGATCGGCTTTCTTCGTGCCGGACGCCAGCACCAGCCGGAGCAAATCCTCGTATTGCGTGTCGGGAGCCGATGCCGGATCGAGCGCGTCATGAGCCACGTCTGGCAACTCTAGTCGTCGTCCACCCGTGCGCGATGAGCCGATCGGGCGCGTCCTCGGCGCCGCCTGGCCGCCGTGGCCGGGCGCGGGCCTGGCAAGCTCGAGCCCATGCGCAAGCTCTATGTGATCGGCATCGGCGCCGGTGATCCCGACCAGGTCACCGTGCAGGCGGTCAAGGCCATGCGTCAGGTCGAGACGTTCTTCGTCATCGGCAAGGGCGAGGCGAAACAGGAGCTGGTCGACGTGCGCACGGCGATCCTGGAGGCCCACCTGGACCGGCCGTACCGGATCGTCCCGATCGCCGATCCGCCCCGGGACCGGACGCCCGCCGACTACCTGGACGTGGTCGACGACTGGCACGATCGCCGCTCGGCGCTGCTGGAATCGGCGTTCGCCGCGGCCGACGGCGTCGGCGGCATCCTGGTCTGGGGTGATCCCGCGCTGTACGACAGCACGCTGCGGATGATCGAGCGGGTGCTCGCCCGCGGCGCGGTGAGCTTCGAGTACGAGGTCGTGCCCGGCATCACCAGCGCGCAGGCGCTGGCCGCGCGGCATCGCGTGGTGTTGCACGGGATCGGCGAGCCGGTGCGCATCACCACCGGCCGCCGCCTCCGCGAGGAGGGGCTCGGCGCGGAGAACACGCTGGTGATGCTGGACGGCGACTGCTCGTTCACCGCCGTCCAGGAGCAGGACGTGCACATCTGGTGGGGCGCCTACCTCGGCATGCCGGACGAGACCCTGATCGAGGGACCGCTGGCCGCGGTGCGGGAGGAGATCGTCCGCCGCCGCGCCGAGTTGCGCGACCGCAAGGGCTGGATCATGGACATCTACCTGCTGCGCCGCGGCGCGTGAGCCGTCCGCCGCGCGCGAACCGGCCGGTTGTCGGTGGCGCTGGGTAGTGTGGAACGCGTGCCAGAGCTACCGGAAGTGGAGGCGTTGGCTCAGTTCCTCCGGGAGCATGCGGTCGGCGCCGTGGTCGGTCGCGTCGACGTGGCCGCGCTGAGCGCCGTCAAGACGTTCGAACCCCCGGTCACCGCGCTGTCCGGTCGAGATGTCACCGGCGCGGGCCGCTGGGGCAAATTCCTCGGCCTGGAATGTGACGGCCTGTGGCTGGTCACGCATCTGTCGCGCGGCGGATGGCTGCGCTGGATCGACGAGCCGAGCCCGACGCCGCCGAAGCCGGGCGGCAAGAGCCCGCTCGCGCTGCGCGTGCATTTCTTCACCCCCGAAGGGGCGACGCCCGCGTTCGACCTGACCGAGGCGGGTACGAAGAAGCGGCTCGCGGTGTACGTCGTGGCAGACCCCAAGGCGGTGCCCGGCATCGCCCGGCTCGGCCCCGACGCGCTGGAGCTGACCGAGGCGCAGTTCGCCGATATCCTGCGGGGCACCTCGCAGCGGATCAAGACCGCGCTGGTGGACCAAGCGCTGCTGGCCGGCGTCGGCAACGCCTACTCCGACGAGATTCTGCACACCGCGCGGATCTCGCCGTTCGCGAATACCAAGACCCTTCCGGCCGACAAGGTCGCCGAGTTGTACACCGCCCTGCGCACGGTGCTCACCGACGCGGTGCGCCGCTCGGTCGGCCAGGACGCCGCCCGCCTCAAAGGCGAGAAACGCTCCGGCATGCGGGTGCACGCCCGCACCGGCCAGCCGTGCCCGGTCTGCGGCGACATGGTCCGTGAGGTGGCCTACGCCGAGCGGTCCTTCCAGTACTGCCCCACCTGTCAGACCGGCGGCAAGGTCCTCGCGGATCGGCGGATGTCGCGTTTGCTGAAATAGCGGCTCAGGTCAGCGTGGGCACCCGCACGCCCTGCCACGCGAGTCGTTTCGCCCGGTCCGGGTCGTGTTCGACGCGCGTCGGGTAGTCGATGATCAGCGTGGATCTCCTGGCCTCGGTATAGGCGGGCCAGGACGGCAGCGGAGCTCCGGTGCGGGCGAAGGCCAGCCAGTTGTCCTGGAACTGGTCGGTCACCGCCCGCAGTCCGCGCCTGCCGCCCGCCGCGGTGAAGGCCCGCCCGACCGGAGTGTCGCCGATGCCGAAGACCGGGATGAGATCGGTCGCGTGGGTCGCGCCGAGCCCGGCCAGCCGCAGCCCGCGCGGGGCGAAGTCGTAGCGGTAGGCGTAGGTCGGGGCGTGCCTGCTGTGTCCTTCCATGACGGCGACCGATGGACGCCAGAACGTGTAGTCGCCGCCCGCTCGCACCGCGGCCTTCGGCTGGGGATAACCGGGATAGGCCGCGGCGATCCGGGATTCGGCTTCGGCGGAGTGACCGAGCGCCGAACGCAGCCGGTCCGCGGTAGTGGGCAGTTCGTCGGCGAACCTGGCGAACAGCGTGCCCTCGTCCCGATTCGTCCCGATGATCAGCGGCACCCGGTGCGCGGAGCCCTCGGTGATCGCGTCGACCGGGGAGAGCGGCAGGAAATCGCCGTCCACGACCGGACAGACCGGGAAGGCGCCCGGCTGTTCGCGCACCACCTGTCCGATGGTGCGATCGACGGCGCGGCGGATGTCGTTGGCGCCCGCGGTGCTCAGCGTGGCGTGCGCGGTGTCGGGTGTGGCGCCCAGCGCGGCGACGCAGCGGCGCGCGAAGCCGCGGGCTTCCTCGGTGCTGATCGCCCAGTCGGCCGGCGGGCTCTGCGAAATGGCCCGATGGAACAAGCCTTTAGCCGCCGGGGTGGCCAGCAGGCCGAGCACGGCGTGCGCGCCCGCCGACTCGCCGAAGATCGTCACGTTGTCCGGATCGCCGCCGAAGGCCGCGATATTGGTGCGCACCCACTCCAGCGCCGCGAGCTGATCACGCAATCCGAGGTTCGAGTCGAACGGATGCTCGGCGGTGCCGAATTCGCTGAAGTCGACGTAGCCGAACGCGCCGAGCCGGTAGTTCAGCGACACCACCACCACGTCGCCGCGCACCGCCAGCCGCGCGCCGGAATACATCCCGAGTGCGGAGGTGCCGATGAGGTAGCCGCCGCCGTGGATGAAGACCAGCACGGGCCGCGGGTTCGCCGCCGCCGTCACGGGGGCGGTGACATTCAGTGTCAGCGCGTCCTCGCTGGTCGGCTGGTAGGCGCGCGGTCCGATCCGCGCTCCGGAGCGGTGTTGCATCGCCGCGGAGGTGAATTCCGTCGCGGTCCGGACGCCCGACCAAGGACGGACCGGCTGTGGAGCGCGAAAGCGCAGGTCCCCGATCGGAGGAGCCGCGTAGGGAATGGACCGCCAGCGCAGGACGCGGCGGCCCCGGCGACCGCGGACGACTCCGTCGGCGGTCGCGATATCCGTTGTTGCCACCATTTTCAAATGGTAGCTATGGGCGCCGCGCCTCCAACAGGCGCAGCCAGAACTCGCTGACCGCCGGGAAGGCTGGCACGGCGTGCCAGAGGGTGGACAGCGGCACCCGCCCGACCACCGCGATGGTCGCCGCGTGCAGTTGCTCGCCCACCTCGGGCCCGACGAACGTGGCCCCGAGCAGCGTGTCGGTGGCGCTGTCGACGACCAATTTCGCCTGACCCGCGTAGTCGTCGCGCGACAACGCCGATCCGGCCACCGCGATGTCCAGTTCGACGACCTCGACCGTGTGACCCGCGTCCCTGGCCGCGGCTTCGGTCAGCCCCACGGAGGCGACCTCGGGCGCGGTGAACACCACCTGCGGCACCTTGCCGTGATCGGAGCTCGCGACGAAGCGCGGATCGTCCAGCGGCCTGCCCTCGGCCCGTGCGGCGATCACGTCGCCGCACACCCGGCCCTGGTACTTGCCCATGTGCGTGAGCGCGGCGCGCCGGTTGAGGTCGCCGACCACGTACAGCCAGTCCCCCTCGACGTCGCGCGCGGTGAGGTGGTCGTCCACCGAGACATATCCGCCGGGCACCCCGACGGCGTCCAGGCCGAGCCCCTCGGTGGCGGGTGCGCGTCCGGCCGCCACCACGATCTCGTCCACCTCGAGCGCCGATTCGCCGTCGGGACCGCGCAACCGGACCGTCACCGGCCCGCCGTGGATGCGGCCTTCACCGGTGTCCTTCCCGGCCGGACGCTCGACGGCGGTGGGCTCGGTACGGCAGCGCACCCGCACCCCCGCCTCGGTCAACGCCGCCGCCACCCGCTCGCCCGCGAACGGCTCGGCCGCGGCCAGCAGCGCCGCGCCGCGCACCAGCAGGGTCACCTCGGCCCCGAGCGTGGCCAGCCAGGTCGCGGCCTCGCTCGCCACCACGCCGCCGCCGACCACGGCGACCCGCCGTGGCACCTCGTGCAGATTGGTGGCGTCGCGCGAGGTCCACGGCAGCGCGGCGCGCAGGCCGGGCACGTCGGGGACGTTGGCGGTGGTGCCGGTGGCCAGCACCACGGCATGCCGGGCGCGCAACTGCCGCCCGCCGACCTCGACCGAACGCACACCGGTCAGGCGGCCGCTGCCGCGCACCACGTCGATGCGGTGGTTCCGGGCCCACTCGGCCTGCGACGAGTCGTCGTGATCGTGCACGAAGGCGTCGCGCCGCCGCAGCACCGCCTCGACGTCGAGACCGGTGGCCGAGACACCCGGCATCGCCCGCGCGGCCGCGAGGACGTGGCCCGGCCGCAACAGCGCTTTGCTGGGAATACACGCCCAGTAGGAGCATTCGCCGCCGACGAGTTCGCGCTCGACGATGGCGGCCGTGCGGTCGCTGCCCGCGACGGCGTAGGCGGCGGCGTTCTCGCCCGCGGGACCGCCGCCGATCACGATGACGTCGTAGTCGGCTGCTGTGCTCGACATCGCCGGGCCTACTGCAGGTATCCCTCGACCTGCGCAACGGTATTCGCCCGGACGGTGTCCGGCGACTCACCCTGGTCGATCCGCGCCCGCCGATGGCGGAGCAGGTCCCAGGCCTGGTCCAACATGACTTCGAGTTCGGCGAGGCGCTGGCGCTCGGTCTTCGGATCCAGCTCGCCGTGGGTGGCTTGCGAGCGCAGCTGGTGCTCCTGGTCGACCAGTTCCTTGATGCGTGCCAAGATGTCCTGTTCGCTCATGCTCCATCCTTTCCGGCGCGCGCGAGACCATGCCTGGTCACGCTGCGCTGCCGTCTCCTGGCCCGACCGCTGATGCGCTGTCCCGACCATGCTACGGCCGGGTGAGGCACTCGGCGGCCCTCGGTACGGCCGCGGCGAGCTGCGGCCAGGGCAGTGCTGTGTAGCCCAGCGCGACGCCGAAGTGCTCCCGGCGCGCTCCGAGGTGATATCTGGCCAGCCCGTCGAGCGCGACGCCGCGCACGGCTCCCGCCGCCACCACGCGCCGCTCGGCCTCGGCCGATGCCACCGGCACGACGACGTGCGAACCCGCGTCGTCGCCGAGCACCCCGAGTCCGCGGCGGCGCAACTCGGTCACCACCAGCGCCCGGCGCGGCGGCAGCGCGCGACGCAGCCTGCGCAGGTGCCTGGCCAGATCACCGTGCGCGGCGAAAGCGACCAGCACGCGCTGGCCCGCCGGGCTCGGGCCGGTGCCGGTGCGTTCCCGGTGGGCAAGCACCGCGGCGGCGATCTCCGGCGTGGCGAGCAGCCAGCCGACGCCGAGGCTGGGGGACAAGATCTTGCTCGTCGTGCCCAAGTGGACGACCACGTCGGGAGCCATGGTGGCCAGCAGCGGCAGCGGCGCGGTGTCGTAGCGCAATTCACCGTCGTAGTCGTCTTCGATGACGAAGATCCCGGCCCGGCGCGCATGCTCGACGAGTTCGACCCGCCGCGCCGCGGGCATCCGCGCGCCCAGCGGGAACTGGTGTGCCGGAGTGCAATACACCGCTTTGATCCGGGACGGCAGCAGATCGACGCGCAGGCCGTGCGCGTCCACGGGCACCGGTACGACCTCGAGGCCTGCCGCCGCGAAGGCCCCGGCGGCGCGCGGATAGCCCGGGTCCTCCATGGCGACGGCGTCGCCCGGCCGCAGCAGCGCCGCGGCCAGCTCGCTCACGGCGGAACTGGTTCCGGCGGTGGCGAGCAGCACGGTGTCGCTACCCGCGCCGATCCCGCGGTGGCGCAGCAGGTGTTCGGCAACGGCCGTGCGGAACTCCGGTTCGCCCGCGCGGTCCTTGCGCACGAGCGGGGAGTGATCCGCCGCGGCGCGCCAGGCGCGGCGCCACGCGGCCGGGTCGATGGCGTCGGTGCACGGCGCTCCCGGCGCCAGGTCGAACAGCTGCGGTGCGGCGTCCGTGCCGGGCGGGGGGTCGGTGCGCGCGGGCGTGGCGGCCGGTGCGGTGGTCAGGTAGGTGCCGGACCCGCGTCTGCCGCTGATCCAGCCTTCCGCGTGCAGCTGGTCGTAGGCGGCCGCGACCACGGTGCGGCTCACGCCGAGCCGCGCGGCCAGCGCGCGGGTGGAGGGCAGCCGGTCGCCGCCGCGCAGCGGTCCGCCGGTCGCGGCGCGGCGCAGCTGGTCGGCGATCTGCACCGACAACGGCTGCCCCAGCTCGCGATCGAGGTCGAGGGGCAAGTCCTCGAGCATGGTCTCCCTCGCAAAATGGACTGCTGAAAATGATCTGAATTGGCGCTTTGATAGTGCCACTCCCGGCCGGATGCTGGGTGCATGACCGAAACCGCCAGCCCGCGCGCTCCGCTTTCGCCCACGCCGCGCAGCACGCCGACCCGGTTGACCGACCGCGCCAGGACCGACCGCGCCGACTTGGACGCGGTGCTCGACGCCGGGCTGATCTGCCACCTCGGGGTGCTGCTCGGCGGCACGCCGGTCGTGCTGCCCACCGCCTACGGCCGTGCCGGCGACACGCTCTACCTGCACGGCTCGACCGGCGCGGGCAACCTGCGCGCGGCGCTCACGAGTGACATCTCGGTGGCGGTGACGCTGGTGGACGGCGTGGTGTACGCGCGGTCGGCCATGCACTTCTCGATGAACTACCGTTCCGCGGTCGTGCTCGGCCGCGCCCGCGAGGTGACCGACCCCGATGAACGCCTGCACGCGCTGCGGGTCATCGTCGAACACGCCGCGCCCGGCTCGTGGTCGCGCGTGCGCCCGCCGAACAAGAAGGAACTCGCCGCGACCAAAGTGCTCGCCCTCGAGCTCACCGAGGCGTCGGTGAAGATCCGTGCGGGCGGCCCCAAGGACGACGAGGCCGACATCGAGGCGGGCGGGGCCTGGGCGGGTGTCCTCCCGCTGCGTCAGGTGTGGGACGCCCCCGTCGACTCCCCGGATCTGGCTCCTCGCACCCCCGTCCCCGCCGATGTTCTGCAGCGCGCCGGTTCCTGAACGCCCCATACGCACTTCGCACCGCCGACTGTCCTCCGCAGGCGTGAGAGGCAGATCGGCGGTGCGAAGGACGAATCACCACTCGCGGGAGGACATTACGTCCGCAAACTCGGATTACGTTGCCCGAGAGAATCAGAACACGAATTGTGGACCATAGCCGGTCGTTTGCGCGATGCCGTTGGTTGCTTCGGCCCGGACGGTGACGAACGGCATCGCGGAAGCGGGGGACAGGCATCCGTTGACATTCAGCGGGGTATTCGTGTGCGCGAAGGTGAACGGGAAGGTCGATTCTCGGTCCAGTTCCCCTTGCGCGATCACCGCCGCGGTCACACTGCCCGGGGCCAGATTGACGGTGATCTCGCCGCCGACTTCGCCGTTGACGCCGAAGGTGGTGTCCGCGCCGATGGCGATGGTGGGAGCGACGATGACCGGCAATTGCGCTTGCAGACCGGGCAGGTGCCCGTGCCCGTTCTCCTCGGGTGCGCCGAAACCGAATTCACCGAAATCGATGCCACCGAATTCGATGACGATCCCGGGCGTGAAGCCGACCTCGGCTCCGACGGCCCCGGCGATGGACACCTGGATGCCGTCGGAAATGTCCACCGCGCAGCCGATCAGATATCCGGCGACGATCTGTCCGCGACGCAGCGCAGCGGGGCCGTCGGACACGACCGAGAAGTCTCCGGACACCTTGACCGCGTGCGCGAACGGAACTCCCAATGTGACGTCGCCGCCAGGTACGACATTGTTGTAGTCCACCGACGCGATCACATGCAGCCCGCGGGTGCCTGCCTCGCCTGGTTCGGCCCCGGCCGTGCCATCGGAAACAGCGAAGGAGCCGGTAGCGGCCACTACTACCGCGATGATCGCGGCGAAGATTCGCGAATGCTTGCGGTTCATCATGCTCCAGTCGAGTATCGATCGAATCGGAACTTCGTACGCGGACTGACTCGCACAGCAAATCGTTCATCGCGGACGCCACCCGGGCGCGCGCGGCAGGAAAACTGTATCGGGCGGCGCGGCGCATATCGGTGATCGCGCCGACACGGCGAGTCGGCCGACGTGACCGGGGAGCCGGTCTCGTCGGCATCCTCCGAATTGTCGGATCAGGCGAGTGGACCATTGACTTTTATCAGATGCGAGGCGAAAGGGTCCGAGGCGACGCGGTCACATGTCGGTTGCGGCAGCGCGACTCACCACGCGTGAGCGCTCAGGCCCGCGGAACCCGTCGCGCGCACCGCCAGCTCACGCAACGCATCGGCCGACTCGATCCGCGCCGGATCGAGGCTGACCAAGCTGAGCACATAGTCCTCGCCGATGCGGCACAGATAGCCCGAGAGCCTGGTGCGTGGCAGCCGCGCGGAGGTCAGGCCGGGATGTATCGCGCGGGCGGCGACGCCGGTGCAGCGGTGCGGGCCGAGCGCGCGCAGCGAAGCGGGCAGCGTGCCGATGTTCGAGCACAGGATGTCGAGTTCGCCCGCCCCTGCGGACAACGCGTAGGCCCAGCGGTCCGGAATCACTTGGAGCAGTTCTTCGGGCATTCCGTTCGGCGCCGACATGCGGTGCTCGTAAGCGGAACGGGCCAGGGTGCGGATCGTCGCCGGGGTGTCGGCGCGGGTGACCGCGATGCGCGTCACGGCGAGGTCGTTGTCGACGCGAGGTTCGTCGCGGGTGTCGACGGGCAGGCTGGCTTCGATCATCTCGCCGGGAAACCCGCTGTCCCACAGCACGGTCGCGACCAGATGGATGAACAGGCTGTTGGCTGTGCCGCCGTCGAGCGCGGCGACGCGGTCCCACTCGGCGGCCGGGCATTGCAGGATCGCACTGCGCGTCGCGTCGCCCGCTGTGCGCGGCCGCTCGTCGCGGCACGACGCGGCGGGCTGCCGCGGTACCCCGTGGCGCAGCGCCGCCGCTGTGCCACGCAGCACGATCGACCATTGGCGCCGGGCGTCGGACCAGTCCGAGTCGCGCGCGGCGGCCTCCGGCGGGCACACTCGAGCGCCGCCCAGCGCGTCGTCCACCGCGAGCACCAGCGCGCGCCCGTCGGCCAGCGCATGCGAGCACGTGAGGGAGACGACCGAACCACCGTCGTCCAAGGCCGCCGTCGAAAGCCGCCATCCGGGACCGTATTCCGGATCGAGTCCGGCGCCTTGCGCGTCGGCCCAGTCGAGCAGTTCCGCGACCGGGAGCACGCCTTCGGCGCGATCGATCGGATACGCGCGGACATTCGGCCGCCAGGCCCGCCGAGCTCCCGGCACGCGCGCGCGAATCACCCTGCGTCCCAGTGGTCCCGATTGCAAGGCGGCGTGCACTCGTACCAGCAGCGTGTGGTCCACTCGATCGGCTGTGCGCCACAGCCCTTGCAGCGCTATCGGTGTGCCGAGCCCGCGGTGGCTGCGCAGAAAGATCTCGTCGACGACGCTCAGGCGGCCCATCGGGCTCAGGAACTCGCGCCGTGCCGGCCCGCACCCGCCGCGAAACGCTGAGCGCCGTCCAGCGCGCCGTCGGCCAGCGCGGTCAGCCCGTGGCGGAACTCGTTGCGCAGCGCGGACTCCTCGGTCATCCCCTCTTGCTCGAGCAGCGACATCCGGTCCGAGCGCAAGCAGGTCTGCGGCAGCGCGGCCAGTTCCGCGGCCAGCGCCTCGGCGGCCCGGCGGGCTTCGCCGGTGGGCACCACGCGATTGACCAAACCCATCTGCAACGCCTCGTCGGCGCCGACCGCCCGTCCGGTGAGCACCAGATCCATGGCGCGCCCGGTGCCGACGATCCGCGGCAGCCGGATGGTGCCGCCGTCGATCAGCGGCACGCCCCAGCGGCGGCAGAAGACGCCGAAGGTGCTGTCCTGTTCGGCGACCCGCAGATCGCACCACAGGGCGAGTTCGAGCCCGCCCGCCACCGCGAAGCCGGAGACCGCCGCGATCACCGGCTTGGACAGCCGCATCCGGGTCGGTCCCATCGGGCCGTCGCCGTCCTCGGCCGCCCGGTTGGAGCGCTCGGTGCCGAGCGCCTTGAGGTCGGCGCCCGCGCAGAACGTTCCGCCGTCACCCCACAGCACCGCGACCGCCGCCTCGGGGTCGGCGTCGAACTCGCGGAAGGCGTCGGCAAGCGCGGCGGCGGTCGGTCCGTCCACTGCGTTGCGCGCTTCGGGCCGATGCAGGATCACGGTGGTCACGGGGCCGCTGCGTTCGATCAGTACGGTCACGCGCTCGACCATACGCCGTAAAAGCACCCTTGTGTGAAGAAATGAATTCGTGCTTCACTTCTTGGGTGGCCTATCGCAGAACCCCCGCTGTACAGGCCCGCCTGGACGCCCAGGCGGGGCTGATCGTGCAGGCCGCCACCAAGGTGCTGTCCCGTGGCGGGTACGCGGCGCTGTCCATGGCGGCGGTCGCGGCCGAGGCGGGCGTGGCCACCGGCACCGTCTACAAGAGCTTCGACGGAAAATCCGCGCTGGTCCGCGCGGTGTTCCGGAAAGTGGTCGCCCGCGAGGTCGCGGCCGTGGCGGCGGCGGGCGCACGCGGCACGGCCGTCGAACGGGTCACCGCGGCGGTGGAGACCTTCGCGGGCCGCGCGCTGAAGAACCCGAACCTGGCCTACGTGCTGCTCGCCGAACCGGTCGACGCGGCCGTGGACAGCGAGCGCCTGCGCTTCCGGCGGGCGTTCGCCGAAACCTTCGAATCGGCGGTGGCCGAAGGCATCGCGCGGGGCGAACTCCCGCCGCAGGACCCGAGGATCAGCGCGGCCGCGCTGGTCGGCGCGATCGGCGAGGTGCTGGTCGGCCCGCTCGCGGACGCGCCGCACGGCGAGTCCGTCGTCCCCGAGATCACCGCTTTCGCGATCCGCGCGCTGGGCGTGCGCGGCGACCCGGGCGCGGCCTGCGCCCGGCTGGAACCAGGAGTGTCAGATGCAGACGCATGAAGTCTTCAACCAGGCGCCCGACATCGTGCCCTTCGACGTCTCGCGCAATCCGGCGCTGCTCGACAGCCTGCGCCGCGAGGGCGCGGGCTGGGCCGAAGCCGAGGTGCGCGAGCTCGGCGCGCTCGCGGGCGGTGCGCAGGCGCAGGAGTGGGGGCGGCTGGCCAACGAGTACCCGCCGGTGCTGCGCACGCACGACCGCTACGGCCGCCGCATCGATGAGGTCGAGTTCCACCCGCACTGGCACGATCTGATGCGCGTCGCCGTCGAGCACGGCCTGCACGGCGCGCCGTGGCTGGACGACCGCCCCGGCGCGCACGTGGCGCGCGCGGCGAAGTTCTACACCTGGGGCGTCGCCGACGCCGGCCACATGTGCCCGATCTCGATGACCTACGCGGTGGTCCCCGCGCTGCGGCACAACAAGGAACTCGCGGCGAGATACGAACCGCTGCTCGGTTCCCGGGTCTACGACTACGGGTTGCGCGAGCCGTCCACGAAGGCCGGGCTCATCGCGGGCATGTCGATGACCGAGAAGCAGGGCGGCTCGGACGTGCGTGCCAACACCACCACCGCGACGCCGCAGCCGGACGGCTCCTACCGGATCGTCGGGCACAAATGGTTCACCTCCGCGCCGATGTCGGACATGTTCCTCACTCTGGCGCAGGCGCCCGGCGGCCTGTCCTGCTTCCTGTTGCCGCGGGTGCTGCCCGACGGCGCCCGCAACCCGATCCGCATCCAGCGACTCAAGGACAAACTGGGCAACAAGTCCAACGCCTCGTCGGAGATCGAGTACGAGAACGCCACGGGCTGGCTGGTCGGCGCGGAGGGCGCGGGCGTCAAGACCATCATCGAGATGGTGAACATGACCAGGCTGGACTGCGTGATCGGCTCCGCCACGGGCATCCGGGCGGGCGCCGTCTACGCGGTACATCACGCGCGGCACCGGAAAGCGTTCGGCGCCACGCTCGTCGACCAGCCCGCCATGCGCAATGTGCTGGCCGACCTGGTGATCGAGTCCGATGCCGCGACCACGGTGATGATGCGGCTGGCCGGAGCCACCGACCGGGCCGGCCAGGATCCCGCCGAGGCCGCGCTGCGGCGCATCGCCCTGGCGGTCACCAAGTACTGGGTGTGCAAGCGGGCGCCCGCGCACGCGGCCGAGGCGCTGGAATGCCTGGGCGGCAATGGATATGCGGAGGAATCCGGCATGCCGCGGCTGTACCGGGAGGCGCCGCTGATGTCGATCTGGGAGGGGTCCGGCAACGTCGCCGCGCTGGACGCGTTGCGGGCCATGGGGCGTCAGCCGGAGACGGTCGAGGCGTACTTCAACGAAGTGTCGCTCGCGAAGGGTGAGAACCCGCGGCTGGACGACGCGATCGCCCGGGTCGGCAAGGAATTGTCCGATCTGAACGACATCGAATACCGCGCCCGGCGGGTCGTCGAGCTGATGGCGCTCGTGCTGCAAGGCGCGCAGCTGGTCCGCCACGGCCATCCCGCCGTCGCCGACGCCTTCTGCGCCACGCGGCTCGGCGACGACTGGGGCATCGCGTTCGGCACGCTGCCCACCGGCGTCGACACCGGCGCGATCATCGAGCGCGCGTTCGTCTGAGTGCGTTGCGCCCCTGTGGACCCGTTCGGGTGCACAGGGGCCGAGACTCCGGGCGTTCCTGTGCGGGGGGCCCGCGCCCGCTCGCGTATTCCGGTGTCAGGCGGGCCGGGTGAGGACGCGTTCGACCAACGCCGTATCGCAGTACTCGACGACCTCGCGCAACTTCCCGTCGGCGACGCGGAAGACGAAGCAGTAGGTCTGGTCGTAGGCCTCCCCGCGTGTGGTCATGGCCTCCGCGCGGGCCTGCACGACGACGTGGTCGTCCGCGGCGACGATCGTCTCCGCGGCGCTGCGGTATTCGGTGAACTGCTTCATCAACGGCCGCAACAGGTGTTCCAACACAACAGCTTTCGGCTCCCAGGTGCCGCTCCAGGACCAGTCTCCGGGGAAGATCCAGCGGAAATCGTCGGCCATGGCGTCGCTCAGCGCGCGGGTATTGCCGAGTGACATCTGCTCGAAGACGTCGGTGAGCAGCTTCTTGTTCTCCATCGCGGTCATGACGACGACGCTAGGGTCGCCGAATGCATGCGACAAGCGACTGTCTCGCATATCTGGTATGAGCAATACGCATGGAAGAATTCACCGTGGCCGGTCTGCGCGTGGTACGGGAGGCCGCCGCCTGCGGCTCGTTCTCCACCGCGGCGGAGCGCCTTGGCTACACCCAGTCCGCGGTGTCCAGGCAGATCGCGCTCATGGAACGGGCTGCGGGGCGCGCTCTGTTCGAGCGGCACGCCCGCGGCGTGCAGCCCACCGAGGCGGGACGCGTCGTGCTGCGCCACGCGGAGGTGATCCTCGGCGAACTGGACCAGGCCCGGCAGGACATCCATCAGCTCGCGGCGCGCCCGCCGGGCCGCTTGCGCGTCGGCGCGTTCTCGACCGCCATGGCCGCCTTGGTGCCGAGGGCCGTCGCCGCGACCGCCGTCCGCGACCGGCAGGTGCTCGTCTCGCTGCGGGAGGGACTCAGCCCCAGGCTGCTCACCGCCGTCGCACGGGGACGTCTCGACCTCGCCGTGGTGACCGCCCCGCAGACCCCGCCCGCCGGTGTCGAACTCGAGCCACTGGTCGACGACCCGTTGCTCGTCGCGGTCGCCGCCACCCACCCGCTCGCGGGCGCGGTCAGCGCGACGCCCGAGCTGCTGCGGGACGAACGATGGATCGCGGGCAGCCAGGACTCGTCCGGGACCCTCCTGGGCGCGTGGCATGATCCCGGCCGGGAGCCGGACATCGCATTCGTCGCACGCGACTGGTTCGCCAAACTCGGCCTCGTCGCGGCCGGACAGGGCAGCACAGTGGTGCCCGGTATCGCCGTCCCCGTCCTGCCGCCCGGCATCGCACTGCTGCGGATCGATCACCCGTCCGCGGTCCGGCGAACGGTCATCGCCCATCGCGGCGACCGCGGCACCGCCGAAGCGCGCACCGAGTTCGCCGAAGCGCTGCGCGACCAGGCGGCGGAACTATCCGCCCACGTGCGGCAACGCCTTCGGGCCGGTACGTGACAGCCCGCGCGCCGACAGGTCATCCTGTGGACGAGTGTGGATACCTTCGCGGACGTCGGTGCCCGGCGGGGAAGCGCGGGTAGTGTAGCGGCGGTGGCAGGGGAGTTCGTCGAGAGACCGTTGAGCCGGCTGGTCCGGCGGGTGCGGGCCCGGGCCGCGCGGGGGCGGTTCCTGCTCGGTATCGCGGGGCCGCCGGGCGCGGGCAAGTCGACGTTGTCGGTCGCGTTGCGCGACGCGATCAACGCCGAGGCGGGCGGCGTGATCGCCGAGATCGCCCCCATGGACGGATATCACCTGAGCAACGAGGTCTTGCGCGCCACGGAAAGCCTTGCGCGCAAAGGCGAGCCGGACACGTTCGACGTCGACGGTTATGTCGCGGCGCTGCTCCGCCTGCGCACCACACCGGTGGGCGAGCCGGTGCCGTGGCCCACGTTCGACCGGTCCGTCGATGCCCCGGTCCCGGGCGGGGTGGTGTTCGACCGGCATTCCATCGTCCTCACCGAGGGCAATTACCTGCTGCTCGACGACATCGGAACGCGGCGGTGGTCGGTGGTCCGCACCCTCCTGGACGAATGCTGGTACCTGGAGGCCGCGCGCGAGACGATCGAAGACCGCCTGCTGGACCGGCACCTTCGCGGCGGGCGCACGCCCACGGCGGCGCGCGACAAGGTGCACCGCAGCGACTTGCCGAACGCGGATCTCGTCGCCACCACCAAGGAGCGCGCCGACCTCGTGCTGCGCGAGCAGGCGGGAAGCTACACGGTGGTTGTCCCGCCGCCACTCAGCGCCGGGTGAGAACGGTCTCGGATTCGACGCGAGTCAGCTTCTCCGGGTTGCGGACGTAGTAGAGACCGGCGATGCGGCCGTTCTCGACACGGGCCGCCATCACACCGTCGAGTTCACCGTCCAGGCTGAACAGGAGTGCGGGATTGCCGTTGACCACGCTGGGGCCGATGGTGAGCGTGGCCGTGGTCCTGCCCAGACCGCCCGTGACGAAGCGAACCACCCTGTTCGCGCCGACGATCGGCCGCAGCGCCGCCTGCTTGACCCCACCGCCGTCGCTGACGACGACCACGTCGGGAGCGAGCACGTCCAGCAGGCCCTGCAGGTCCCTGGTCTCCAGCGCCCGCTGGAACGACTCCAGGACCGCCCGGGTCTCCTGCACGGAGACCACCGACCGCGGGCGGCGGGCGTCCACGTGCTTGCGCGCGCGGTGGGCGATCTGGCGCACCGCCGCCGGGGTCTTGTCGACGGCGGTCGCGATCTCTTCGTAGCCGATGCCGAACGCCTCGCGCAGCACGAAGACGGCGCGCTCGGTCGGCGACAGCGTCTCGAGCACGAGCATCAGCGCCATCGACATGCTCTCGGCGAGTTCCACGTCCTCGGCCACGTCCGGCGTGGTGAGCAGCGGCTCGGGCAACCACGGGCCGACGTACGCCTCCTTGCGCCGCCGCATCGTGCGCAGCCGGTTGAGCGACTGCCTTGTCGTGATCCGGACCAGATACGCGCGCTCGTCGCGCACCTGTTCGGAGTCGACCTCGACCCACCGCAGCCAGGTCTCCTGCAGGACGTCCTCGGCGTCGGCCGCGGACCCCAGCATCTCGTAGGCCACGGTGAACAGCAGGTTGCGGTGGGCGACGAAAGCCTCGGTCGCCGGGTCGGTGGCATGGCCGCTCATCGTTCGACCCGCTCCGGTTCGGCCGGGCACGGGTTGCCGTCCGCCTGCACGCGTCGCATCCACCGGCAAGGCCCCTTTCGTTGCGAGTCGTTCGATCCGTCCACCGGTCGGTGCGGTCGAGCGTAGGACACCGCCCGGCGCACGACGGTGGTGCACGAGCCGTTCAGGTGGCGGCCGGCGCGTTGCCGCGCTCGGCTTCCAGCAGCCGCCCGCGCTTGTCGTTGTCGAACCCCCAAGTGAAGGCACCCGGTTCACGCGCCTCGTCCGCCAATTCCTTGACGACGTTCCGACAGGCGAGCTCTTTGATCTTCGCCGCGAGCCGGCCGCCGATGTAGAACCGGTTCGCGATGTCGTCCCGGGAGGCGAACTGTACGGTGGCCGCCCGCCGGCCCAGGCCGATGCACTGGCCGAAGTAACCCACGTCGATGGCCGCGGGCCGGTCTCCCGCGATCCGGGCCAGCACCGTGTCGGCAGCGGGCGCGCCCAGCGGGCGCGCGGTCTGGCAGCTCATCCGCAACGGCAGGTCCGACGGCGCCGCCGAATCCCCGGCGGCGACGATGCGCTCGTCGTCCACGCTGGTCAACGTTTCGTCGGTGCGCAGACGGCCCACAGCGTCGGTGCTCAGTCCGCTGCGCGCGGCGAGATCCGGCACACCGAATCCGGCGGTCCAGATGGTCACCGCGCTCGACAGGGTGTGGCCGCCGCTGAGCCGCACGGCCGCACGGGTCACCGACGTCACCCTCGACTCGGCGCCTTCGAGCACGGTCACGCCGAGTCTCGCCAGCCGCTTGGCCACCGAGCGCCGACCCCGGGGGTGCAGAGACGGGCCGAGCGCGCCGCCGCACAGCAACGTCACCCGGCGGCCTTGCTCCGCCAGCTCTGCGGCTGTCTCGATGCCCGTGGCGCCGGCTCCCACGATTGTCAGCGAGGCGGTCGCGGGCACGGCGTCGAGCACCGGCCGCAGCCGCTGCGCGTCCTCCAGGGTGGCGATCGGGTAGGCGTACTCGGCCGCTCCGGGCACACGCGGATCGGCGCTGCCGCTGCCCACCGCGTAGATCAGGAAGTCGTAGCCGACCGGGCCGCCGGACGCCAACCACAGACGACGCTCCTCCGCGTCGATCCGGATCGCGATGTCGACCACCAGCCGGACGCTCTCGGCCAAGACCTCCCGGTAGTCGACCATCGCCTCGTGCGTCCCGCCCACCAGCTGATGCAGGCGGATCCGCTCGACGAAACGCGGTCGGGGGTTGACCAGGGTGACTGTCACCTCGTCCCGCTGCGTCAGGCGATTGGCTGCCATGACGCCGGCATATCCGCCGCCGACCACGACCAACTCGGTGTTGCCAATCATGGTGTCTCCTTCGCTTCGAGGGTTCGAGCACAAGACACCGGGCGAACGATCGGCGTGACGTACTGTGGTGTGGATCACATGACACGCATCCATCCGCGCATTCGAAGGTGACCTCTCGTCCTCCGGCGCGTGCCACGGCGCAGTGCTTTACCTGGGCTGATGATGGAGGTATGACGGAGAATCGCGCAGTCGGCAGACTTTCACGGGCCCTGCACAATTTGCTGGCCGTGGTGTGCGCTCTGCTCTTCTACTACTTCCTGCCGCTGGAGACGGTGTCCTTCGATCGGCTGTCCGGCGTAGCTGCGTTGGTCGCGTTCGTCGTCGGCGTCGCCGGGCTCATCTGGCTGGCCCGGTGGCGCATCCGGCGGTACATCCGGGACCCCCGCGCGACCGCCGGGCGGATCAACGACGTGCTGCTCGTGGTCTGCGTCGTCGTGACGTTCTTCGCCCTCTACTACTACGTGCTGGAACTGCGCGCTCCCGGCCAGTTCGAAGGCCTGCACACGCGGACCGACGCGCTCTACTACACGATTGTCACGCTGGGCACGATTGGCTACGGCGACGTGCACGCGGTCGGTCCCGCCGCGAAAGTGGCCACCATGGTGCAGGTCGCATTCGACCTCGGCGTCATCGGCATCCTGATCGCGATCTCGACCTCGCACATCATTCAGCAGTTGGACGAGGCTCAGCGCAACCGCCCGGCCGGCGGCGCCGACTGACGCTGCCGACCCGGGACGGGCTCAGCGGTGCGCGCGGTACCAGCGAATCAGTGAGTCGGTCGACGAGTCGTCCTGTGCCTGAGGCTCTTCCGCCGCCGTGAGCAGCGGGGCCAGGGCGAGCGCCTGCTGCTTGCCCAGTTCGACACCCCACTGATCGAAGCTGTCGATGCCCCAGATCGTGCCCTCCACGAAGACTTGGTGCTCGTAGAGCGCGATGAGCTGGCCGACGACGGACGGGGTGAGCCGCGGCGCGAGGATGGTGGTGGACGGACGGTTGCCCGGCATCACCTTGTGCGGCACGATCGCCGGATCGGTGCCCTCCGCGGCGATCTCCTCGGCGGTCTTGCCGAACGCGAGCACCTTGGTCTGCGCGAACAGGTTGCTCATCAGGATGTCGTGCATGCTGCCGGTGCCGTCGCTGGTCGCCAGATCATCGGTGGGCTGCGCGAATCCGATGAAGTCCGCCGGGACGAGCCGGGTGCCCTGGTGCAGCAACTGGTAGAAGGCATGCTGACCGTTGGTGCCCGGCTCACCCCAGAAGATCTCACCCGTGGCGGTGGTGACCGGGGTACCGTCGGCGCGGACCGACTTCCCGTTGGACTCCATGGTCAACTGCTGCAGGTAGGCGGGGAAACGAGCGAGATCGTTCGAATACGGCAGCACGGCGTGCGATTCCGCGCCGAAGAAATTCGAATACCAGACGCCGAGCAGCCCGAGCAGCACCGGGGCGTTGGCCTCCAGCGGCGCCTCGGCGAAATGCCGGTCCACCGCGTGCATGCCCGCGAGGAACTCGGCGAAGCGCTCCTTGCCGATGGTCGCCATCACCGACAGGCCGATCGCCGAGGCCACCGAATACCGGCCGCCGACCCAATCCCAGAAGCCGAACATGTTGTCGGTGTCGATCCCGAACTTCGCGACCCGCTCGGCATTGGTGGACACCGCGACGAAGTGCTTGGCCACGGCGTCTTCGCCGAGCGCGGCGACCAGCCAGCGCCGGGCCGCGGTCGCGTTGGTGAGCGTCTCCAGGGTGGAGAAGGTCTTGGACGCGACGATGAACAGCGTGGTGGCCGGATCGAGCCCGTCCAGTTTCGCGACCAGGTCGGCGGGATCGACGTTGGAGACGAACCGCGCGCCGATGCCAGCGTCCTCGTAGTGCCGCAGCGCCTGGTGCACCATGACCGGACCCAGGTCCGACCCGCCGATGCCGATGTTGACCACCGTCGTGATGCGCTCGCCGGTCGCCCCGCGCCACGCCCCGGAGCGCAGCGCGTCGGTGAACTCGCCCATCCGCCGCAGCACCCGATGCACCTCGGCGCCCGCGTCGACGCCGTCGATGATCATGGTCGAGCCTTCGGGCAGCCGCAGCGCGACGTGGCCGACCGCGCGGTCCTCGGAGGTGTTGATGTGCTCGCCGCGGAACATCGCGTCGCGCCGCTCGGGCACGCCCGCCTCGCGGGCCAATTCCACCAGCAGATGCAGGGTTTCCCGGTTCACGCGGTGCTTGCTGTAGTCGATGTGCAGGTCCGCCACCTGGACGGTCAGCTCGCCGCCTCGAGCCGGATCGTCGGCGAAGAACTCCCTGAGGTGTCGTCCCGCGACGGTGCCGTGGTGATCGTGCAGTTTCCGCCATGCCGCCGTCGCGGTGATGTCGCTGCTCACGTTCGCCGAGAGTACAAGCAGGCACCGTCGCGCGCACGGGCGCGTGCCCGGAGAGTCGGCCGGACCTGCGCCGATGCCGAGGTGAAAATCGCCTGGGCCACACCGGACTCGCCCGGTGGCGAGCGCCCGCGACACGCCGTGGCGGCCCCGGGTCGCGGTGGCGCGCGTTCCCGCTGTACCGGCGGCGGGGAGGCATAGGCTGGCGTCATGGTGTCCGAACGTGAACTTCTCGAATCCGTGCCGACGCAGTTGTGGATCGGTGGACGGCCGGTCGACGCCACCGGGGCGGGTACCTTCCCGGTGCACAATCCCGCGACCGGCGAAGTGCTGACGAATGTCGCGGACGCGACGCCGGAAGACGCGCTGCGCGCGCTCGACGCGGCCGTCGCGGCGCAGGACTCGTGGGCGGCCACGCCCGCCAGGGAGCGCGGCGAGATCCTGCGCGCGGTGTTCGAGCGGATCACCGCCCGCGCGGAGGAGTTCGCCCTGCTGATGACCCTGGAGATGGGCAAAGCGCTGCCGGAGAGCCGCAACGAGGTGCGCTACGGTGCGGAATTCTTCCGCTGGTTCAGCGAGGAGGCCGCCCGGGTGCACGGGCGTTACCTGCACGCGCCTTCGGGCACCGGTCGGATCATGGTGCACAAGCAGCCGGTCGGCCCGTGTCTGGCGATCACGCCGTGGAACTTCCCGCTCGCGATGGGCACGCGCAAGATCGGCCCGGCGCTGGCCGCGGGCTGCACGATGATCGTCAAGCCCGCTTCGGCGACGCCGTTGACCATGCTGCTGCTGGCCCGGCTGTGCAGCGAGGCGGGATTGCCCGACGGCGTGCTGTCGGTGCTCACCTCCAGCCGCTCCGGCGCGGTGACCCAACCGCTGCTCGACGATTCCCGGCTGCGCAAGCTCACCTTCACCGGCTCCACCGAGGTGGGCAAGAAACTGGTGGAGAAATCCGCGAACCGGTTGCTGCGCACCTCGATGGAACTCGGCGGCAACGCGCCGTTCGTGGTGTTCGGTGATGCCGACGTCG
Organism: Nocardia sp. NPDC004573; assembly: GCF_053602135.1. NCBI lineage: Bacteria > Bacillati > Actinomycetota > Actinomycetes > Mycobacteriales > Nocardiaceae > Nocardia > Nocardia sp. NPDC004573. The sequence continues at coordinate 49,666 of NZ_JBSGDA010000003.1, forward strand.
ACGCCGCCGTGCAGGGCGCGATGCTGGCCAAACTGCGCAACGGCGGGGAGGCGTGCACCGCCGCCAACCGTTTCCACGTGCACAACAGCGTGCTCGAGGAGTTCACCACCAAGTTGGTCGAGGCGATGGAGAGCAGCGTGCGGCTCGGGCCGGGCACCGATCCGGACACCACGCTGGGCCCGCTGATCAGCGAGGAGCAACTGCGTACGGTCGGTGAGTTGGTCGACGACGCCGTGGCGAAGGGCGCGCGGGTGCTGATCGGCGGCAAGGCGCCCGCAGGCCCGGGCTGGTTCTACCCGGCGACGGTCCTGAGCGACGTGCCGCCACAGGCAAGGATCCTGCGCGAGGAGGTGTTCGGCCCGGTCGCCCCGATCGTCGGCTTCGACACCGAGGAGCAAGGGCTCGCCGCCGCCAACGACACGGAATTCGGACTGGTCAGCTACGTCTACACCCGCGACCTCGACCGCGCCCTGCGGATCGCCGAGGGCCTGGAATCCGGCATGGTCGGCGTCAACCGCGGCGTCATCTCCGACCCAGCCGCCCCCTTCGGCGGCGTCAAGGAGTCCGGCTTCGGCCGGGAGGGCGGCACGGAGGGGATCGAGGAGTACCTGTCCACGAAGTACATCGCGCTCACGTGAGAGAGTGCCGCGGGTTCCGCGCTACCGAAGGCGATCGGTCGCGCACCTGAGGGTTGAATCGTGCCGGTCGGCGGCTCTCACCCGTGGAGTTCGGCCGACCCGAGATCTGCGTCGGTCGGTCCGGTGCCGACCGGACGGCCCAGGTGGGTTCAGCATGCTCGGGGGCGCGCAGCTGGGCGGGTCTGCTCCGAACCCCAACTGTCTGTGCCCCGTGCTTTCGGGGGGCGACTTGATGCATCATCGACACTAGCCTCGGCCTTGGTTCCGCCGAGTGGGCTGATTGCGAGAGGGCGCAGGTGCTGGTGATGCTCGATTGAGCAACGGCGTGGTCAGAGCCGCGTTGCAGGTCGTGGACGCTTTGAAACGGCTGACCAAGAGGGAAGCCGAGGGCGTCGCGGGCATGAAATCGGGCGCAGCCCGCGCTTCCCGCCAAGTCATCGATGCGCACACGCACGGCGACGCCGACGGTGAGCTCGCGATCCGACGTGCGGCAGGCGGCGATGCCGGGCGGGATTTGTGCCCCCCGCCGCCGGACCGAGCGTCGTTGGCCCAGGCTGTACAGAGACTCGACGCCGAACTGAATCGACGTTTCGGCGAGAGCGGACCGACCGACGAGGAATTGTATGACCTCATAGCCCACCGTCGGCTGTCCCGGCTGGAGCAATACGCCATCATCGACAGAAGAATCGACGAAACAGCGGCTTCCCTCGGCCGGGACAGCGCCGAGTTTCGTGAGCAGATGCGGCGAGAGCTGAAGGACGCGCTGGACGGGAAGCCGTTGGCTATTCGTGTCCGCGAAGACAAACTCCTGGCGATCCTCGCGGAAGGGCGAATCAGGGGCATCCGCAACCCCGTGGGCAATCGCGCCCATGCCGAAGAAGAGTGGTTCGGCCCGCACGTCCATGACAACCCGCCCGTCTACGGCTACGTCGCCGTGGATGGAGTGCGCCCATCACAAGTCGGCATGATCGATGCGTTGTCGGAGCTGAACTACGGCGACAATCAGATCTACCTGAAGCCGGAGGTCCGGTCGAGAACGACCATCACGTTCGGTGACTCGCTGGTGGAGAGGGAGCGGGCGATACCCTCCCCCATAGACAACCCATCGGAATACTCCTATGGCGCCGGAGTGCACGATCTCGCTCCGATCGGCCGTGACTATCTCGGAGCGGATTTTCGCGCCGGCCATTTCTTCGAAGCCCAGATGTTCGATCTGACGACCGCAGACATAGATTTCATCGGGTTGCACCAGCCGCCCAGTGCGGCCATGCGAGAGGCGTTGGACCGATCCGGAATAGATTGGCGGGTGCTGGACAACCGCACGATCGCGGCGGAGGGCAGCCCCGCGGAACGAGCGGCCGCGATCGAACGGACGAGTCAAGACCTGGAGCATCTTCGCCAGGTGCATCCCGTTATGCGCTCGTATGCCGAACCGATCGAAGCCGAGCTGAGGGCCGACCTGCGGGTACTGAACGATTCCGCCGCAGGTGATGGACCGGCCGTGGATCCCGGATAGCGTCGGTGGGGCACCATTCACCGAGCCGACGGTCTCGGAACCTTCCGCCCCGGATGGTAGGCGGACATGAAGCGACCGCCCCGGGGTGAATTACACCCGGGGCGGCCTATTCGGAAGCGACGGTCTCGCGAGCGCGCCGCGTGGCTCTCAGTTCAGTGGCCGAGCCGGCCGCGGCCGAGGCGAAGCAGCAGCATGGCGAGAGTGTGGCCTTCCTGGCCGAGCTCGCTGAAACGCTCCAGCACCTTCATCTCGCGACTGTGCACCAGGCGCGGCCCGCCCGACGCCATGCGCGTCCGGCCGATGATCCGGGAGACTTCCGTCCGACGCTTGATCGCAGCCAGGATCTCCGCGTCGAGGCGGTCGATCTCCTTGCGGAGCTTGTCGATCTCGGCCTCGGTCTGCGGCAGCGCGGACTCGGATCCGGTCGTCGTGGCAGGGGTGCTCATCATTCATCTCCTCGTGTCAGAACATCGATCGGCGCGTGCTCGCGGCTCGTTACCGACCAGTTCTTTCACCGTGAAACAGACCTGGTGGGGCCTTGATTGTCCCCCCAGAAGGTGCGCTCAGGTACAGGCTCCGCGAACCCGGCGTCCGGCTGGCAGCCGAGTCGGATGTCTTGCGAAGACGCTGAGCATGTCGCCAGTGTGCCACGGGCTGGGGGGTATGCAAAACGTATACGTTTGGCAATCGCGCGAGAAACGCAGGTCGTTTCGCCGGTGCTTCCCACCAGGGGGAGTTCATCCGCCGTTCAGTCCGCCGGCGCCGAACCGATACCGATGTCACCCGGGGCTTCATCTCTGTCGGTGGCCGCCGGTAGCGTGGATGGGCGATGGACATCACGGTGGCTCCCAAGACGCAGGCCGGTCGGGTCGTGCACCCGGATCCGAACTCGAAACCGCAGTTCGCCGGCGGTAACGCAGCGGAGGGGTCGCAGCCTGCCGCCATTCCGGAGGCGCCGCCGACGGACGTCGAGCGCGAGCGGCAGCGCGCCGAGCGTGCGCAGCGTCGGGCCGAGGAGGCCGAACGGCTGCTCGACGGCCTGAATCCGCAGCAGCGCGCGGCGGTCGTGCACACGGGGTCTCCGCTGCTCATCGTGGCGGGCGCGGGCTCGGGCAAGACCGCCGTGCTCACCCGCCGCATCGCCTATCTGCTGGCCGCTCGCGGCGTCACCCCGGGCCAAGTGCTCGCCATCACGTTCACCAACAAAGCCGCCGCGGAGATGCGAGAGCGGGTGACCGGGCTGGTGGGTCCGCGCGCGAACAGCATGTGGGTGTCCACCTTCCACTCCAGTTGCGTGCGCATCCTGCGCACCCAGGCCGCGCTGCTGCCCGGGCTGAACTCCAACTTCTCGATCTACGACGCGGACGATTCGCGGCGCCTGCTCACCATGATCAGCCGCGACCTGGACATCGACCCCAAGAAGTACTCGGCACGCCTGCTCGCGACCGCGATCTCGAACCTGAAGAACGAACTCATCGATCCGGCCCGGGCCACCGCGGACGCGGAATCGGACGACACGGAGCTGCCCGGCCTGGTGGCCAAGGTCTACACCGAGTATCAGCGCAGGCTGCGCTCGGCGAACGCGCTCGACTTCGACGACCTCATCGGCGAGACGGTGGCGCTGCTGCAGAACCACCCGCAGGTCGCCGAGTATTACCGCCGCCGGTTCCGGCACGTGCTCGTGGACGAGTACCAGGACACCAACCACGCGCAGTACGTCCTGGTTCGCGAGCTGGTCGGCCACCACGTGGAAGAGGGGGCCGAGGACCGGGTGCCGCCGAGCGAACTGTGCGTGGTGGGCGACGCCGACCAGTCCATCTACGCCTTCCGCGGCGCGACCATCCGCAATATCGAGGAGTTCGAGCGCGACTTCCCCGACGCCGAAACCATCCTGCTGGAGCAGAACTACCGCTCCACCCAGCACATCCTCTCCGCCGCCAACGCGGTGATCTCGCGTAACGAGAACCGGCGGGACAAGAAGCTGTGGACCGATTCCGGCGAGGGCGATCTGATCACCGGCTACGTCGCCGACAACGAGCACGACGAGGCGTCGTTCGTCGCCCGCGAGATCGACCGGCTGGTCGACCAGGGCGAGGCCAACTACGGCGACGTCGCGGTGTTCTATCGCACCAACAACAACTCCCGCGCGCTGGAAGAGATCTTCATCCGGATGGGCTTGCCCTACAAGGTGGTCGGCGGCGTGCGCTTCTACGAGCGCAAAGAAGTGCGCGACATCGTCGCCTACCTGCGGGTGCTGGAGAACCCGGAGGACGCGGTGAGCATGCGCCGCATCCTGAACACGCCGCGCCGCGGCATCGGCGACCGGGCCGAAGCCTGTGTGGCGGTCCATGCCGAGCAGCGCGGGATCGGTTTCGCCGCCGCGCTGCGCGACGCCGCCGAAGGCAAGGTGGCGCTGCTGAACACGCGCGCGCAGCGAGCCATCGCGGCCTTCCTCGATCTGCTCGACGACATCCGGGCGGCGGGTGAGCGAGACGACTCCGACTTTCCCGACGTGGGCAACGTCGTGGAGGCGGTGCTCGAGCGCACCGGTTATCGCGCCGAACTGGAAGCGTCCGACGACCCGCAGGACGGCGCGCGGCTGGACAACCTCAACGAGTTGGTCAGCGTCGCGCGGGAGTTCAGCTCCGAGGCGCACAACAACGCGGAAGCGGCCCGGCAGGAGGGGCTGCTGCCCGAGGTCGGCGAAGGGGAGCCGGAGCCCGGTTCGCTCGCCGCGTTCCTGGAGCGCGTCTCGCTGGTCGCGGATACCGATCAGATTCCGGACGAGGGCTCCGGCGTGGTCACGATGATGACGTTGCACACCGCCAAGGGCCTGGAATTCCCCGTGGTGTTCGTGACGGGCTGGGAGGACGGGCAGTTCCCGCACATGCGGGCGCTCGGCGATCCGACCGAGCTGGCCGAGGAACGCCGCCTCGCCTACGTCGGCATCACCAGGGCGCGGCAGCGCCTGTATCTGACGCGTGCGGTGGTGCGTTCCGGCTGGGGCCAGCCGGTGTCGAACCCGGAATCGCGATTCTTGCAAGAGATTCCGGGGCATCTCATCGATTGGCGCAGGCTCGAGCCCGCCGGCTCGCCCGGGACGCGCGGCATCCGGCGGCGTGGCGGGGACGACGACGGGTTGGAGCGGGACTGGACGCGCGGCGACGGATGGTCGGAGCCGCGGCCCGGCCTGCGGGACCGCGGGCCGCGCAGGCCGGCTCCCGGCGGCGCGACCCGCAACAACACGAACCTGGTTCTCGCGGTGGGCGATCGGGTCAGCGACGACAAGTACGGTCTCGGCCGCGTGATCGCCGCGGAGGGCTTCGGCCCCCTGGCCACGGTGACCATCGATTTCGGCACCGCGGGCAAGATCCGATTGATCCCGCAGTACAGCCGGACCTTGGTCAAGCTCTGACCCGCGCGGGCCTTTGGACCCTGCCCGCGTTCGCCTCGCGCCGGTAGGGTCCGCGACGTGGATTCGATCGCACAGCATCTCCTGTGGTTCCTGCCCATGCTCTGGCTCGGCATGGTGCTGGCCATCTCGTTCCTGGAGGCGCCGCTGAAGTTCCGCGCTCCCGGCGTCACGCTGCCGCTGGGTCTCGGCATCGGCCGCTTGGTGTTCCGCGCGCTGAACATCGCCGAGGCCGTGCTGGCCGCGCTGCTGATCCTCGCGGCACTGATCGTCGGCCCCGGTACAACCACGTGGGTGTGGTTGGGCGTCGCCGCGATGACACTGGCCGTTCAGATCGTGGTGGTGCGCCCGCCGCTGACCCGCCGGTCCGATCGCGTCCTGGCGGGCGAGGACCTGCCGCGCTCCCACGCGCACTACTGGTACATCGGCCTGGAAGTCGCCAAGGTCATCGCGTTGGTCGGCCTCGCGATCGCCGCAGCGCCTTAGGCGCGATCGCAGCGGCCGGTTCTGCCGGTGGTACGTCATTCTGAATCCATGACGATCTCGCTCGACCGAGCCGAATCCGTGGTCGCCGCCGCCCGCCGAGTCGCGGCCGCCCGCCGAGTCGCGGCCGACCGCGCGGAAACGGTCACGATCGCAACCGTTCAGCGTGGCTCACGTGAAGTGTCCGGCTTCATCCGCCCGGCATCGATGAGCGTCTGCCGGGCCGCCGCCTTGCGTGGGCATTGATCGGCTCGGCATGCCCTGTGGCGCTGCATGGTCAGGTGCGCTTCGGCAACGCTCAATGGAGCTTCCGGAGCCTCGTGCGGCCACCCGGTAGGCCACATTCCGGCGTCGGGCTGCTCGGCGCTGATCCGTTCGCGTTGCCGTGCGGCACGCCACTCGGCCGCCACCCGATCGATAATCGCTTGCGCCGACATGTCGTCTTGCTCGCCGTCTCGCCACCAGTCGAACCCCACCGCGTTTCACCCCTGCTGTACTCGCTTGTCGTTTGGGCGCACGCCACCCGGCGGGGTGATGGTCACCGCGAGCCGCTCACGGCTTGCGGTGCGTCCGCTCCGGCAGGGAGGGACGCGCCCGCCGGGTGGGTGCGGCTGCAAGCATCGCGCGGAAAACTCCACTCTGGACTGGGAAAACGGCTACAACGCGTCTACTGATCCGCCTACCATGCACGCATGGGGACGGACGGGGGGTTTCCTCCTGACATCGGGGAACGTCTGCGAGCCGCCAGGCAGGCGGCGGGGTTGTCGCTGGCGGAACTGGCGGCGCGAATACCGTTCTCGCGCAGCTACTTGGGCCATGTGGAGACGGGAACACGCGTCGCCTCCGCCGATGTGGTCGCGGCCTACCTGCGCGCATGCGGCGAAATGACCTGCGACCCTGTCACACTGGTCAGTATGTTGGGCCGCGCGGACGTCGACCGGCGGTCGTTCCTGCGCACCTCTGTCTACAGCGCGGCGCTCTCCGCGACAGCGCTGGTGTCGCAGTCGGACATGGCCCGATTGATCCGAGTCGACGACTCTTCGCACGTCGGCATGACGGAAGTCCGCGCCGTACAGGGGATCACCGACGCTTTCTTGCGTCTGGACGAGGTCAAGGGCGGCGGAATCGGCCGCACCGCCGTCGCGGAGTTCCTGAGTACCGATGTGGCCTCACTGCTGCGGTCACGCTTCGCCGATTCGACGGTCCGCTCTGCCGCGTTCAGCTCTGCGGCCGAGCTGGCTTATCTGGCGGGTTTCAAAGCGCACGACGCGGGGGAGGACGGTATAGCCCAGCGGTACTTCCTCTCGGCATTGCGTCTGGCGGAAGAAGGCCAGACGCCCGGCCAAGAAGCCTGGGTGCTGCGCATTCTGGCCATGCAAGGCACCGACATCGGCCAGCCGAGATTCAGTCCCGCCCTCGCCGAAGCGGCCGTGACTCGGGACGGCGGCCAACTCGCACCGGATGCAACGATTTTGCTGACTATCGCCGTCGCCCGCTGTTGTGCCGAAACCGGCGACCGGGGCGGGGCGCTGGCGGCCCTGAGGGCTGCCGAACCACACGTAACCCCGGACCTCACCAGCGAACAACCGCGTTGGGTGTCGATGTGGTGTCCCAACAAGGGCACGGCTGTGGATCAGACCGCGAAGACATTTCTCGCTCTGGGTGACCTCGCCAATGCCGAACGCTATTACGAACTGGCCACCCACATATGGAATCCCCAGACCCACGCCCGGGTGTGGGCGCTCACCGCCGCCGAAACGGGCCTACTGCGCTGGAAGCTCGGCAAGCACACCGCCGCCGTCGACATGTGGCGGGCCGCCGTACCTGTACTGCACGCCGTCGACTCGGCCCGTGCCGACATCGCCTTGGCCAAGATTCGTCGCACCGCCCCCGAACTGTTCACCGAGGCCATGCGATCCCCGCACGGGGACGGACGGGGGCCTGCCTCCTGACAAGGAAGGTCGCTACGGACTTGCTCGCCAGCACGGCAACGTGACAGCGCGCAGCGCGTCGAAGACGGTCCATGACCCGATTGCTCGATAGTTGCCAGTTCGGATCCACTGGGCATGCCTCCGGCGGGCGTCGGCGTGCCGGAGTTGGATGCGGTGCGGAGCAGTCCGCCCGGGCCACCTGGTCAGTCGCGCTGCGGGCCGAGACTGATGCCGCGGGTGGCCAGCCAGGGCAGTGGGTCTACCTTGTCGACGCCGTTCAGCCAGACCTCGAAGTGGCAGTGCGGGCCGGTGGAGAATCCGCGGTTGCCGATCGTGGCGATCTGATCACCGGCGAGCACGCGCTGGCCCTGGGACACCGTGGCGGTGTCGATGTGGCCGTAGATGGTGACGGTGCCGTCGTCGTGCAACAGGCGGACCCACATGCCGAAGCCCGAGGCGGGACCGGCCTCGATCACGGTGCCGTCGGCGACGGCGTAGATCGGGGTGCCGATCGGGCCCGCGATGTCGATGCCGAGATGCTGCACGCCCCAGCGGGCGCCGAATCCGGAGGTGAAGGTGCCCGCGGCGAAGAACTTGTGGAAGAGCGGGCGAAGCTTCGCGGCCTCCTGGGCGGCGAGATCGTCGGCGTACTTCTGGCCCTTCTGCAGCATGTCGTTGAACTGATCGAGGTGCGCGGGCGAGGAGACGTTCAGCACCTGGGGGGAGTCCGGCGCCGCCGTCGGGTCGGCCACGTTCATCGACTGCGCGGCGATCTCGTGGATTTGACCCGCGGCTTCGTAGTCCACCGCCTGCGACGCCTGCTCGGGCGAGGCGAACGCGGCCTGCCCGGCCGCGACGACCGCACCCGCGGCGACAGCGGCGACTGCCGCGCGCCCCTTCAGCGCGGCGGGCGGCGCGGCGACCCGATGCGCGCCGCCACGCTTGTTCGCGGCACGGCGCCCGGGGATGACGGTCGGCAGAGCGGGGGTGCGCGGCTCCTCGGGAGCCTCGGGCTCGGCGGTCTCGGTCGCCCAGGACTCCTCGGGGGCCCAGCAGCCGGTGTCGGACACCCAGGACTGCTCGTCGGGCGCCCAGGCCTCCTGTTCGGCCCACGCGTCGCCTGCATTCCAGGCGCCGCCGTCGGACCAGGTCTCCTGCTGCGCCCAATTCTGTTGCGCCCACGCGTTGTTCGTGGCCCAGGAGTCGTCGGCGGCCGCGCTCTGATAGGCCGGCTGCTCGTAGCCCGCGTCGTGGACGGGCTGTTCCGCGTCGTAGCCGTAGCCGGCGCCGGTGGCCTGGAAGTAGTCGTACTGCGCCTGCGGCGCGGCTTCGTACCCGGCGTGGTGCTGGTCGAACGAGGGTTCGGCGTGTCCGCTCGGGGCGAAGGGCTCGTCGTCGGGACGGTAACGATGTCCCGTCCGTGAGCGATCAGTGGGAGCGAAGGTGGAGCTGTGGTTCATCGGCGGTGCCACATCGTGAAGCTGGTGGAACTCGGAAGCCGCCTGACCAGCGGCGTCGATCGGTCGAATGCGGAGCGGCTCTCCATCTGCGGAGCGCTGTGCTGCGTCAAAGCTTGCCGTCCTCCTAGTCGTGACCGTGTTGTGACATCGACCGCATTGACGGTAACGAAATGATTGAGCGGCGACAAGCGGTGCGCCTGGTCCGTAACAAACATGTGAGATTGATCACGCTTAGCCCGCGGAATAACTCACTGTTGTATGGGCACTCCGGAGAGGTCTTCCAACGACAATTCGTAGTAGATCGGGGCCGCTCCCGGGTTCGCCCGCTCTACCTGGCGCGGTGTCGGCAACCTACTCGCCAGTAGCGTTGGCCAGCGGTTTTGCCGGTCCGGACGCCACCGGGTGACCTGCGCCACTTAGGATGAACGTGGCCGATTGGCCCTCCATGTGACTGGTTAGAGTCCGACCCGACCCGCTTCCGACGTCGGGCCGCCAACAAAGACGTTGTCATCGCAACGCAGACGAGACGGTGAGTACATGGATCTCTTCGAATATCAGGCGAAGGAGCTCTTCGTTAAGCACGGAGTGCCTTCGTCGGAGGGCCGCGTCACGGACACGGCCGAGGACGCCCGCGCCATCGCGGCCGAAATCGGCAAGCCGGTGATGATCAAGGCCCAGGTGAAGGCCGGCGGCCGTGGTAAGGCCGGTGGCGTCAAGTACGCCGCGACCCCGGACGACGCGCTCACGCACGCGCAGAACATCATCGGCCTGGACATCAAGGGCCACATCACCAAGAAGATCCTTGTCGCCGAGGCCAAGGACATCGCGGAGGAGTACTACATCTCCTTCCTGCTGGACCGGGCCAACCGGACCTACCTGGCCATGTGCTCGGTCGAGGGCGGCATGGAGATCGAAGAGGTCGCCGCGACCAAGCCGGAGCGGCTGGCGAAGGTCCCGGTCGACGCGGTCAAGGGCGTCGATCTGGCGTTCGCGCGTTCGATCGCCGAGCAGGGCCACCTGCCCGCCGACGTGCTGGACGCCGCCGCCGTGACCATCCAGAAGCTGTGGGAGGTGTTCGTCGCGGAGGACGCCACCCTGGTGGAGGTCAACCCGCTGGTGCGCACCCCGCAGGACGAGATCCTCGCTCTGGACGGCAAGGTCACCCTCGACGAGAACGCCGGATTCCGGCACCCGGAGCACGAGGCGTTCGCGGACAAGGACGCGACCGACCCGCTGGAGCTCAAGGCCAAGGAGAACGACCTCAACTACGTCAAGCTCGACGGCGAGGTCGGCATCATCGGCAACGGCGCCGGTCTGGTCATGTCCACCCTGGACGTCGTCGCCTACGCGGGCGAGGGCCACGGCGGCGTGAAGCCGGCCAACTTCCTGGACATCGGTGGCGGCGCCTCGGCCGAGGTGATGGCCGCCGGTCTGGACGTCATCCTGAACGACAGCCAGGTCAAGAGCGTGTTCGTGAACGTGTTCGGTGGCATCACCGCGTGTGACGCGGTCGCCAACGGCATCGTGAAGGCGCTGGAGATCCTCGGCGACGAGGCCAACAAGCCGCTGGTCGTCCGCCTGGACGGCAACCGCGTCGAGGAGGGCCGCAAGATTCTGGCCGACGCCGCGCACCCGCTGGTGACACTGGCGCAGACAATGGACGAAGGCGCCGACAAGGCCGCCGAACTGGCAGCCGCCCGATAACGACGGCCGAGTAAGGACGAAAAGAATGTCTATCTTCCTGAACAAGGACTCCAAGGTCATCGTCCAGGGCATCACCGGCGGCGAGGGCACCAAGCACACCGCGCTGATGCTGAAGGCGGGCACCCGGATCGTGGGCGGCGTGAACGCGCGCAAGGCGGGCACCACCGTCGCGCACACCGACTCCGAAGGCAACGCGGTCGAGCTTCCGGTGTTCGGCACCGTCGCCGAGGCCATCAAGGAGACCGGCGCCGACGTGTCCATCGCGTTCGTGCCGCCGAAGTTCGCCAAGGACGCCATCATCGAGGCCATCGACGCGGAGATCCCGCTGCTGGTGGTCATCACCGAGGGCATCCCGGTGCAGGACACCGCGTACGCGTGGGCCTACAACGTGGAGAAGGGCAACAAGACCCGGATCATCGGCCCCAACTGCCCCGGCATCATCACCCCGGGCGAGTCGCTGGTCGGCATCACCCCGGCCAACATCACCGGCAAGGGCCCGATCGGCCTGGTCTCCAAGTCCGGCACGCTGACCTACCAGATGATGTACGAGCTGCGCGACTTCGGCTTCTCGACCTCCATCGGCATCGGCGGCGACCCGGTCATCGGCACCACCCACATCGACGCCATCGAGGCGTTCGAGAAGGACCCGGAGACCAAGCTGATCGTGATGATCGGCGAGATCGGCGGCGACGCCGAGGAGCGGGCCGCGGCCTACATCAAGGCCAACGTCACCAAGCCGGTCGTCGGCTACGTGGCGGGCTTCACCGCCCCCGAGGGCAAGACGATGGGCCACGCGGGCGCCATCGTGTCCGGTTCGTCGGGCACCGCCCAGGCGAAGAAGGACGCGCTGGAGGCCGCGGGCGTGAAGGTCGGCAAGACGCCGTCCGAGACCGCCGCGCTGGCTCGCGAGATCCTCGAGAAGGCCAGCATCAGCGCCTGATCACTCTGCTGCGCGCACGAAGGCCGCCTCCGAATTCGGGGGGCGGCCTTCGTCATGTGTGGCGGTGGGCTCAGGCTTGGGCAGCAGCCGAGCGTCCGGACCGACCACGCGCGGAATTGTCGATCTGCCAGGGGTTCGGTGCTCCCCTTCGCTCAATACACGACAGAGCCGGGCGGATGGTTCATCGACTCGTCACCGGGAATTCCCCGCCATTGAGAATCCACCTGGTGTGAAAAGTGCCATCGCGGGCAACAGTCTCTGAGAGCGGTAGGTGGTCTCGTTGCGGACTCCGCGCCGGACGCCTGCCGCGACCTGCCGGAATATGGGCGAATCCGCTCGTTCCGGCCGTCGCGGCGGGATGACCTGGGCGAGGGAGTGCAGTAGCGTCAGAAGTAATCCAGCCGTGAAGACCATGTACGACTCGATTTAGGAGACGACGACATGTCCTACCCGACCGGGGGCTCCGGGTACAACGCACCCGCGCCCTCAGCACCATCCAGCCAGAGCCCGGCCACGGGTGGTGCCACCTCAGGTTCGAGCGCTACCGGTTCCGATGCCAAGGGTCTGCCGTTCTTCCTGGTGGTCGGCGTAGCGGCGCTCGGCGTGATCAACTTCCTGCTCGGCTTCCTGCCGTTCCTCGGCAGCAAGCCGATCGATGTCGGTGGCCGCCGGGTCAGCGCGCAGGAGACGGCCAACCTCTTCGAGGTGGCCTCCGGTACGCCGCTGCTCGGCATACTGCTGCTCGGCGGTCTGCTCGCCGGACTGTCGTTGCTGCCGAAACAGAACTGGATCGGCGCGGCCGCCGCGGCTTCGACCGCCGGTTTCATCGCGCTGCTGTTCCAGTCGTTCAACTTCGGTGAGGGCAGCGAGCTCGAGGTGGGAGCGTTCGTCCTGCTCGTGCTGGCCTTCGTGCAGGCCGCCGTGGCGATCGCCGCGACGCTGTTCGAGACGGGCATCCTCAAGGCGCCCGCGCCGCGCCCGGCCACCGCGCCGAGCGGTTTCGGCCAGGGTGGCTACGGCCAGCAGCCGCCGTCGTACGGACCGGGACAGCAGCAGTCCTACGGCCAAGGGCAGCCCGGTTACGGTGCGAGCCCATACGGCCAGTCCGGCTACGGCGCCCAGGCCGCGCCGCCGCAGTTCCCGTCCCAGGCGGGGCAGCAGTCGCCGTACGGGCAGAGCCAGCCCGGCTACGGTCAGGCGCAGCAGGGCCAGTCCTACGGTCAGCAGCAGTCCCCGTACGGCCAGAGCCAGCCGACCACGGCTTACGGCGCGGCCCAGCAGCCGGGTTCGCCGTACGGCGCCCAGCCGCGCCCGGACGAGAGCGCGACCCAGCACTTCGGCGGCCAGCAGCAGTCCGGCCAGCAGTCGCCCTATGGTTCGCCGGGCTACGGTCAGCAGCAGGCCCAGCCGAGCCAGCAGAACAAGCCGTTCGGCGGCGAGCAGAGCGGTGACCCCTCGTCGGACGCCACCCAGGCGTTCCGCCCCTCGGAAGACAACAACAAGTAGGAATTCAGCGGCGTCCTCCCCGGGGCGGCCCTCGCGTGCCCGCGGCGCGCCTGACCCGCGCACGCCGGGGAGGATGCCACGCTGAAATGCCATGAGCTCCTCCAGAAACTCCTCGACCCGCCGGATCGGCGGGTCGCGCGCCTCGCAGCCGGACCCCGATGCGGAGGAAGCCGGGTTTCTGTCGCTCACCCCGGAGCGGTCCAGGGTGCTCATCGCCGTCGCGGGCCGGCCGTCCGCCTTCGGGCTGACCGCGCTCGTCGTGCTCGTGCTCGGCACGCTGCTGGCGGCGGGCAGCGATCTCGACGGCGCGTCCGGCGCGGTCGCCGCGTCCTGGTTGGCCGTGCATCAGGTGCCGTTGGTGATCGGCAAGACCTCGCTCGGGCTGCTTCCACTGTTGCCGACCGCCCTGCTGGTCTGGCTGGCCGCGCGGGAATCCGCACGCGCCGTCGAACCCCAGTGCACCCGGGCTGATCTCGGGTGGATCGTGGGCGCGGCGGTGGGCGGTCCGCTGCTGGTCACCTCCGTCTGCCTCGCGGTGACCGAAGACGCCTCCGGGGTCGTCGCGCTGCAACCGCCGAACACCCTCGCCGCGTTCGCGTGGGTCGCGGCGCTGTATCTGCTGGCCGCCGCCATCGGTATCGCGGTCCGCCTGCGACAGCGGCTGTTCGCGCTGCTGCGCCTGCCCGACTGGGCGCTCTCCGGCCTCTACGGCGCCGGCCGCTCCACGGTGCGGCTGTTGGTGTGCGCGACGGCGGTGGCGGTGATCTCCTTCCTCGCCCACATTCCACGCCTGGGCGAGATGTACCGATCGGCGGGCGATTTCGGTGGCGTCGTGGGGCTGACCCTGCTCTCGCTGGCCTACCTGCCGAACTTGGTCGTCCAGACCGTCGGCGTGCTGGTCGGTTCCAGCGCGCAGATCGGCGCGGCGTCCTTCGGGGTGTTCTCGGTGGTCGGCGGCCCGATCCCGGCGTTTCCGTTGCTCGCCGCGGTGCCGACCGGTCCCGCCGCGGGATGGTGGCCGGTATTGCTGCTCATCCCCGCGGCAGTCGGTGTGCTCGGCGGGCTCGACCTCGCGCGCACCTCCACCGACCGGATCACCGCACCGTGGGCCACGGTCACCTCCGCCGCGCTCGCCGCGCTGGCGCTGACGGTGGCCGGGATGGTCGCGGGCGGCCAACTCGGCGAGGTCGGCCGGGTCGGCCTGGACCTGCCAATCTTCACCCTCGTCGCGTTCGCCTGGCTGGCGATTCCCGGCTACGCGGGGCTCGCTTTCGCGCGCTGGTTCCTCGTGCCGGTCGGCATCCCGCCGGGCGACTACGCCGATCCGTACGACGATTACTCCGACGAGGACGACGCGGACTACGACGACGCCTATTACGACGACCGCGACTACTACGAGGACGACGACTACCACGACGACGACCACTACGACGACGACCACTACGACCACTACGACCACGACCAGCCGGAGCTGGAGGGCCCGCTGGACGCCGAACTCGTCGACGAGCCGCCCGCGATCGAGACCCGCGTCCGGTACCACGACCACGCCGGGGCCGACATCGTGGACGCCGAGGTGGTCGAGGCGGACCTGCCGGACAGTGACCGGGTGGACGGTCGTTAGGCTCTAACCCGGCGGTGCCGCATCCGTCCGCCATCCGAACGATCAGGGAGTAGAGCGCTGACGCCCTCGCACGCCTCGTGGAAGCCCGCAGCTACGCCGGCCGCCGTCGTCGCGCTGGCGTCGGGCACCGGCTCGCTGCTGCGCGCCCTGCTGGACGCCACGGCCGCGCCCGGTTACCCGGCGAAGGTCGTCGCCGTGGGTGTCGACCGGCTCTGCGCGGCCACCACACACGCCGACGCCGCGGGCGTGCCGCATTTCCGGGTGTCGGTGAAGGACTTCCCCGACCGCGCCGCCTGGGACGCCGAGCTGACCGAAGCGGTCGGCGCGCACAACCCGGATCTGGTGGTGTCGGCGGGTTTCATGCGATTGCTCGGCCCCGCTTTCCTGGACCGTTTCGGCGGGCGCATCATCAACACCCATCCCGCCCTGCTCCCCGCCTTCCCCGGCGCGCATGGTGTGCGTGACGCGCTCGCCTATGGCGCGCGGGTCACCGGCTGCACCGTGCACCTGGTCGACGAGGGCGTGGACACCGGGCCGATCCTCGCGCAGGAGGCGGTGACGGTGTTGCCGGGTGACGACGAGGCCGCCCTGCACGAGCGCATCAAGGTTGTCGAGCGACGGTTGCTGGCGGAGGTCGTCGCCGCCGTCGCGACGCGAGGCATTGTCTCCGACGGACGAAAGGCAGTTATCCCAGATGAGCGAGTTCTCCGGTGAGTGAACGCAAGCCGATCAGCAGGGCGCTGGTGAGCGTCTACGACAAGACGGGGCTGGTGGAGCTCGCGACCGGTCTGCACGCCGCGGGCATCGAGTTGGTCTCGACCGGGTCGACCGCGGGCCGGATCGCGGACGCGGGCATCCCGGTGACCAAGGTCGAGGACCTGACCGGGTTCCCGGAGACGCTCGACGGCCGGGTCAAGACGCTGCATCCCCGGGTGCACGCGGGCATCCTGGCGGACTCGCGCAAGCAGGAGCACGTCGACCAGCTCGTCGAACTCGGCGTCGAGGCGTTCCAGCTGGTGGTGGTCAACCTCTACCCGTTCACGCAGACCGTGGCGAGCGGGGCGACCCCCGACGAGTGCGTGGAGCAGATCGATATCGGCGGGCCCTCCATGGTGCGCGCCGCGGCGAAGAACCACCCGTCGGTGGCGGTGGTCGTCGACAGCGGCGACTACGACGACGTGCTCGCCGCGGTGAAATCCGGCGGCTTCACGCTGGCCGAGCGTACGGCGTTGGCGGCCAAGGCGTTCCAGCACACCGCGAGTTACGACGTGGCGGTCGCGAGCTGGATGACCAACGTGCTCGGCGCCGGTGACGCGGCGGAGGACACGGAGACCCGGTTCCCCGGATGGCTCGGCGGCACCTGGGAGCGGTCGGCGGTGCTGCGCTACGGCGAGAACCCGCATCAGTCCGCCGCCCTGTACGCCAACGCCGACGGCAGCCCGGGTCTGGCGCAGGCGCGGCAATTGCACGGCAAGGAGATGTCGTACAACAACTACGTCGACGCCGACGCGGCCTGGCGCGCGGCCTATGACCACGAGGCCCCGGCCGTCGCGATCATCAAGCACGCCAACCCGTGCGGCATCGCGCTCGGGGGCGATATCGCCGAGGCGCACCGCAAGGCGCACGCCTGCGACCCGGTGAGCGCGTACGGCGGGGTGATCGCGGCGAATCGCGAGGTCACCGTGGAGCTGGCCGAACAGGTCGCCGAGATCTTCACCGAGGTGATCGTCGCGCCGTCCTACGCCGACGGCGCGGTGGAGGTGTTGCAGCGCAAGAAGAACGTGCGCATCCTCGTCGCCGAGGCGCCGGTGCGCGCGGGCGCCGAACTGCGCCCGATCAGCGGCGGGGCGCTGCTGCAACAGCGTGACGTGCTGGACGCGCCGGGCGACGACCCGGCGCACTGGACGCTGGCCGCGGGCGAGCCCGCCGACGCGGAGACGCTCGCCGATCTGGCCTTCGCCTGGCGCGCTTGCCGGGCCGTGAAGTCCAACGCGATTCTGCTCGCGCACGACGGCGCTTCGGTCGGGGTCGGCATGGGGCAGGTCAACCGCGTGGACGCGGTCGGCCTGGCGGTCCAGCGGGCGGGAGACCGCGCCAAAGGTTCGGTGGCGGCCTCGGACGCCTACTTCCCCTTCCCGGACGGTCCGCAAACCTTGATCCAGGCCGGTGTGCGCGCGATCGTCCAGCCCGGCGGCTCGGTTCGCGACCGGGAGACGATCGACGTCGCGCGGGAGGCAGGCGTCACCCTCTATCTCACCGGGGCCCGTCACTTCGCCCACTGAGATCGGTAGTGCTGCAACGCCGCGTCGGATCGAAGTCCGGCGCGGCGTTTCCGTTCCTGCGGACAGAGTGGGGACGCGTATTGCCCGATGGAACGTGAACCCCGTTGTGGTGCAGTGTGGTAACCGGGTAGCTACCTGCTTCGGTGCGAGGACGGCGAAAGCGGATCCGTGCCGGTACGGAGCCCTCTGGCGTCCTAGGCGGCGCTGAGCACGGTGCGGTTGCCGAGCGGTTCTTTCAGCGGCACCGCCAAGGTGCCGAACACCGCGATCATGGTGCACATCCGGCCGACCGCCTCGGCGCGGCTGCCCGAGCGCAGTTCGACGGTGACCGTCGACGCGGTCTCGGTGACCGTGGCGTCCACGCCGTAGCACTCCGGCGAGCCGGTCTCGAAGTTCACCGCGATCTTGTTGTCGCCCAATCGAGTCCACGATTGGAACGGGATCGGATGCGCACCCACGATGGTCGGATCGGCGGTGAACTCGTTGCCCTGGTTCCCGCGCGGATCCTCGGTCGGCGTGCGCGGCGCCGCGCTCGGGGTCGCGCTCGTGCTCGGCGGGTTCGCCTCGTCGTCCGAGCCGCCGCAACCCGCGGTGGCGAGACAGGCGAGCACTACGGCGACAGCTGTGGCGGCGCGTCCGGCCTGGATCCGATCCATACCGACACCCTAGTCCGGACGCTGGTTCGGGTATCGCCACGGCGGGAGCGTCGCGCCTGGGACGAACCACACAGTGAACGTTCCGCGAACCGTGCGCGTAATGGCTCCGAAAAGCATTCGCGGGCAGTAAGTTCTGCGGGGATGTGCGCCAGAGCTGTTGCGGCGCTCATCATGTCGGATGCTCTACCAGCTCTTTCGGAAAGGAAGTATCGTGGCCGACACGCTGCGCGTAGGGGAAGAACTCGGGCGGGGTCAATCCCTCCAGGGCAGGGCTTACACCCTCACCCTGCAGGACGACGGCAATCTAGTGCTGTCCGAGCCGGGCGGGAATGTAGTGTGGGCCACCCAGACGCACGATCAGGGTGTGGAGCGAGCCGTGCTGCAGGACGACGGCAACTTCGTGCTCTACAAGAGCGACGGCGCCGCCTGGGCGACCGAGACCAACGGTCAGGCGGCCGAGCGGCTGGTCGTACAGGCCGATCGCAATGTGGTGCTGTACGGCGCCGACGGCGGCGCGCTGTGGGCCTCCGGCACCCACACCGACACTCCGCTGCCCGCCCCGGAGCCGGCGGCGGAACCGGTGCACGAGCAGGTCGCGGCCCCGGCCGCGGAGGAGGTGCCGCCTCCGCCGCCCGCCCCCGAACCGCGCATCTACACCGTCGAGCCGGGTGACACCCTGTGGGCGATCGCCGAGCGCTTCTACGGCGACGGCAACCGCTACCAGGAGATCGCGGACGCCAGCGGCATTCCCGACCCGGACGCGATCAACCCCGGCCAGGTGCTGACCATCCCGTGAGCCGGATTCGGTAGCGACGACGAAGACCCCCGGTGCGGGCGCATCGGGGGTCTTTGTCGGCTCGCTCGTGGGCGGAGTGCGCCTACCGGCTGGTGAACGGCAGCAGCGCCATCTCACGGGCGTTCTTCACCGCTACAGCGACCTGACGCTGCTGCTGCGGGGTGAGCCCGGTGACCCGGCGGCTGCGGATCTTGCCGCGATCGGAGATGAACGTACGCAGCAGGTTCACGTCTTTGTAGTCGACCGTCTCGATGCCGGCGGCGATGAGCGGGTTCTTCTTCGGACGGCGGGCCTGCTCGGCGCGAACCTTCTTCGACGGTGCTCGCTTTACTGCCATATGACGAGTTCCTTCTCACGAGATCAGTGGTTGTCTACCAGCTCGATTTGTGCACACCGGGCAACTCGCCCCGGTGGGCCATCTCGCGCACACGCACACGGGAAAGTCCGAACTTCCGGAGATGACCGCGCGGTCGTCCGTCGGCGGCGTCCCGATTGCGCAATCGTACCGGACTGGCGTCGCGCGGCTGCCGCCGCAGTTCGGCCTCGGCGGCCGCGCGTTCGGGCTCCGGTGTGCCCGGCTTCCGGATGAGCTCCTTCAGCTCGGCGCGGCGTGCGGCGTAGCGCGCCACGATCACCCTGCGCTGCTGATCGCGGGCGATCTTCGACTTCTTGGCCATGTCAGCGCTCCTCGCGGAAGTCGACGTGCTTGCGCACCACCGGATCGTACTTGCGCAGCACGAGCCGGTCCGGATCGTTGCGGCGATTCTTGCGGGTCACGTAGGTGTACCCGGTGCCCGCCGTGGACTTCAGCTTCACGATCGGGCGGATGTCGGTCGATTTCGACGCCATGGGTCGCTCCTCAGATCTTGTCGCCGCGTGCCCGGATCCGGGCCACCACGGCCTCGATCCCGTCCCGGTCGATGGTCTTGATGCCCTTGGCGGAGACGGTCAGCGTGACACGCCGGCCTTCGCTGGGCAGGTAGTAGGTCTTGCGCTGGACGTTCGGGTTCCAGCGGCGGCTGGTCCGCTTGTGCGAGTGCGACACGGACTTGCCGAATCCGGGCTTGCGCCCGGTGACCTGGCAATGGGCCGACATCCGGACTCCCTCCAGTAGATGACAATCGTTTTCGACAATGCTTGCCCGGCAATGTACCGTGACGTGACAGCAAATGAAAATCGTTACCGAAAGGGGTTGCCGGTGGCTGCGGCAGATTCCACCCTGGTCCCACCCGAGTCCGACCGCAGAACGCCCGTGGTGGTGCTCACCGGTTTCGCCGGACTCGCCGCGGCGGGCGTGGATCGCGCGGCCGCGGTGCTGAGCATGGCGCCGGGTACCGTCGTGGTCCGCCACGATCTGACCCAGCTGCGGGAAGGCATTGTGCACCGCACGGTGCGCACCGCCACCCGGGAGACTTCGGCCGTGCTGGAGCTCGCACACGGCTGCGTCTCCTGCACCCTGCGGACGGACCTGCTTCCGCTGCTGTGCACCCTCTCCCGGCGGGACTCGGTGGACCGCATCGTGCTCGCGCTGGACCCGGCGTTCGAGGCGGAAGCGGTGTGCCAAGCCGTCGAGCAGGTCGTGGTCGCCGGTGTGCACGGCCGCGTGGACGGCCCCGCTGGGCGTGATGTGCGGGTGGAGGCGGTGCTGACCTGCCTGGACGCCGACGCCTGGCTCGCCGACGCGACCGGGGACGAGACGCTCGCCGAACGGGGTCTCGCCGCCGCCGACGATGACCGCACGGTGGCGCAGGTCGCGGTCGGGCAGGTCGATTTCGCCGACGCCGTGATCGCCCTCGGCGCTGCTACCGCGCACAGCGCGCTACTCGGCGAGGTGGCGGCCGAGCGCGGCAAGCTCGCGGCCGTACTGGCCAGGCTGGTCCCCGGCGCGCCCGTCGCCTGGGTGGCGGAACCGAACTCGATCACACCCGCCCTGGTGGAAACGCTGATCACCCGCGTGCCCACGGATTCGCGACGCGGCCGCGTGTTCGACGCGCACGCACCGCTGCTGCGCGGTCGGCCACCCTTGACCAGTGATTACGGCGTGGAACTCGTGGAGTTCGCCGCGGCGCGGCCGTTCCATCCCGCCCGCCTGCACGAGGCGCTCGACGTGTTGCTGGATGGCGTCGTGACCGCGCGCGGCCGGGTGTGGCTGGCCACCCAGCCCGACGAGGTGGTGTGGCTCGAATCCGCCGGTGGTGGCCTGCGGGTGGGCGGCGCGGGGCGCTGGCTGGCCGCGATGCCGGAAGCGGAACTGTCCGCCGCGGACCCGGAGCGGCGCGCGATGGCCGCCCTGCGCTGGGACGAGCGGTTCGGGGACCGGGACATCTCGCTGTCGATCCTGGTGCACGACGCCGATCCGGCGGAGATCCGCGAGGCGCTGCACTGGGCGCTGGTGGAGGACGACGAGTTGCGCTTGGTCGAACGCGCCCCCGAGCGGGTCGCCCTCTGGGAGGACCCGTTCGGTGAATGGCACGCCGACCCGTGCGCGGCCGACGAGGAGGCGGGACAACCCGCGCAGGAAGCGAAAAGCCCGAGAGGAGAGACGAAGTGAAGAAGGGTATTCATCCGGAGTACCACCCGGTGGTCTTCGAGGACGTGAGCACCGGCAAGCGGTTCCTCACCCGGTCCACGGCCACCAGCGCCCGCACGGTGGAGTGGAGCGACGGCAACACCTACCCGTTGCTGACGGTGGACGTCACCGCGGACTCGCACCCGTTCTGGACCGGGGCGCAGCGCGTGCTGGACACCCAGGGCCGCGTGGAGAAGTTCGAACGCAAGTACGGCAAGCGCGCGCGAAAGGAATCCTGAGATGGCGGTACCGAAGCGGAAGATGTCGCGGTCCAATACCCGTAGCCGCCGGTCGAATTGGAAGGCGGCGCCGGTGGACTTGGTGCCGGTGACCGTCGGGGGCGTCGTGCGTCGGGTGCCGCGCCGATTGGTGGCGGCCGTGCGACGCGGCCTGATCGACCTCGAGAAACTCTGAGCGCCGAGGTCGCGAGCGGAGTCGTGCCGACTCCGTGATTGCTCGGGTGGTGCTACCGGGGGCTGCGGGCGATCCGGATGCTGGTCGATCGCCCGGAAAAGGGCACTTCGGCGTCTTCTGGTGAAAATTTTCCAGGCAGCCAGGAGGCGTGTAGCTATTTGTCAGCTACCGTTGTGTCCTGCATCACGTCGCACTATTGCGTGTTGGTCGATTGCGATCGAGTAGCCAGGCGGTGAAATCCGGATGGGCGGTAGGTTTTTGGCCGCTGAAAAGTTCGCCGAAAATGGTGCGCTCGCGGCCGGATGCCGGTACCCTCGTCGTCGAGGGCGGGTTCTCTTGGTTTCCAAGAGAACCCGTCCATCGCCAATTTCGGGCCCTTTCTCGTCGGCTTCCGCTCTCTGGCGAGACGCTTCCCCCGCCACCGCGCGGAGCCGGTCGTTGTGCCGGTGCGCGTCTCAATTCTTCGAGGTCAGCGCCGCAGGCCCGTCCTCGCCGCCCGGTGTCCGGCGCGTGTCACCGTCGTGCCCCGGCAGTCCGGGAAGGTCCGGCAGCAGCGCCTCGAGCCGCGCCAGTTGTTCGCCGACCAGCGCCGCGGGGCCCTCGATCAGCGACAGCGGCCACGGCCAGTGCCGCCCGTTCCAGCGCTGCACCTGTTCGGTCAACTCGGCCGTCGTCGCCTCCAGTTCGCTGATCTCGGTACGCAATTCGCCGACTTGCGTTCGCAACTCAGCGGATTCGTGCTCGAGTGCGGCGATTCGGGC
This sequence comes from Nocardia sp. NPDC004573, assembly GCF_053602135.1. NCBI lineage: Bacteria > Bacillati > Actinomycetota > Actinomycetes > Mycobacteriales > Nocardiaceae > Nocardia > Nocardia sp. NPDC004573. Next base: position 72,355 of record NZ_JBSGDA010000003.1, read on the forward strand.
AAGCGCGGCGGCCAATCCGTCCACCAGCGTCCGATTCCGGCCGTCGGCGTCGGCGCCCAGCTGCGGCCAGCCCGCCAACTCGGGCCCGCGCAACTGGATCTGGATGTCGCGCAGCACTGCCTCTTGTTCCGGCGTCACGTCCGGATCCTCCCGTTCGACGAAATCCCATTGGCCGAAATCGATCGTCTCGGCCTCGTTCACGTCACAGCGCACGCCGCCGACGATCACCTGACGCCGCGTCTGATGAATGGCCCGCCTGCTCTCCACATTCGTGCCGGACCAGGCGTCGGTCTGCCAAGCCCACGTCGCGTATCCGGCGTCCAGCGCGCGGCTGACCGACCAGTACCCGCCGTAGATGCCGACATTCGCGCGGCCGAGCACGGTCGCCGCACCGTCCAGATAGGCGTTGATGCGCAACTGATCCTGCTGGGTGGCGTCGAAATCCGCGGAGAAATAGATGGGCCGGTCCACCCGGCCGCCGCAGCGCAGCACCTGGGCCAGGGCCGCGCGCGCGTCCACGATGCCGGCGCCGTAGCCGTCGAGCATCCGCGCCGCCGTGGTTTCCCAATTGGAGACGATCGAGACACCATGCGTCCGCAGATCGTTCGCCTCGGCCGGGGTGAGCAGCTTGCCGGGCAAGCTCGGGCCGCCATCGGACAGATACCGCACCACGAAGTCGTACCCCGCCGCCCGAATCGCCGCGCCCCCCGGACGTCCTGCGGCGTAGTCGAGACCGAAACGCATGGCTTCCACTGTAAGTGGGCCGGGCGGGTGAATCCGTGGCATCACCGAATCCGGACCGTCGACCGGGGACGGATCAGCGAGAAACGGCCGAACAGCCCGGTAGCGCGCCGCGAATCAGGACCGGAAGCCGCGAAAGGAGTCCGCGCGCTCGGATCAGCGAGCGGGCTCCAGCTTCGGCCGTCGCGGCTTCGGCGGGGCGGCCAGTTCGCGGCGATCCGGCGCGATCAGCACCGCGGAGATCGGCACGGTCAGGACCAGCAGCCCGATGACGAACATCGGGAACACGAAGTCGAACAACTCCATGCCGCCGGGCACCTTCGCCGTCCGGTCGACGTCGAAATGCAGCGCGGCCAGCGCCAAATAGTAGGTGGCGGACACCCCGACGCCGAACAGCAGCACCGTCGCCGCGCGGGCCAGCGGGAAGCGCATCGTCTGGAACAGCCACAGCGTCGCGGTCGCGGTGATCACCCCGATCACGGCGGAGACGACGGCCAGCCAGGCCGTCACGCCGACCGATCCCTGGATCTCGAGCGAGCCGATACCGAGGTAATGCGTGATGCCGATGCCGAGGCCAAGCACCGCGCCGCCGGGCAACAGCAGCGCGAGCCGCGGTGTGCGCCCGATGATCAGCAGCGCCGCGAAGACGGCCACGATGGACACCACCAGGGCCGCGACCAGCCGGCCCGGGTCGTAGCGCATCGCGCTACCCGGCACCTTCAGGCCGAGCATGGCCACCGACGTGGCCAGCCACACCCCGACACCGCCGAGCGAGATCGCCGCCGAGACCAACCACACGAGCCGGAACTGGACCGAGCGCGCACCGTGCACGATGCAGGCGAGGCCGACCACCGCACCGAGCACCGAGATGCCGAGCGACAGTGCGACCAGCCAATAGCCGAGGGCGAACTGGTCGACGGACCCACCGCCTGCGGCCAGCACCGCGACCTCACGCATGGCGGGCGGTTCCTTCCAGCTCACTGGCCTTCAGCTGGGCGATCGCGTACTCGGTGACCGCGGCCAGCGCCTGGCGCACCTCGATCGCGTTGCGCGCGTCGATGTCCACGATCGGCACGCCCTCGCGCACCGAGAGCGCTTCGCGCAGCTCCGCGATGGGAAAGCGCGGCGCGTCCGGGAAGCGGTTGACCGCGATCAGGAACGGCAGCTTGCGCGCCTCGAAGAAATCGACCGCGGCGAAGCTGTCCTCCAGCCGCCGGGTGTCGATCAGCACGACCGCGCCGATCGCGCCGCGGATCAGGTCGTCCCACATGAACCAGAACCGGCGCTGACCCGGGGTGCCGAACAGATAGAGCACCAGGTTGCCCGGCAGGATGATCCGGCCGAAGTCCATGGCGACCGTGGTGGTCTCCTTCTCCGGCGTCTCGGCGAGATCGTCGATGCCGTCGGAGTAGCGGGTCACCATCGCCTCGGTGCGCAGCGGAACGATCTCCGATACCGCGCCGACAAACGTGGTCTTGCCCGCGCCGAAGCCGCCCGCGACGACGATCTTCGTCGAAGCGACCCGATTCTCGAAGCCGTCCGGCCCGGGGGCGCTTCCCGGTCCGAGATTCCCACTTGGCCCGGGATGTCCACTGGGCCCCAGATTCCTATAGGGCGCGGAGTCCACGCAATGTCCTCTCCATCAACGAACGTCGCTCGTCATAGCTCGCCTCTTCGGTCAAAGTCGAATGCACGCGCATGGTGCCGTCGACGACCAGGTCGCCGATCACCACTCGGACCATGCCGAGCGGCCGGTCCAGATGTGCCGCGATCTCCGCGACCGACAGCCGATGCGTGCCGAGTCGCAGTATCTCGGTGCGGATGTCGCCGGTCGGCCAGTCGAGATGTGCAGTGTACGACAAGGTTTCGATGACCGCCTCCAACGGCAGGTCGATCGCGGGTTCGGTGCGCCCCGAGGTCAGGGCGTAGGGCCGGACACGTGTCGTCGGTCGTGGTCCGGGGCCGTATGGGTTGGACATCTCACACTCAAACAGCGGTGCGCGCGGTCGCGGTGACCACCGAACCCACCCGATCGACCAGCAGCGCCATCTCGTAACCGATACGGCCGATATCGTGCGACTTGTTCGCCAGCACGGCCAGATGCGAGCCGTTGCCGACGCTCATCACCAGCAGGTAGCCGCGCTGCATCTCCACGACCGATTGCATCACCTTGCCGCCGTCGAACAGCGAGGCCGCGCCCATGGACAGACTGGCGAGTCCGGCGGTGACGGCGGAGAGCTGTTCGGCGCGGTCGCTGGGCAGATGCGGACTGGTGGCCTGCAACAGGCCGTCCGCCGACACCAGCACCGCGTGTGACACGCCGGGCACATCTCGGGTGAAGCGGGCGACCAGCCAGTTCAGATTCTCGTCCGTGGTGCTGTTTTTCGCGTTGGTCATGCAAGCCCTCCGTCGTTGTACTGCGCATTGGCCCGCCCGCTGCGGACCCCACTGAGATGCCTGGTCAGATTGTTGCGAATTTCTTCCGGATCGCGCGCGCCCGCGTCCTCCGCCGGCGCCAGGCCGCCGGGCACCAGCTGGGCGCCCGGCCTGCGAATCGGCAGCCCGCCGACGGTGCGCGCGGTGGTGGTCGGATGGCTGGCGTCTTCGGCGGCCAGCCATCCCGCGTCACCAGGCGAGGACCACGAGCTTTCCGGCGATTGCGAGGTCGAGGGCTCGACCAGCCATTCCGAGACCATGCGCTGATAGATGGGGGTGGGGGAGGAACCGGCGACCGGCTGCAGCCGGGAGGAGGTCACCGTCGCGGGATCCGGCGCCGCCTCCTGCGGTGGTTCGGCGGGGGCGGCCGGCTTCCGGATCGGAAGACCGGATCGCGCGGTGGTCGGCGGCGCGGGCGCCTGACTCGGCACGGCAGGCGTGGGACCGGTGGCCGGCTCGTCGTCCTTGACCTCGGTCCACAGATCGGCGCGCGCGGGCTGCTGCTCCCGCTCGACGGCATGCTCGCCGGTGGCGGGCGTCACCGGGGCGAAGGGGCCGGTCGGGGTGCGGTCGTCCGCGCGCGGGGCGAGCACCGGCCACGGCTGGGTGGCAGGCTGGTCCGCCGGGCTGACCGACCGGCCGACCGGCGTGGAGACCGAGGGCTGGTCCGGGGCGTCGGCGACACGGATGGCCGGACGGCGCTGCGGCAGGCCGGAACTCGTCACGCCGAAGCGCGCGGTGTCGCGCTGCGGCAGACTCGGGACCGGAACCAGGTTGCGCGGCTGCGCACCGGTGGGCGGGGTGGCGAGTGAGGGTAGCTGGTGCTCGGCGGTGAGGTCGAGCGGCTTGCCCGCCGGATCGGTGACGTCCATCGGCGGCGCGACCAGCGCACCGGGCAGGTGCACGCTGGCGGTGATGCCCGGCTGCTGCGCCATCGTCGACGTACGGCGCAGGCTCACCGTGATGGTGTGGCGCTTGGCCAGGCGGCCGACGACGAACAGGCCCATGCGGCGGGCGGTCTCGACGGTGACCTCACCACCGGAGGCCAGCCGGTCGTTGGTGGTCTGCAGGTCTTCCAGGGACATGCCGAGGCCGCGGTCGGTGATCTCGATAAGGTAGCCGCCGTCGACGGCGCGCGACACCATCACGGTGACCGGCGTGGTCGGCGGCGAGTAACGCAGCGCGTTGTCGATCAACTCGGCGAGCAGATGCTCGATGTCGACGGCGGGCTCGCCCGCGACGATGCCGTCGGGCACCGCGCCGATCTCGACGCGCTGGTAGTCCTCGACCTGGGAGACCGCGCTCCACAGCATGTCCGACAGCGGCACGGGGTGCAATTGCCCGCGGCGCAGCGCGGTACCGGCGAGCACCAGCAGGTTGTCGCCGTTGCGGCGCATGCGGGTGGCCAGGTGGTCGAGGCGGAACAGGCTCTGCAGCCGGTCGGTGTCGTCCTCGTCGTGTTCGAGATCCTCGATCAGCGCCAGCTGCTGTTCGACCAGCGATTGGCTGCGGCGCGACAGCGTCTCGAACATGTTCCCGATCTGCAGGCGCAGGCGGGCCTGGTCGGCGGCGAGGTTCAGCGCCTGTTCGTGGATCTCGTCCACGGCGCGCGCCAGCTGGCCGATCTCGTCGGTGGTGTGCACCGCGACCGGGGTGATCTCCGGGGTGGTGCCGCCCGCGCGCACCACGGCGAGTTCGTCGGGCAGCTTGATGTGCGCCACTTCCAGTGCGTCCCGCCGCAAGCGGCGGACCGGGACGACCAGGGTGCGCGCCACCGACAGGGCCAAGGCCAGGCCCGCGAGCAGCATGCCGATGACGATCGTCGTCTCCCGCAGCGCACCGGCCTGCGCTTCGGTGGTACGGGCGGCGAGGGCGCTGTCGATGGTGTCGATCAGCTGCGCGGTGGTCTTCTCGTAGGTGTCCGAGCTGACCAGCAGCGAGTCGATGACGGCCGGATTCGACGCCGGGTCGGCCACGTTCTGACTGAAGGTGCCCAGCCGGGTCTGCACCGCGTCCAGCAGCGGGCGCATATTGCCCGCGTAGTCCGGCAGGATCTGCGCGTACTGGTAGATCATCGTGATCTCGGCGCCTGCGGCGACCAGCACGCGGGGCCGCACGCTCGGGTTGCGGCTCGCGTCCGGCGAACCGATCAGCATGCGCTGCTGGGTGAGCACGCGCCGGGCGGTCTGCACCGACGCGAGCTGCAGGAAGTACCGCTGGATGACCAGGTCGTCCACCGACGGCGACAGCGCGAGCGCGTTGCCGATGCGGACCATGATCTCGTCGGACTGTTCGCCGACCATGGCGGGCGAGCCGTTGCGCAGGCTGTTGCGCATCGTGGTGCCGGTGGCGATGGCCGAGGCGAGTTCGGAGGTGACCCGGCCGCTGACCTTGGTGGTCTGCAGGGCGGCTTCCAACTCGGCCAGCGCCTGGTCGAACTTCGTCAGCGCGGCGTCGGTCTGCGGGTCCGCGGTGTTGCCCCAGGTGGCGGTCGCGATGACGCCCAGTTGCTCGGTGGCCGAACCGAACTTGACGATCGGCCGGATGATGATGGCTTGTTCGGTCGCCGCGTCCAACTGCGCCATGGTGCGCAGTTCGTTGTTGATGCGGAGCACGGCGAAGACGGTGGCCAGCAGCACCGGAAGCACCAGCACCACGCCAACCTTGCGGGTGACCGACCAGTTCGACAGGCTGAATTGCCAGGACCGCGGTGCAGCTTCCATCCGCTTCCGTCGCCTCCGCTTCACCAGTGACCTCGGGCGCGCGTGGCTGTTCGGTATTGATTCAACCCGCAAAGAACCAACTAGAGGTCTTCTTTTTACCGCACGGAACATACCGTGCAGAGGGGGCATCGGCAATCCGGGGGAGCCGCTGCGCAATTTACCGAATATGGCTATAGAGAACGTGTTTCGCGGTGGAATGCGTAAGGGACGCGTCAACTTCCCGGCAGGGCCGTGGAAGGCGCTGGTCACCCGGGGTTGACGGGTGCGACGCGCCGAGGGTTGTCGCGGGTCCGCGCCTCGGCGTGTCGAGAGCGCCCTCTCAGTTACCTCTCAGTCGGTGCGGTCAAACTGGTGGCATGCGCATTCTGGTGGTCGACGACGACCGGGCGGTCCGGGAATCGCTGCGCCGGTCGCTCACCTTCAACGGATACTCCGTCGACCTCGCGGTGGATGGTGTGGACGCGCTGGAGAAGGCAACCGTCCAGCGACCCGACGCGCTCGTGTTGGACGTCATGATGCCCCGGCTCGACGGGCTCGAGGTCTGCCGTCGGCTCCGGAGCACCGGCGACGATTTGCCGATTCTGGTTCTCACCGCGCGGGATTCGGTATCGGAGCGGGTCGCGGGGCTCGACGCCGGGGCGGACGACTATTTGCCGAAGCCTTTCGCTCTGGAGGAACTGCTGGCCAGATTGCGCGCGCTGCTGCGCCGCACGTCCGCGGGCCCGGGCGACGCGTCGGAGGCAATGCAGTTCGCCGACTTGTCGCTGGACCCGGTGACTCGCGAGGTGTCCCGCGGCACCCGCCAGATCAGTCTCACCCGCACCGAGTTCTCACTGCTGGAAATGCTGATGGCCAACCCGCGCCGGGTACTCACCCGCAGCCGCATTCTCGAGGAGGTCTGGGGCTACGATTTCCCGACTTCGGGAAACGCGCTCGAGGTCTACATCGGTTATCTGCGCCGCAAAACCGAGGCCGAGGGCGAGCCCCGGCTGATCCATACGGTGCGCGGCGTGGGCTATGTGCTGCGTGAAACGCCGCCGTAGGTCCGCGGTCATGGCACGAACACCTCCCAGGCGCCCCGTCGTCGCCGCACTCGGTCAGGGCCCGCCCGAGCCCTCGGACATGCGCCCGCCCATGCCGCTGACGCGGTCGGTCTCGCTGCGGTGGCGGGTGACGCTGCTGGCCGCGTCCGTCGTGGCGATCGCGGTGGCGGTCACCTCGATCGCGGCCTACGCGCTGGTGGCGCGCGCGTTGTACGACGACGTGGACGCCCAGTTGCGCAGCCGGTCCACGGCGGTGATCGCCAGCAACCCGTACGGCTTCAACAACCTGAACCTGATGGTCGCCGCCGCGTTCTACGACGACACCGGCATCGCGCTGATCTATCCCGACCTCCGGCGCTGGCTGCCGCCGCAATCCACCGATCCGCCGGTCGGCCCCCAGGAGCTGGCCGTGGCGCGCGGCGAGCGCAGTTCGTCGCTGCGCACCGACGGCAATCAGCGCGTGCTTGCGGTCTACACCAACTCGGGTGCGACGCTGGTCATCTCGCAGCGGCTGGATCGGACCCGGGAGGTGCTCGACCGGCTCGCCTGGCTGTTGTTCGTCGTCGGCGGCTGCGGCGTCGTGCTGGCCGCCGCGGCGGGCACGGCGGTCGGCCGGACCGGGCTGCGGCCCATCGCGCGGCTGACGGCGGCCACCGAGCGGGTCGCCCGCACCGACGACCTGACCCCGATCCCGGTCACCGGTGACGACGAACTGGCCAGGCTCACAGAGAGTTTCAACACGATGTTGCGCGCGCTGACCGAGTCGCGCGATCGCCAGCGCAGGCTCGTCGCCGACGCCGGGCACGAACTGCGCACGCCGCTGACCTCGCTGCGCACCAATATGGAGTTGCTCATCGCGTCCAGCCGCCCGGGCGCTCCCCGCATACCGGACGAGGACATGGCCGGCCTGCGCGCCGACGTGATGGCCCAGATCGAGGAGTTGTCGACGCTGGTGGGCGATCTGGTCGACCTCGCAAGGGAGGACGCGCCGGAAACCGTCTACGAGCGGGTGGATCTGGGGGAGGTCGTCGAGCGCGCCCTCGAGCGGGCCCGCCGCAGGCGTGCCGGCATCGAATTCGTCGCCGATCTGCGCCCCTGGTTCGTCTACGGGCACGAGGCGGGCTTGGCTCGGGCGGTGCTGAACGTGCTGGACAACGCGGCCAAATGGAGCCCGGCAGGCGCGCAGGTGCGCATTCTCATGCGGGAGAGCGGACCGGGCCTGTTGGAGTTGTCCATCGACGACGCCGGTCCCGGTATCCCGCCGGCGGAGCGAGAGTTGGTGTTCGAGCGTTTCTACCGGGTGATGTCGTCGCGGTCGATGCCGGGCTCGGGTCTCGGGCTGGCGATCGTCAAGCAGGTGGTGACGAAACACGGTGGCACCATCGCCATCGATACCTCGCAGCGCGGCGGTACCGTGGTGCGCATCGTACTGCCCGGCGAGCCGGGCGCGCCGGTGTCGGATTGAGGCAATACCGGGCGACGGAACTGCATTTCCGACACAATGTCGAGTTCTGTGCGGAATATTCATCGCCGGAGGGGTATTTCGGACAATGCTCCGAGTGGTTTGCCGCAGAATTTGAGACATCAAGTTGTCGGTGGTTCTTTTGTGCACCGGCTGCGCAGCTCTCGGAAAACTGAAAGCACGGTCTCAGTCCGCTCTCAGTCGCCGTGGCCACCCTGGTCGAGACGTGAGCAGAAACGAGGAGTCCATGACCGAGGATTCGAAGGATCGCCGGGAGCCGGGTCCGCCGGAAGCGGGCGCGTTCGGGCCAGGAGAGGCGCACGCTCCCGGTTACGGTCCGCGGGAAGCGCAGCATCCCACCGCGCAGTTCCCGCCGCAGCGCCATCCGGCCGCGCCCTTCCCGGGATATCCGCCGTCCTTCGCTCCCCCGAACGACGCCACACAACCGCACGGCCCGGCCTTCGGCGCCGCGCCCGCACCGGCGCCGCGTCCGTTCCGGGCGGGCCTGGCAGCGGGCGCGGTCGTGCTCGCGCTGGTCAGCGGTGGTGTCGGCGGTGCGGTCGGCGCGCTGGTCACGCACGGCGACGACGGTCGAGCCCCGGTGACCAACGCCCTGGACGCCCCGAAGCCGAACGTGAGCAACGCCGTGAACGCTCCGGCCGGCTCCACCCAGGCGGTAGCGCAGAAGGTGTTGCCCAGCGTGGTGATGATCAAAGTGGCCAGCAGCAAGGCCGAAGGGGAGGGCTCCGGCGTGGTGCTGTCGTCTGACGGCCTGATCCTGACCAACAATCACGTGGCCGCGGGCGGCGGGCCCAGCGCCAAGATGGAGGTCGTGTTCTCCGACGGCAGCAGCGCGCCCGCGACGCTGGTCGGCGCCGATCCGGTCTCCGACCTGGCCGTCATCAAGGTCTCCGGAAAGAGCGGCCTGACCCCCATCGAGCTGGGCACCTCGGCGAACCTGCAGGTCGGCCAGCCGGTCGTCGCGATCGGCTCGCCGCTGGGACTGGCGGGGACGGTGACCACGGGCATCGTGTCGGCGCTGAACCGTCCCGTCGTGACCAGCGGCGAGGGAAGCGAGGCCGGCGCCGCGGTCAGCCCGGTCATCGACGCCATCCAGACCGATGCCGCGATCAACCCGGGGAACTCGGGTGGCGCGCTGGTGGACGGCAGCGGCAAGCTCATCGGGATCAACACCGCCATCGCGACGCTCGGGCCCACCGAGACGACGGGTGGCCAGACCGGGTCGATCGGGCTCGGCTTCGCGATCCCCGTCGACCAGGCGCGCCGGGTGGCCGACGAACTGATCAAGTCCGGCAAGGCCACCTATGCGCAGGTCGGGATCACGGTGTCGCGTCAGCAGGACCCGGCACAGCAGGTTTCCGGCGCGAAGGTCCGCGACGTCACGCCGGACGGTCCCGCCGCGCGCGCGGGCGTGCCGCCGGGGGCGGTGGTGACGAAGCTCGACGACCGTCCGATCGACTCGGGCAACGCGCTCGTCGCCGCAGTCCGCTCCCATCAACCAGGAGACAAGGTGAAGATCACCTACACCGACGATCAAGGCAACAACCCCAAGACCGTCGAGGTGACCCTCTCCGGCGCGCCCGCGGACGGTGGCCGATGATGCGCGCGGTACCCCGCGGACGGGTCCCGATGATGGATCTCGACGCCGACGTTCTCGGCGCGGCCGCCGAGTTGCTGGACGCAGGCGCTACGGTGAGCAGCATGGAAATCGATGCTCCTGTGGCGGGGCGTGCTCTGGTGGTGGTCGTCGACGATCGAACGGCGCATGGAGGTATTGACTCGCTCGGCCCGCTGGTCACCGAGCTGCTCACCGAAGCGGGTTTCCTCGTGGACGCGTCGGTCTCGGTCCAGGCCGACGAGGTGGAGATCCGCAACGCGCTCAACACGGCGGTGATCGGCGGCGTCGATCTGGTGATCTCCGTCGGCGGCACGGGCATGTCCCCGCGTGACGTGACACCGGAGGCCACCTCGCAGGTGCTCGACCGCGAATTGCCCGGAATCAGCGAAGCCCTTCGTTCCTCCGGCCGGGTGGCAGGCTCGCTGGACGCGGGGCTGTCCCGCGGTGTGGCGGGCGTATCCGGCAGCACCCTGGTGGTGAATCTGCCCGGCACCCGCTCCGCCATCCGGGACGGCATGGCGACGCTCGGCCCGCTCGCCAGCCGGGTGATCGGTGAGCTCTCCGGATTGGTCGAATAATTCCCGCGCCCACCCCTGCTGAGGACCCTCGCCCGGCTGTGCGCCGGGCGAGGGATGCCGCGCGCTTGGCGAAGATCTTCGGCGACACGTTGCCCGATACCACCGCAGACGAGCGCGACGATCGCGACCACGTTCGGTCTTCGGACGATTGGCTGCGCGCTCAGATCCCCCCGCACCACGGCTAGACCGTTATCTACGTAGTAGCTACGTAATCATTCTCACCGCGTCGGTAATCCACCCGTGATCGTTTCCTCTCGGAACTAACCGGGTCGATTTCCCTACGGCTCTGTCTCGTATCCGGCCACTGGCGTTCCTGTGCCGCCATCTCAGCCGATCACATTCGATCGGCTGTAGCGATCCGGTATTTATGCACGTCAAGCCATATTCAAATGTGCGCAACTGTGATGCAGCTCACCTTGAACTTTACGAAACGTTACGTTGCGGGCGTCGTTATCGAACGTTTAATCTCCCCATCGAGCCATTCGCAATCGGGCCCGCAGTCGTGGGTACCGGCCGCACCAAACCCGGACGGCGGAACTCGGCTCGGTTTCGCCGCCAGCTGGTTCGTTGCGCCGAAATAACGGCCGGTTACACGTCGGCAACAAAGAGGCGACACACTGAGCTGGGCCTGAGAGGACCACTGTCCAGCCTCGATGGTCGAGGTTGACTGTTTGAACCTGATGAGGGGAAGTATGAGCGAGAACCGCACCAATGGTCTGCGCCGCGGTGCCCGCGTCGCGGGCGTGGGCGCTGTCGCGGCTGTTGCCGTGGGCCTGCTTTCGGCCGGTGCCGCCAATGCCGATACCTTCGTGCCGTTGCCGGACGGCCAGAAGGTGGGACCCGGCGTGACGATCACCCGGAACGGAGAGCGGGCCCTGATTTCGCCGTCGCTGGCTGCCAACGGCGCCGGTCGCGTGGTCTGGGTGTCGGGCAACGCCATCGCCGATGTCACCGTGACGCCGGATGGTGAGATCGGCCCGAACAACGGTCCGTCCGGGAATCCCGGAACCAATAATTCCTCGACGCATGGTGCGTCGCAGTTGAGCACCGGTTATATCGTCGGCTGCCAGATCAGCATCGCCGATGACGCGATTTCCGCGGGTGTGTCGGGCAGTGTGAACCTCAGCGGCGCGAGCGCGGGCGGTTCGATCGGTGTCAACCTCGGCCCCGGCGAAGTGAAGTTCGTTCAGATCGATTACAAGGACATCCTCAAGCCGGGCGTGTACTCGGTGGAGTACCAGGATGCCGAGATTCAGATCCAGGGCTGCGCGGGTTACGCGCAGGCGCGTTCGTACACGGTCGTGGAGATCATCGGCGATCACTACTCGAAGACCACCCTCTACGGGATGCCGTTCAGCATCGGCTGACGTCTGTCGAAACCAACGAACCATCTTCCCGCTGAAGCGGACTCAACCCTCGAGGGATATCAACCATGATCAACCGTAAGAACCTGGCGCGGATGGCCGGCGTCGGCGCCGCTGCCACCATCGCTATGGGCCTGTTCTCGACCGGTGCGGCGAACGCGGACACGTTCGTTCCGTTGCCGGGTGGCGAGCTGACCAAGACGTTGTCGGACGGCACCGTCGTCACCATTCGTCTGGTCGGGGAGTCGGCCAACATCAGCCCGTCCATGGGTTCGACGCCTTTGCATCGCAACGCGTGGGTGTCCGGGAGTGCGCAAGTGGAGTTGTCGGGTGCGGCCGGGGGCAAGATCTTCCCGGGTTACACCGTGGGTTGCCAGGTGAACATTGCCGGTGGCGGTGCCACTGGTGGTGTGGATGGCAATGTGGATTGGAGTGACGGTCAGAACGTCACCGGTGGTGTGGGCGCGAACTCGGGCGGCAACTTGTCGTTGGGGCCGGGGCAGGCGAAGTCGTTCTATGTGCTCGATCTGGAGCAGGCCGATGACTACGGTAACGAATCGCATAAGACGCGCAACGCTTTCCGGGGCACGAGTGGTTCGGTGACGTGGTCTGACGAGACCATCGGCCTGAACGGTTGCGGTGGTTACGCTCAAGCGCGCGCTTTCGTGAGTGTCGAAGTCGAAACGGACAATGTCATCACCTGGGTGACATTGTGGGGACAGCCTTTCAGCCTCGGCTGAGTGAACTGCGGGTGAAAAACCCGTAGCTGCCGATGAAATGGACCCCTCGCATCGCGGCGGGTCCATTTCGTCATGAATTATGTGGGCCGCAACGGCTCGGGGATCCTAGTCGGATCTCATACTTCGCGAGACGAATTGCCCGAATTTCCGGAAAAGTCTGGTTGATACCGAATAGCATTGTTTCGTCCGAGATCGCTCGATGACGCGATGGTCGGCGGATCGCTTGCTGGACAGCACATTCCATCAAGCGCCCGTCGGCTTTGGAGGGACACGTCCCGCCCCGACACCCTGGGGCGGGCGGATGCAACCTGATGAGGAAAAACATGAGCAAGTACCGCATCAACGGTCTGTCTCGAGGCGTCCGCGTCGCGGGCGCCGCCGCCGCGGCGGCCGTAGCCACCGGTTTGTTGTCGACCGGTGCCGCGAATGCCGATGTCTTCGTACCGTTGCCGGACGGTCACAAGGCAGGCCCCGGCGTGCACATCGCCCGTACCGGTGAGCGGGCCCTGATCTCCCCATCCCTTGCCGCGAACGGTGCCGGCCGTGTCGTGTGGGTTTCGGGGAACGCCATCGCCGATGTGGCCGTGACGCCGGATGGCGAGATCGGCCCGAACAACGGTCCGTCCGGAAATCCCGGAACCAATAATTCCTCGACGCATGGTGCGTCGCAGTTGAGCACCGGTTATATCGTCGGCTGCCAGATCAGCATCGCCGATGACGCGATCTCCGCGGGTGTGTCGGGCAGTGTGAACCTCAGCGGCGCGAGCGCGGGCGGTTCGATCGGTGTCAACCTCGGCCCCGGCGAAGTGAAGTTCGTTCAGATCGATTACAAGGACATCCTCAAGCCGGGCGTGTACTCGGTGGAGTACCAGGATGCCGAGATTCAGATCCAGGGCTGCGCGGGTTACGCGCAGGCGCGTTCGTACACGGTCGTCGAGATCATCGGCGATCACTACTCGAAGACCACCCTCTACGGGATGCCGTTCAGCATCGGCTGACGCGGGTCGGATCTGTCAAATCTCTTTTCGCCGAGGCGAACTCGATTCTTTAGGGGAATTACCATCATGTTCGATCGTAAAAAACTGGCGCGCGCGGCCGGGCTGTGCGCGTCCGCGGCCATCGCTATGGGCCTGTTCTCGACCGGTGCGGCGAACGCGGACACGTTCGTTCCGTTGCCGGGTGGCGAGCTGACCAAGACGTTGTCGGATGGCACCGTCGTGACGATTCGTCTGGTCGGGGAGTCGGCCAACATCAGCCCGTCTATGGGTTCGACGCCTTTGCATCGCAACGCGTGGGTGTCCGGGAGTGCGCAAGTGGAGTTGTCGGGTGCGGCCGGGGGCAAGATCTTCCCGGGTTACACCGTGGGTTGCCAGGTGAACATTGCCGGTGGCGGTGCCACTGGTGGTGTGGATGGCAATGTGGATTGGAGTGACGGTCAGAACGTCACCGGTGGTGTGGGCGCGAACTCGGGCGGCAACTTGTCGTTGGGGCCGGGTCAGGCGAAGTCGTTCTATGTGCTGGATTTGGAGCAGGCCGATGACTACGGTAACGAATCGCATAAGACGCGCAACTCTTTCCGGGGCACGAGTGGTTCGGTGACGTGGTCTGACGAGACCATCGGCCTGAACGGTTGCGGTGGTTACGCTCAAGCGCGCGCTTTCGTGAGTGTCGAAGTCGAAACGGACAATGTCATCACCTGGGTGACATTGTGGGGACAGCCTTTCAGCCTCGGCTGAGCCGGATAGACCACTCGCACAACGCGAACGGGCCCGTCGGAGGACGGGCCCGCTTCGCGAGCGGCACGGACTCAGAACTCGTGCCGCGCGCACTGGTCTGGCCTTCGGCGAGCAAGTCGCGGATCTGGATGAGCACCTCCGAATCGGTGAGCGTGGTCTCGTCGGGCTGGAAAGGCTTCTTCAGCCGCGTGGCATGCAGCGCGACCACGAAGAACAGCACCGCGGCGATGATCAGGCCATTGATCGCGGCCGTTATGGTGGGACCGACTTGGACGAACGTCGCCGGTTTGTCGGCGACCGAGCGGAAACTCAGGCCGATGTGTCGCCGGGGCCGCCCCACACACTGGGCAGTCGTGCTCGGCGGTATCCGCCCCGGTAGGCCCCGATGCCGGCGAGCCGTCGGCCGATATTCGGCGGGTCAGTGGAAGACAACCGTGAGCGCGGTGCGCAAGGACGCCCCGGCCACGGCGGTGGCGTGCTCGGCGTCCATCGCGACCAAGACCACGCGTTCGGCGGCTTGGCGTCCGTCACCGGCACGGGAGACCAGGATGACGGCGGCGTCGGTGGCCAGGGTGCGGGCAGGCCGGGTACCGGCTCCGTTCGCGTCCTCGGCGCCGATCACGTCGACGCGATCGCCCGCGCGCAGGATGTCGGCGACCGCCGTGTCGGCGAGGCGGATGGGCACGATGCGCGCCTCGCGCGCACCGGTCGCCGCCGCGGCCAAGCGGGGACCGACCACGCGCAGATCGGTGAAGACTTCGCCCCGCCGCATGGCGCCGGTCAGCGTCGCGCCGACGAGCGCGGCGGGATCGGCGACCGCGCCCGCGGGCAGCGTGCCCGCTTCGCGCGGCGCGGCGCGCAGGTCACCCGCTTCGAGGAGGCGTCCAGGCGCCAGATCCCGCTCGGCCACGACGACTGTCGTGCGTTCGGTATCCGGGTCGCCACGGAGGAACAGGAGCGCCGCGAGCGCGGCGAGTGCGGCGGCCAGTAGCCGTCGAGCGAGCACGGCGTCCGCCCAAGGCGGTCGTTGCCAGCCCGAGGGGTTCCAGCCGCGGCCGAGGTCGGCGAGTGCGCGAGTCATGGCCGGATCCTATGGCCGGACGTGCACTCTTCCGGCCCGGATCACGGTGGGCTGTGGACAGTTGATCGACTGGGGAAAACCGTCGGATCAGCTGGCGACGGCCGTGCTGGCGGCGGCGGTGGAGCCACTCGACGAGCCGGAATCCGATGACGAACTCGAGCTGCTCTCGGACTTGCCGCTGTCGGACTTGGCGGGCTCGCTGGCGGTGGTGGAGCCGCCACGGCTGTCGGTGCGGTAGAAGCCGCTGCCCTTGAAGACGATGCCGACCGAGTTGAACAGCTTGCGCAGCTTCCCCGAGCACTCCGAGCACACGGTCAGCGCCTCGTCCGTGAAGGACTGAACGATGTCGAAGCGGTTGTCACACTGGGTGCACGCATACGAGTAAGTAGGCACAGGATCCTCCGCGGTGTTCGTCGATCTGGCACTCTACAGCCGACAGTGCCAACACCGCCAATCGGTGTTTCATTCCCCAGGGTAATCGGCGCCGAGCCGGCGCAGTCCGCCGCGCGGCGTGAGCGCCCAGCCCATGCGCAGGTCGTGCGGTTCCTCGGGGAGCCGGTCGACCAGTTCGTCGTCCCGGACCACCGCGACCAGCCGCGCGTCCGGCCGCGCGGCGGACAGCGTGCGGTCGTAGTAGCCGGCACCGCGGCCGAGCCGCACACCGCGCAGGTCCACCGCGAGAGCGGGAACCAGGATCAGGTCGGCTCGGGCGACCGCGCTCGGCGGCAGCACGGCGCCGGTGGGTTCCAGCAATCCGTAGCGGGCTCGGCGCAGACCGTTCGCGCCGGTGTACTCGGCCCAGCTCAGCGGTCCCGGCGGCCCGGTGACCGGCAACAACACCCGCGCTCCACCGGCCCGCAGCGCCTCCAGCATCGCCGGTGATCCCGGCTCACCGGCCACCGGCACATACGCGCAGACCCACCCCTGAGCACCCAGCGCGCCTACCGCTGTGGCCAGTGCGAACGCCTCGCTTTCCCGCTCCGTGGCAGGCATCACAGCCCGGCGGGCGAGCAGTTCGATGCGCCATGCATGTTTATCGCGCTCGCCGGGCATCACCACAGTGATCACCATAGGCTCACCCCGGGACCGGGTCGGCGCGACGCCGACCCGGCGGCGTGATGGATGGATAGGGTATGCGTATGACAGCAAAGGCCGGACAGCCCGGTGCCGCGGCGGCGGAGTCGTGCTTCCGCACGGCCGTGGTCCCCGCGGCCGGGCTCGGGACACGGTTCCTGCCCGCGACCAAGACGGTGCCCAAGGAGCTTCTTCCGGTGGTGGACACCCCCGGTATCGAGCTGGTCGCCGCCGAGGCGGCCGGATCCGGCGCCGAGCGGCTGGTGATCGTCACGTCCCCGGGTAAGGACGGTGTGGTCGCGCACTTCGTCGAAGACTTGGTGCTGGAGAGCACGCTGGCCGAGCGCGGCAAGTTCAAGCTGCTCGAGAAGGTGCGTAAGGCGCCGGGGCTGCTCGATGTCACCTCGGTGGTGCAGGAGGAGCCACTCGGGCTCGGGCACGCCGTGGCCCAGGCCGAGCAGGCCCTCGACGACGACGAGGACGCCATCGCCGTCCTGCTCCCCGACGACCTCGTGCTCCCCCGCGGTGTGCTCGACGTGATGTGCCGGGTGCGCCGCAAGCGCGGCGGAACGGTGCTGTGCGCCATCGACGTCCCCAAGGACGAGGTCAGCGCCTACGGCGTGTTCGACGTCGCGCCGGTGCCGGACGCGGTGAACCCGAATGTGCTGCGCGTCAAGGGGATGGTGGAGAAGCCCGCGCTCGCCGACGCGCCGTCGACGTTCGCGGCGGCGGGCCGGTACCTGCTGGACCGCGCGATCTTCGACGCGCTGCGCCGCATCGAGCCCGGCGCGGGCGGCGAACTGCAACTCACGGACGCGGTCGCGCTGCTGATCGCCGAGGGACATCCGGTTCATGTCGTGGTGCACCGTGGGTCGCGCCACGACTTGGGCAACCCGGGCGGTTATCTTCGTGCTGCGGTCGATTTCGCACTGGAACGAGAGGAATACGGCCCCGCCCTGCGCGAGTGGCTGCAGCACCGCCTCGGTCCGGACTGGGATCCGCAGCTGACGACCGACGACTGACGGACCCGGCCGGGGGTTTCGCCGAGAGTGGAGCGTCGGGTACGAATGATGGTTCACCGCGGTGCGTGCGCGAATGCGCCTGTGCCGCGGCGGGATCGCGCGCCCGTGCAGGCGAGATCGGATGGAGTGCGGAGAGGATCAGGAAGGGCTGGATGCGCTCGGTTGAGGATCAGCAGATCAAGGTGACCGCCGCGGCGGTCGCGCCCCGGCCGGTTCGGGTCGCGATCTCCGAGGCCCAGGGCCTGCTGTGTGCCGAGGACGTCGTCACCGAGCGGCCGTTGCCCGGCTTCGACCAGGCCGCCATCGATGGCTACGCCGTACGCAGCGTCGACGTGGCCTCGGCCGGGGCCGACATTCGCGACGAAGAGGGCAATCTCGTCGATCTGACCCTCCCGGTGGTCGGCGAAGTGGTCGCCGGTTCGCGTCAGCCGATCCGCTTGCAGCCGCGCCAGACCGTCCGGGTGGACACCGGCGCGCCGATGCCGACCCTCGCCGACGCGGTGCTCCCGCTGGATTTCACCGACGGCGGGCGGGCCAGGATCAAGGTGTACGAGCCGGTGCGCTCCGGCGACTACGTGCGGCGGATCGGGGACGACGTCCAGCCGGGCGATGTCGCGGTGCGCGCGGGAACGATCATCGGCGCGGCGCAAGTCGGCCTGCTCGCCGCCGTCGGTCAGGACAAGGTGCTGGTGCACCCGCGCCCGCGACTATCAGTGCTCTCGGTGGGCGGTGAGCTGATCGATATCGATCGCACACCCGGCCCCGGCCAGGTCTACGACGTGAACTCCTACGCGCTGGCCGCGGCCGCGCGCGATGCCGGCGCGGACGTCAACCGCGTCGGCATCGTCAGTTCCGATCCGCGCCGGTTGCGCGATGCGGTGGAAGGACAGCTGGTGCGCTCCGAGGTCGTCGTCATCGCGGGCGCGGTCGGCGGCTGGGCCTCCGAACAGGTCCAGGAGGCGCTGGAAGGGCTCGGTGAGCTCGAAATAACCCGGGTGGCCATGCATCCCGGCTCCGTGCAGGGCTTCGGCCGGCTCGGCCGCGACGAGGTGCCGACGTTCCTGCTGCCCTCCAACCCGGTGAGCGCGCTGGTGGTATTCGAGGTGATGGTGCGGCCCTTGATCCGAATCGCGTTGGGCCGCAGGCATCCCATGCGCCGGATCATCAGCGCCCGGACCATCACGCCGATCAGCTCCATGGACGGTCGCAGGGGTTACCTGCGCGCGCAACTGATGCGGGACGAAGCGACCGGAGAATACCTCGTGCAGCCCCTCGGCAACGGAAACTCCTCTTCCCACCTGCTCGCCACGATGGCCGAGGCGAACAGCTTGATCGTGATCGACCCGGACGACACCGAGATCCGCACCGGTGACGAAGTCCAGGTCGCCTTTCTCGCGCAGCGCGGCTGAGACGTGGACGCCATGAATGTCTTCCGGGCGACCCAGCATCCGGGGTGGCCCGCGCGACTGGGCCCGGTGCGGGCGGCCGCGGGCCAGGTGACCTTGCGTCCGGTGCGGCTGCGCGACGCGGCGGCCTGGAGCCGGATCCGGTTGCGCGACAGAGCGCATCTCGAGCCGTGGGAGCCGACCGGCCGCGGATCGTGGGAGGCGCGCAACCACGCCTCCAACTGGCCCTCGCTGTGGTCGAGCCTGAAGGCGGAGGCCAGGCGCGGCGCGATGATCCCATTGGTGATCGAGGTCGACGGTGCGTTCAGCGGGCAGTTGACCGTCGGCAATATCGTGCGGGGCGCCCTGCGTTCGGCCTGGATCGGTTATTGGGTGGCCAAGGACCTCAGCGGGCAAGGCGTCGCGACGGCGGCATTGGCGCTCGGGCTGGACCACTGCTTCGGGCCGGTCGGTCTGCATCGGGTCGAGGCGACCGTGCGGCCGGAGAATCTGGCCAGTCAAGCGGTGCTGCGCAATGTCGGTTTCCGGGAGGAGGGGCTGCTGCGGCGCTACCTCGACGTGGACGGCGCCTGGCGGGATCACCTGCTGGTCGGCATCACCGTCGAGGAACTGGCCGGAACGGTCCTGGACCGGCTGGTGCGAGAGGGGCGCGTCACCCTCCAGTAGAACCGGCCACCGAGCCGCGGTGACATTGGTAGAAATGTGACAGGTGTGGCGGATGTGCACGGCGCGCCTGCCGGAACTTGGTGCTACCCGGAATTAGCCTACGGACGTCGATGGTGCGTCTTGCGTCATCGGCACAGAGCCTGCGAGGGGACCGGCGTCCGCGCCGCTGCGTCGGACGGGGGCCGGCCGAGCGCGGGGCGTGTCACGCACCGCTCGCGGGCCGAGCCGGACAAAATCCAGGCGGGACGGAGGTGCTGACGCGATGCCGAATTCGATCCTGTGGATCGGGCTGGTCGTGCTCTGGGTCTTCGTCCTTTTCCCCATCCTCGCCGACCGCCACCCGAGAATCCGCCGGACCACCGACGCCGCGCTGGCGACCAGGGTCCTGCACCGCGGCGGCGGCAAACGACGTCTCAGGAAAGGCCCGGCCGCCGGGCACGAAACCGATCCGAACTGGCGGCCACGCCGCGTACCGAGAAAGTATCCCCACAGCGATGATGCGGAGGACCGGATGACGACACCGGCCGACGAGCCCGTCACCGAGACCGACGAGGAGAACATGCCCGCGGCCGACGACGCCGCGGCATCCGACATCGCTGACGCCGAACCGGACGACATCGCCGACGCCGAACCGGACGACGCGGTGGGAGACGACTACGCGCCCGCAGCATCCGACGAGGACGAGACGGACGACGAAGCCGGCGAAGTCGCTGCGAAGATCGACGCGGAGACCGATGATGACGGCGTGGGCGCACACCACCCCGAGCCGATCGCGGCCAGAATTCCGCCTGCGCGCTCCACCGTGCCCGCCCGCGTCGAATACGACGACTACGACGACTACGACGAGACGGATTGGGGCGAACCGGATTTCGTCCCCAACCGCCGTGGCCGCGGCGGCTTCGACCCCGAGGCCGATGCCATCGCCCGCGCGGCCCGCTACACCTTCCGGCAGCGGGCCGTGCTCGGCTTGCTGCTCACCGCCATCCTGTCCGGCGCCCTCGCGCTCGTGCTCACCCCCTTGCTGTGGTGGGCTTGCGGGCTCGCCGTCACCGTGCTGGTGACCTACCTGGCGTACCTGCGCAAGCAGGTGCGGATGGAGGAGGAGATCCGCCGCAGGCGCGCCGCCCGCCTCAACCGCGGCCACCAGAGCGAAGCCGATCCGCCGGGCCGCCGCACGCGTGCCCCCCGCGGCGCCATGGACCGCGACACCGCCCGCGCCCTACGCCGCCGCTCCACCCTGATCGAGCCCGACGACGAAGACCCCGCGTTCGCCCACCTCGACCCGTTCGACCCGGCCACCGCCCGCGCCCTGCGCACCCGCACCGGCCGCGACATGCGCCGCGCGGCCGGCGCGTAGACCTGGCTTATTTACGCAGGTCAGGGTGCCGATTCGGAGTCTGGGGGGCGGGCCTGATACAGTGTCACAGCGCGGTTCCCCGGAACCGCACGGGGCTATAGCGCAGTTGGTAGCGCGTCTCGTTCGCATCGAGAAGGTCAGGGGTTCGATTCCCCTTAGCTCCACCATGACCGTGCAGGTCAGGGCTATGATGTCGACTCACATCGAGAAGTCATCAACGGAAGCCATCAACACCTGCACGGTCTTCTGCGTTTCTGAGCAGTCTCGAACACGTGTTGATCGGCTCCGGGAGGAGTCGAAACCATGTCGAGCGTGCGTGTGGTGCCCCGCAAGGATGGCTCCACCTACACCCAGATCCTGTTCCGTGAATTCGATGCGGCGAAGGGGCGGCGCGTGCAGTCGTCCGTGTCGTTCGACGATCACGGCGCCGCGCTGCGCTGGCAGAAGGTCCTCGACCAGTCCGGCCCCGAGCAGGCCCGCGCGCTGCTCGCCGTCGAGGAGGAGATCAGCGGCGAGCGGGTCGTAACGCTCAACGACAGCTGGGCCGAGACCTACATCAAGGGCTTGACCGGTGTGGAGCAGGCCACCAGGGATCGCTACCGCAGATACATGGTCAACGACATCGGCCCGGCGATGGGGGATCTGCCGCTGGCGGCTCTGTGTGCCGCCACCGCCGATCAGAACTCGGTCGTGCAGGAGTGGGTGAACGAGCAGGAGGCCGACGGGTACGCCCCGAAGACGATCGCCAACAAGCACGGCTTCCTGTCCGGCTGCCTCCGCGCAGCAGTGAAGCGCAAGCTGCTGCCGTTCAATCCCTGCGAGGACACGAAACTGCCGAAGGGCAGACGGGAGTGTGTGTTCCTTGAGCCGGAGGAGTTCGACATCGTCTACGCGGCCGTCCCGCAGCGGTGGCGCCCGATGGTTCTGTTCCTCGTCACGACCGGCATGCGCTACTCGGAGGCCACCGCAATTCGAGTAGGCGACCTCAGCAGGCACGTGCACGATGACGGGCTGGTGTTCTACACCGCGCGGATCTCGAAGGCATGGAAGTACACGGGGACATCGGAGCGCAAGCTGGGCGGGCCGAAGACCCAGCGCGGCTGGCGCACCATCAACGTGCCGGCGGAAACGATCGAGGAGTTGAAGCTCGACGGTCGCGGCAAGGACCAGCTGCTGTTCCGCACCCGCAACGACAAGCGCATCATCCCGCAGCAGTTCCACAACCTGGCCTGGAAACCGGCGATGGAGGCCGTCGCCGACAGGCTGGGTAAGAAGCCGCGGCCACACGATCTCCGCCACACGTGCGCCTCGTGGATGCTGAACAACGGTGCGGAAATCACCGATGTGAGTGCCCATCTCGGGCACGAGAGCATCAAGACCACGGTGGACGTGTACGGACACCTCGACCGCCGCTCGGGGCACCGCGCATCGACGGCTATCTCAAAGGCGCTCGTGCGCACCGCCGTGCGAATCCCCGCCGCAAACGGCAGCGACTCTATTTCGGATCACTCTGCGGACGAGGCCGATCGTGCGCGTGGATAACCGAGACCGTAGAGGCCAGCCGCTGCCAGAGATACGGTCAAAGGCACACTCCATGCCATCACTATGACGGCCGCGTGATCCCGAAGGACGTCGGGTGCCGCGATGAGCAGAGTGATCGTGGTGATGGCGTAGGCGATTCCGACAACACCGACTGCGGCGAGTGCGATCAGCGGTCCGCGCCGGATGCCGCGCCGTCCGCGTAGGGCTTCGGCTACCGCCGCGATCACGAGGGCGCACGTCAGGCCGACAGTCACGGCGTAGAGGACGTTGTAGGCGACGGTCGGGGCATCGCGTAGCTCCCACTCGTCAACCACCGGGTAGCGGCTCGCGTGGCCTGTCCTGGATGTCACGATCATCGCGATCACGATCGCGGTCATGAGCGCTGTCCACGCGATGCGAGCGCGAAAATAACGGAGCCGCAGTGCGATCACTCCGATCAGCCAGTTGCGCGCAGCGAGAATCAATACGTGGACCAGATCGCTCAGGTTCTCGCCGGCCACCGGCGCGAGCGAGGCGTCCACTCGCTGATCGAACAGGGGGAAAGTGGTGGCGACCCCTGCCACGGATAGGAATAGCACGAGGGTCAGTGCGCGAGACTGATCATCGGACCAGATGCTTAGCCGCACGGAAGCCACAACCAGTACCAGGACCACCAAGACCAGCACCAGGACCGCCACGACGAGCACAACCGACAGCGTATCGTGCATATCGGACATGTAGCGGGAGGTTCGCCAAAAGTTGTACTACGCCCTCCGGCGATAGCCGATCGCGGCGTCCAGCTTGAATGCAGCGCGGTCGGCGAAAGTGGGGTATACGCCATCCTTCACGCGCTTCTTCGCCGCGGCGAACATCGCCTCACCCGTGGTTTCGAGTGCCGAAGCGATGGCATCCATCTGTTCGGCGGACATGGTTCGCTCGTCGTACTCGAGCCTTTGAAAAACGTTGAGGGCCAGCCCGGCTCGGCGGGCCACCTCTTTCTGGGACAGGCCGAGGTCCTCGCGACGGTCGGCGACTTCGCGAGACAGCGCCCAGTTCAGCTCTCCCCGACGTGCCACGACCTCACCCTACGGTCAAACAAGACCTTGCGGTACCCCCGTTTGGGGGTCTATGTTGCTATGTCAAGCGTTCATTTTGCGGAAGTTACAGGAACATATCCGAATATTCGCGACCGACCGGCCATTTCGGGGGAAGACCTGCCGCCGCGCATGACCTCCAAGGGGTGGAAAGTGTGGGCTCGATCGTTCCGGTGCAGCGACTATAGGGCGCGGCGGTCATGACAGGGGATGTGCCTGAACTATCCACGGGCGCAGAACAGTTGGTAGAGCTACTCGGGATATGCCTGGTCCCTCCCTTCGGGGCGATGATGGGGTGTAGGTGCTCCCGCATCGTCGGATCGATCGTCGTCGGATTTGAGGGGCGGATCGAGGTCGTCCCCCGGCGCGGTGCCGGTGGCCGTGATCGGGCGCGGTTGCTGGCGGCGGCTGTTCAGGTGCGCACGCAAGGTATGGCGACGCAGCAGGGTTGGCAATTCGATTCGCAACTCGGGTGGTATGTGGATGTGACTTCCCGCTACTCGGAATCCGGCCGCTGCCGCAGGTGCTCGATCAGGCCGACGCGAGTCTCCTCATCGGCCCGGGTGAACTGCACTCGCTCCTCGTTCAGCGTCCCGTCGGGCAGATACAGGTCCGACATCTGCTCGTCGTCCTGAGTCGCGGCGAGGCGATGTTCCAATTCTTCAGCCTCGACGAGGGAGCGGATCACCTCCAGTGCAACCCGTCGGCGCTTGGGAGAGAGTTGATCGACGCCGTCGGGAAGCTCTTCTCGGAACGGCGCCGATGGAGCCTTCCTGCCGGCCGCTTCAAATGCCACACGTTCTGAGGCCCCGGATAGGAAGGCGATCGCTCGGATCGTCGCATCCGAAGGGTTGTGTCGGTGCTTACCGCTGAGGATCAGCGAGGCCGTTCCTCTGCTGATGGCCATGTCCACGCCGCTGTCGGTCGCCGCATCGGCTACGCGCTTTTCCATGGCGCGAGTCGACAGGCCCTGATCGGCGGCGCGCTGGAGGAGGTCCCGCAACGTCGTCACGTACTCAAGCCTCCTGGTACTCGCATTTGTTGCGCTAGGGGACACATCTCTGTCCGGTGGCAACTAACCATCGCATGATGCCGCATCTAGCGGCAAGTGTGACAGTTGACAGCTTGGCAACCAGACGTCTAATGTCCACGTGATCGTTTGACAATTTGGCAACTAGAGGCGAAGGATGGCAATGCGACGACGCATAACCCGGTTCAGGAGGGATTGCTGGATGCAGGTCAGGGACCCGGCCGCGCTGCGGAGATGGCGGAAGCAGCGCCGATACAGTCAACGCGATCTGGGGATGCTCGTCCGCCGGTCGCACACCACGATCTACGCACTGGAGACGGGTCGAATGACGACCCTGACCGAGGATCTTGCGATTGCCATCGCCGCGCGCCTCGACGTGCCATGGGAGGAACTCTTCTCGGCTCATGAGCTCGTTGTCGTGGGCGAGATGTCAAATGATCAGGTGAGCGGTAGACGAGGGGTGGAGGCGTCATGACTTCGTCCACGGTGGATCTGAAGCTATTCACGCTCGAGGAGGCCGCCGAGCTGCTGCACGTCACCGAAGGCTGGTACATGCGCCAGCTGCGCAACCGGCAGCTTCCTGGCCGGAAGATCGCCCGAAAGTGGATGCTGACGCGCTCAGACATCGAGGCTGCGATCGAGCAGATGGCGTCTCCGGCGATTGCCGCGAAGCCTGACCCCGCGGGACTGACACGCACCAGTCGCCGCCGCCTGAGTCGGCGCGGGGGAGCGGGGGCAGCATGAGGCCACCGCTCACCGATCCCGCCAGCTGGCGCGGGCTGCTGGCCGATCTGGCCCGTGTCGTCTTCGTGCTCCTGCTCGGCATCGCGATGTTCGTGAACGTGACGATCGGGTGGCCGCTGTGATCATGCCGACCGACCAAACCTCCTACAGCCCCGGCGATCTCGCCGAGCTGCTGGATACCTCGATCGCCGCGTGGCTGAGTGAGGCGCTCGCGTCGGATCTGCCGCGCGCAAAGCAGTTGCTCGACGCCTGCGTGCCCGCCGCGCTCGTCGCTGTGCTGCTCGGCCAGCGGCAGCAACTGCTCGACGAGGTGTTCGCGCCCAATCGTCCCCCGACTCCAGGGGGATCGTGACCCGGACCAGCGGCGTCCTACCCCGCTGGTCCGGCGTCACGCCAAACCGGTTACCCCACAGCGCCCGCCGAGCCGCTAACTCGACGGGCGCATCCCGAGACAACGAAGGGAAGCCTACAAGATGACGACCTTCCGCCAATTCGTGACGTGTGACCGACCGCCGGTGCACCGGATCGAGGGCTACAGCGCTCGCGATGGCCGCTTGCACGGGGCGCTGGACCGGGTGGCGTACGCCTGCGAGGAACACCTTGCCGAGGCCCGCGCCGAGTTGCACGGTCTTGCCGAGCACGCGACGACGCCGAAGGCGGGCCGGATTCCCTGCGGGCAGGTCACCGATTTCGGTCCTGCGCCCAGCCCGCAGGACGTCGAGCGCACGCAGCAGCCCCCCGCCGTCGACGACATCGAGGTCGACGGCGGGCGCCCGCTGCACGATCTCGATTACGCGCAGCGCGCGAGCGTCCCCATGAAACCCAACCAGGCCGCAGACGCCGTGGTCCCCGCCGCGGCCCTGGCCGAGCTGGCGCGTGACATTGAGTTTGCTGGGCTGCCGCAGCTGGCCGCCCGGGCCCGCGCGATCGTCGCGTACCTGGGCTACACGGCCGAGTCCCTCGATCAGGTGCGCGCCGACCTCACGATGCTCGCCGCGCACGCGCCCGACGTCGCCGTCAACGCCCGCGCCACCGGCGACCGGCTGCTCGAGGTGGTTTCGGAGGTGGACCGGTGACCGACGCCACGGCCAAGTTCGACCAGGCGCACGCCTGGGTGCGTGACAGCCTCGACGCCCTCATCGACAGCATGGTGTTGGGCCAGCGGGTGTGCACGTGCGGGCATCCGATCGACTCCGAGCGGCACACGCTCATCCTGGCCGAGTACATCGCGCAGAAATATCCCCTGCAGACGCTGCCGATCCTCCTGACCGAGGCCGTGATCCGTCTCGCCAAGGCAAAGGGGGCACGGTGATCGCCCTCGGCCACATCATCCAGATCGGCTACACGATCACGCTCAGCGCCATCGGTGTCGGCATTGCCATGTCCGGCCGCCGCGACCCGGCCGTGCGCGACTGCCCGTTCTGCAAGGGCCGCGGCTGTGAGCGCTGCGGCTGGAGCGGCGAGGTCGACGACCGCGAGGCCAACGGGCAGGAGGCGGGCCGGTGACGTCGTACCCGGAGTTCGAGTTCTTCCACACACTGCCGAAGGCGCCGAAGCCGCTGACGTTGCTGCAGCTGTTCGCCGAGTCGCTGCGCGACCGGCCCAGGGTGTGGGGTAAGTGGCCGGTGCGGTTGGCCCCCGGGTCGGCGCGCGTTGTGCCGGGGCGGATCAACGACGGCAAATACAGGTCGCTGCCGGGCGACGAGTTCGAGGCGGTGCGCCACCACGACGGCATCGTCTATGTGCGTTACATCGGACCGCGCCGCCCCATGCCGATCGACGCCGACCTCGACGAGACGGCCGACGAGTACGACGAGCCGCACGTGTGCGACGACAACTGCGACCCCAGCAACTGCGCGGTCGAGCACGCCTGCGAGTTCGATGCCACGCTCGTGCGTCCCGGCTCGGCGCCGGACCCCGATGCCGCCCGTGACCGCCAGCGGGCGATCGAGGACGGTGTGCTGTGACAGCGATTCTCGAGGCGCTGCGCTCGCAGGAGTGGAGGACCGCCGCGCTGTGCGGGGCACCCGGCGTCGATCCCGAGGCGTGGTTCCCGGTCAGCGAGGCTCCGGACGCGGGCGCTGGCGCCCGCGCGATGTGCCGGCGGTGCCCGGTGTTGGCCTCGTGCGGGCTCACCGCCGCCGCGCTGGGCATCAACTACGGGATCTGGGCCGGGTACCGCACCGACTTCACCGACGAGCACGAGGAGCTGCGTAAACGGTTCGACCCGAACTACCGCCCGCGTGCCCCACGGCCACCGGAGGCGCGGGGCCTGTGCGGGCAGTGCGGCCAGGAAGCGTTGCTGCGCAACATCAGCAGCCTGACCGGCCACTGCCTGTCGTGCCGGAAGGGTTACACCCCGATCGCGGTCGTGCACGCCCACATACAGGAGTTGGTCGACGCGGGCTGCACGTTGCAGGAGATCGCGGACGCGGCCGGGCTGACCCGCCCGACCATCCGCAGCATCCGACACCAAAAGTCCGGACACGTCACACCCGGCAACGCGAACGCGATCCTCGGCGTGCTGGCCGAGGCGGCGGTGTCCGGATGACGGCCCCGATGGAGCCCGGCCTGTACGCGGGCGTGCCGGAGGACTTCTACCACGCCGACGGGGCGATCTCCTCGACGCAGATACGCCGGTTCCTGGAGGTGACGCCGCACCGCTGGCTCGAGGAGCTCCGACAGCGGCGGCGGCCGACCGAGGAACAGCAGTGGGGCAGCGCCGTGCACACCCTCGTGCTCGGCGTCGGCGCCGAACCTGTCGATACCGGCTATGAGAAGTGGCAGTCCAACGCCGCCAAGGAACGGGTCGCCGAGATCCGCGAGGCCGGCGGGATCCCGCTGCGACCGAAAGCGTACGACGCCGCGCACCAGGCGGCGGCGAATCTGCGCGCGAACTCCGACGTCGCTGCGGTGCTGGCGTCGGGACAGCCGGAACTGTCGGTGTGGTCGCGCGACCCCTACACCGACGTGATGATGCGCGCCCGCCTGGACTGGGCGCAATGGCTCGGCCGCAGCCGGGTGCGTGTCGGCGACGTGAAGACCACCGCCAAACCAGGCCCGCGCGAATGGGTGTGGAGCGCAGCTGATTTCGGCTACCACATCCAACAGCCCTGGTATGTCGATGTGCTCGCGAACCTCGCCGAACCCGTCGAAGTCGTCGAATGGCTGTGGCTGGTCGTGTGCTCCGACCCGCCGTACGAGGCGTGGGTGTCCGAACTCCCGCCGTCCGCCGTCGACCTCGGCCGCCGCATCTACCGCCGCAGCCTCGACCGCCTCGCGCTGTGCCGCGACACCGACACCTGGCCCACGCACGCGCCTGGTGTCCACCTCTATGACCTGCCCGCCAAGACCTACCGCCAGGAGGAATACGTCTGATGTCCACCGAAGTCGCCACCATCGACGACAGCGAGTTCATATCCACCGCGCTGACGACCATCGACCCGCTCGACGCTCTCAACCGCTACGCCGACGGACTCGCGAAGGCCCTCAAATTCGCGCAGGACGTCTGCCGCACGTCCCTGGTCCCGAAGATCTACCAGGGCAAGCCGGGCGACGCCGCGGTCGCGATCCTGCACGGCGCCGAGCTCGGCCTGCACCCGTTGCAGGCGTTGCAGAACATATTTCCGGTCCACGGCATGCCGTCCATCTACGCCAAGACGATGGTCGCGCTGCTGAGGGCGAAGGGCTACAAGTTCAAGACCGTCGAGGCCGGGCCGGAGAAGGTGACGTTCACCGGCTGGTGGCCCGGCGAAGATCCCGAGACCAGCACATGGACGATCGAACGCGCCACCAAAGCCGGGTTCGTGCCCACGATCGACCCAGCGACCGGCAAGTACAAGGTCAAGAAGTACGAGGGCAAGAACGGTAGCCCCGGCTACGAGAAGCTGATCGGCAACGAGAAGTACATCACGCAGCCGGAAGAGATGCTGTGGGCCAAGGCCGCCACCACGGTCTGCAAGCGCCTCGCCCCCCACGTGCTGCTCGGCCTCGCCATCGCCGAGGACCAGGAGGACCGCGCCGACGAGCCAGAGCCGGTGCGCGTCACCTCCGAACGGGTCGCACCGTCCGAAATCACGCCGCCCGCCGACGCGCCTGTGGTCGGCCCGCCCGTGCAGCAGTGGCAGCCGCACGCCGAGCAGCCAGCGGCCGCGTCTGCCGCCTCCAGCGAGGGCGAGAAACCGGACAATCCGCAGGTCGAGGAACCGGTCAAGGCCTCTCCCGATCCGGCGCCGGAGATGGCGACCGCCGCCGAGCAGCGCGCGCTGTCGGATCAACTCGAACGCCACGGCCACAAGACCCCAGCCGCGAAACGCGCCTACCTCACGAAGGAGACCGGCCGGAAGATCGGCTCGGCCCGGGAGTTGCACGGATTCGAGGCGCGCGCGATCGCCGAACGGCTCACCGTGATCGCTGATCCCGACCAGATCGCCGCACTGCGCCGCGCGCTCGAGGCCGACAACGTCCACGCCGAGGGCGAGCAACTCGACTGGATTCGCGCCAACGGCGCGCCCGACCTCGGCGACTGGGGCGACCTCGACGCAGACCGCGCCGTCGACCTGACGAGCTACCTGCTCGCCGAGCAAGCCAAGGACGCCGCGAAGGCGGGCGGGCAGGCCGCGCTCGACACGGACGGAGCAGGCCAGTGACCGACCACCGTATCGCCGCGATCAAGGCGCTCGGCTACATCCCGCAAGCCCAGGACGAGGCCCGGCACACCGCGCTCGCCAGCGAGGCCACCGCGCACGCCCTGCTGGCCATCGAGGCCCGGCTCGGTGAGCTCGTCGAGCAGCAGCGAATCGCGAACGCGCTCATCGGTGTCGGCCATATGGGTGTCTTCAACAGCGACGCCGAGATCCGTCCCGCCCGCAACGCGGTGCGCCGTCTGCTCGGCCTGCCCGTCACCGGGGAGGCATAGCCGTGCAGGAATACACCACCACCAAGGGCAAGACGATCCGCACGGGCCAGCGCTACCACGACCGGCGCCAGTCCAACCGCCGCACGCTCGAGGTGCGCTCCATCGGCGAACCGTGGTGCGGGCGCGCCGACGACCGCGACATCGAATGCGCGGTGATCGCCGTTGACGGCCAGGCCGTGCCCGAGCGGATCACCAGCATCAACGCCATCCGGATCACCGGCCGCGACTACATCCTCATCGAGCAGGCCGGAGCGGCGTCATGACCACCACAGTCACCGTCGGCACCGCCGACTTCCGCCACGCCCTCACCGCGGTCAAGGTCCACGCCAGCGCTGACGACGAGGTCCCGGCGATTCACCGGCTGCGCCTGGCCGTCGACCCCGAGAACGTCACGGTCACCGCGACCGACCACTTCACCGCGGCGCTGGCGATCGTGTCGGTCTGGAAGGACGCCACCGACCACGACCCGACACCCTGCACCGTGGACCTGCTGCCCGACGACATCGACAAAGTCCTGTCGATCTTCAAAGCGGGTAAGGAGAAAGGCGACCAGCCCGAGTTCCTGCTGCGGCTGCACATCACCCGCGAGCACCTGACCGTGACCGACTGCTCCGGCCTGATCGACGGGCGCGCCTTCAAGATCCCCCGCCTGCCCACCGACGGCGGCAGCCTGTGCGGCGTGCCCGGCTGGATCGCCAGCCAGCACGACAGCGCCGCAACGATGCTCTCGGACATGGTCGTCGGCGGCGAGTTCGTCGCCCGGTTCAAGGCGGCGGCCAGCGCCTACGGTCACCCGCTGGAGATCGAGGCCCGCTCCGCGATGCGGGCGCTGCTCATTCGCTGCGGTGAATCGTTCCTCGGCCTAATGACGCCGCGCACGTTAGACGAGTCCGACCGCGGGCGCCTGCGCGACTGGGCTGACAGCTGGGACCGGCGGCTACCGGGGATCGTGGCCGCCGCCAAGGCGGAGATGGCCGACCCGGTCGCCGCCGAACATGTCGATCCGCCCGCCGACGATGCCGGCCTCTTCCTCACCGCCGTCGAGCTCGTGGTGTCCTCGCAGTTCGCGTCGCCGTCGATGCTGCAGCGCCGCATGCGGATCGGGTTCGCCAAGGCCGCGCGGCTGCTCGGGCAGATGCAGGAGCGCGGCATCGTCGGCCCGGCTGAGGGATCCAAGGCGCGCGACGTGCACGTGTGCGCCGAAGACCTGGACTCGCTGCTGACCGACCTGCGCGACGCGGGGACGGAGCAGCAGTCGTGACCGCCGTGACGAGCCGAGTCCTGACCAGCACGGTCTACGAGTGGGTCGTGCCGACGCAGTCCTTCGGCTACGGGGTCATCGGTGAGGTGCGCGACGCCATCGCGATGGCCGCGCACAAGTACGTCGAGCTCACCGGCGATCCGAAATCCACCGACTATGACGACTGGTTGCGCGTCACCCCGCGCGACGAAGACGTCGTGTTTTGGTTCGAGTGGCGGGAACCGAAGCCGTGACCGCCACGACCAGCTGCCTACGGCGCGCCCGGAAGGTGCGGCGCGGCTGCCATCCGATCAAGGTGGGCGAGCACTACCTGGAGTTCACCGACTTTCCCGGCAGCGATCTCGGATTCGCCGACGCTGCAGGCCACCCCGTGCGGCTGGCCGAATGCCGCGCCTGCGCCGAGCGATACGGCCGCGGGCACCTGTTCCCGAAGGAGGTGCCATAGATGGCGCGTGACCATGGTCGGCTGCTGTGCCGGATCTGGAACGACAAGGAATTCCGCGCTCTGACACGCACGGCGCAGGCCTTGTACGCCCAGCTGCTCTCGCAGCAGACCATCAACAACGCCGGCGTGCTGCCGTTGATGGTGTCGAAGTGGGCCAAGGGGTGTGACGAGATGTCCTCGGAGATGATCGTCGCCGACCTGGCGGTGCTCGTCGACGGCCGGTTCATCGTGGTGGATACCGATACCGAAGAGGTGCTGGTGCGGTCGTTCATCCGCAACGACGGTGTCATCAAGCAGCCCAACGTCTTCAAGAACGCGCTGCGGGTCGCCGAGGCCACCGAGAGCCCGGAGATCCGGCGTGTCCTGGCCGCCGAGTTGCGCCGCCTCAGGCGCAATGACGCAACCCGTACCGCAGACATCCTCGATCCCAGCGGATCGGATTCCGATACCGTCTCGAACCCTTCCGAAACCCTTCCAGAAGAGTTCGATAACCCATCAGGAACCCATCGGGTTCCGGCTGAGCGAAACGCCAGGTCGAACCCTTCGGAAACCCTTCCCGAACCCGAAACCCTTCCCGAACCCTTCGCCGATCCCTGCGGGGAGGGGGTAGGGGAAGGGGAGAACTCTAGTTACGTACTTGGTCACCGTGAAAAAGCGGCACCCACGCGCGCGCACACGCATGACGCGCGCCCGCACGCACGCGAGGCGTTCGAATCCGAGCCGCCCCCACGTGGACCCGCCGTCGACCCCAACGGCTGGCGACTCGTCCGGGACGCGATCCCCGACGAGCACCCGCAAGCGGTGCGCACCGACCTGGCGATGCGCGCCGGGGCCCTGCTGAAGTCCGGGACTCCCGAGGCGGACGTCCGCGCGGCACTCGGGCTGTGGCTGACCAAGCCGAACCTCGGCCCCGGCGTCCTGCCCTCGCTCGTCTCCGAAGTCGTGCGCACCCGCGCCGCCCCGGCCACGACCACCGAAGGCGCGGCCACCAGCAAAGCCCGCGGCTGGCTCGACGTCGGCGCCGACCTCGCCGCCCACCAAGCCGCCATCGAACCGAGCCCGCACGAGCAGAGAGCGATCCGAGGATGACCACACCCGCCGACGCCGCGAAGGTGCTCGCCAAGTGCGCCTGCTACGACCCGATGTTCAGCAAGCCGGACGCCGCGCTGGCCGTCGGCTGGGCCGAGGCGTTCTCGCGCTACGACCTGCCGCTGTCCGACCTGCTCGAAGCCGTCACCGCCCACTACTGCGAGTCCAGCGAGCGCGCCATGCCCGCGAGCCTGATCCGCCTGGCGCGCGAGATCCGGCGCGTCCGCGGCGAGCGCGAGAAAGGCGACCAGGAACACCACGCCGCCGCGGCCCTGCCGCCCGGCGCCGCCTCCACCGCCCAGCACCGCGCCGCCGTCATCGCCGACTTCGCCGACCGCCTCGCCCGCCGCAAGGCGGTGCCGCCGCTCTACACCCAGGAGGACCGCAGCCATGCCTGACCAGACCACACCGCTGGCAGACGACGAGGTCCGCAGGATCGCCGGGCTCGGTCACGGCATGCTTGCCGCCCGCGTCGCCGCCGAACTGCTCGAGACCCGCCAGCACGTCGCCGAGCTGGAGGCGGCGCACGCCGCAGCCAAACGCGGGCACCTCGGCTGGGTCACCGGCCACCGCCACGCAGACGGCAAGTGGCACATCGCGTTCGACGGCGAGCCTTGGCCGAGTCTCGACGAGGCGAACGCCGACGTGCAGGACGCCAGCACCGAGACTCCCGAGGCCGACTGGCGGGCGCTGGCGGTCTACGCCGAGACCGGCGAGCCGGACCAGGCACAGGAGGTGACCTGCCGTGGCTGACACGCTGTTCGCCTCGTGCGTGCTACCCGGCTGCCACACCCCGGTCGCCCTCGTAGGCGACGTATGCGACGGCTGTGTCGAAGCGTTCGGTCCGATGCTCAAGCACGACCCGGGCGGCCGACGGATGACCGCCGAGGAAATCGCCGAGCGTGACCGCTCGGTGCACAACGTGTACGCATGGCGGCGCATGACCGGGCGGGCGGTGGCCGATCATGCCTGATCAGACCACCGACCACGCCGCCGAAGCCGTCGACGTCGGACCCGTCACCGTCGGCGAGCCGGCGCCGCGCACGCTGTCACCGCTCGAACAGGCATTGAGGGCGGCCGTCAAGTTCGCGAAGGCGCACGGCTTCGACGACGACATCACGCACGACGATTTCGGAATCCAGCGCAGCGGACCCGGGATCACGCACGCCACCCACGTCAGCCCGACCCACGTCATCGCGGTCACTATCGGCGGCATCGACGGCCTGTGCATCGGCGTCGGCGAAATCGACTGGGTGCACTACCCGATCGACAGCGGATGCGGCATCTGCGACCCAGACGGCTGTGACGAATGCGGCGCGGAATCGGCGGACGGTTGCACCTGCGATGCCGACGGGCCGATCCACATGCGGACCGTCTACCTGCCCGGTGACGCACCGGCGGAGGTGGATCACTGCCCGCCTGCGGTCCTCGATGACAGCGATCCGGTCGCCCGGGACCTCGCTGACGTGGACGCAGAGGAGCCGGAATGGATGCTCTGATCACCGTCTACGGCAAGCCGGGCTGCCAGCAGTGCCGCATGACCACGCGCCACCTCGACAAGCTCATGGTCGAGTACACCTACCGCGACGTCACCACCGACCAGGACGCGCACGACATCGTGACCATGCTCGGCTACCTGACGCTGCCGGTCGTCGTGGCCGGTGATGTGCACTGGGCCGGATTCCGACACGGGCGGCTCGACCGGCTGGCCGAGATCCAGCACAGCGCGCCGGACGTCGCCGAGCACGAGCAGCCCGCGGAGCGGTACCTCACCGAAGGCGGTGCGACATGAAGAAAAAGGACGCCATAGCTGGCGTGCAGGTATCCCTGTGCCTGGACGTGTGGATGGCCCTTGGCCTGGACGTGTCGCTGTTCGATGGCTACTACCGGCGCAACTTGTTCGCCACCACGTGGGCGGAACTGATGGCCCGAGTGCGGTCACTGGCCCACCCCCCGAATCC
The DNA here is from genome assembly GCF_053602135.1 of Nocardia sp. NPDC004573. NCBI lineage: Bacteria > Bacillati > Actinomycetota > Actinomycetes > Mycobacteriales > Nocardiaceae > Nocardia > Nocardia sp. NPDC004573. The sequence continues at coordinate 107,486 of NZ_JBSGDA010000003.1, forward strand.
CTGCTTCATCGAGGAGTGGTGCGTGTTGCAGGCAGGCCACTTCGGCACCTGCTACGCGGCTGCCGACCTCGGCACCAGCGAACCGCTTCCCTTGCCGAAGGAGAGTCGATGACCCTCGACCGCACCGGCGAACCCCGCTCCGACGGCTGCCCGTACCGCTGCCGTCCGGGTGGCTGGCTCACCCCCGAGACCGCCGACGTGCAGCGCCCGTGCCCGCTGCACCGGCCGCGCCGGGCGCCCACCGAAACCAACGACTACGACCCGAGCCGCTTATCCGACCGCGCCCGGGCTGCGATCGAGAGAGCCGACCGAGAGGATCGCCGTGCCTGACACCGTCTACCGCGAACGCGCGCACCTCGTCGCGCACATGGCCGCGATCTACCCGGCCATGATCTGGGTCGACCCCGACGAGCCGGACTGGCCCGTCGTCGCGATCGAGCTGTCCACCGGACAAGCGGCCTGGCACATCGCACCCGCCGACATGCACCTGTTCGCGCACATCCCGCGCGGCGAGAACCGCTGGGACGGGCACAGCACCGCCGAGAAGTACGAGCGCCTCGACGAGGCGACACGGCTGCTGTCCGAGCGCCCGGGCGTCAACCGGAGCGAAGGCGTAGCGGAGTGACCGAAGTCCGCGCTCGGCTGGAGCTGCCCTGGCAGGCACCGAAGCTCAACCCGAATACACACATGCACTGGGCTACGCGCGGGCGGCACACCCGGTTCGTGCGCCAGCAGACCGGGTGGATAGCGAAGGCCGCCAAGATCGCACCGACGCTGCCGTTCACGGTCACGCTGCACTACCGACCCGCCCGCAACGGCCGCCGCGATCCCGGGAACCTGTGCCTCGACAGCAAGGCCAGCATCGACGGCCTGGTCGACGCCGGCCTCGCTCCGGACGACACCGCGGAATTCATCCGCGAGACGATCCCCGTCATCCATCCCGCCGAGCGTGGTCGACCCGGTGCGCTCTGGCTCGAAATCACCTGGGAGGCATAGCGATGGCCTGGTACGACGTCTACGAACGCGACGTGGTCGGCAAGCCGGGCCCGGCCGGATCCGATCATCCGACACGCCCGGAATCCGTCGAGCCGAAATCCGATTCAGGGATTTCGCCGAGCCTGGCACTTACTACGCCAGTACAACCCTCGACGCCACCGAAACGTCGCCGCCTCGACATCCACGCGGGAACCGCAGTCGGCGAACTGGTGAGTGGCTCCATCGAGGGCCTGCTGGAGTTCTTCCTGGGGCGCCGATGACCGAGACTCCCTGCGTCGCCTGTGAGCGCCCGGTGGCCGACCACGCGCCGCTGTGCGGCGAATGCGGCCAGCGCACCATAGACGCCCTGCACAAGGTGCCCGGCCTGCTGGACGAATTCGCCGTCACCCGCGCCGGCCTCGCCCGCATGACCGCGCACCAGGTCGGCCGCGGCGCCGACACCGTGCTGCCCGTACGCGTCACCACCGGGCGCGGAGTCGTGCTCGAAGGCGACCGCGCCTACCACCAGCTCGTCAACACGGTCACCACCTGGACACGCGCGCTCGCCGAGGACCTCGGCGTCGAGCCCTACATCGGCGGGCCGTACCTGCTCGAGCTGGCGGCCGCGAAGCGCGACGCGCTCACCGCGCCAGCACAGGCCGCGGTGAAGCGCGGAGCGACGGTAAACGAGCGCGAGATCATCGACACCACCACGCTGCCACCAGCCCCGCCGGACGCCACAGCGCAGGCCGCGGTGTGGCTGGCGCGCCACCGTCACCAGCTGCGCGCGCACGAAGCCGCCGCCGAGCTGCTCGACGACATCACCACCGCCGTCGACCGGCTCACGCGGTTCGTGGACCGGCCCGTCGAACGCCGGTACCTCGGCGCGTGCTCGGCGACCTATGAGGACGGGCAGAAGTGCGGGTTCGGGCTGCGCGCCGAACTCGACGATCAAGGCCGCACCGCGGCGTACGTGTACTGCGGCCGTTGCAAGACGCAGTACGACGTGCACCAGATCGAGGCCCGCGCCACCGCGGCAGCGATCGAGCAGTGCTACAGCCTCGTCGAGTTGCTGCGGCTGCTGCCCGCGCTCGGTCGACCGGTCGCGAAGGCGACGCTCTACCGGTGGGCGAACAAGGAGCGCCGCATCGAGCCGCGCGGCTGGCGGCACGTCGACGAGCACGGGTTCATGCGCATCACCGACCACCAGATCGGCAGCACCGATGACCAGGTGTACCGGCTCGGCGACGTGCTGGACATCGCGAAGCGGGACCCAGCGAAGACGAAGAAGGGAGCGGCAGCAGAGGGCTCCCGCTCTGCGTAGGTGTCGGCTGAGACAAGCGAACTCCTGACTGCCCCACTCGTAACAAACCAACCGGTACCATTCACTCTCTTGGGTTATAGCGCGTTATCGTGTGCACATGAATGACCAGGGTGCGACCGACGACGCTCGGCTTGCGCCTACTGATTCGTCGCGGAAGTTCGGGGCTTTCCGCTTTGCCGGTGGCCGGTATGAGACGCCGGGACTGCCGGTGTTCGCGATGGCCGAACTGCAGCGTTACGCGAAGCTGGTGGGCGCGGTCGCGCACGCCCTCTATCTCGAGCACAACCCGGACCGTAAACGCGTCCCTCAAGGTTTCGCGGAGGCGCTAGACCTGAGGTTGACCAGCGTCGAGATGGGCAGTGTTGTACCTGTGCTGCATTGGTCGGCGCCGGAGATCGCCGACCACACCGTGCTCGACGCGCACGAGGAGGCTCGCGCGCTGATCGACGAAACCTTTGACGAGTTAGGTGCCTCTGGTCAGATCCCGAAGGAATTCCCCACGAAGGCGCTGGGACTCCTCGCGCAGTTCGGGCGCAGTCTCCGTGACGATGAGCGCATTGAATTGGGCTTTCGGCAGACCCGCCGAGTCATCGTGAACGGACGGGTGCGAAACCGACTGGCTGAAGTCGCGAACTTCGACACGATCGACGTGGAACGCGTCTTGATCGGGCGAATCACGGGGATTGAATCCGCGCCCCATTCGTTTCATCTGATGCTGGCTGGGCCGGATCGGAAGCGCATGGAGGGTGGTTTCGTTGACCCTGACACGTTCGCTTCGCTGGACGAGTTCGTCGGCTATGCGCGAGACGCGCCGTTGTGCGCGTTGACCGTTCTTGCAGGGCAGCGCCCCAGCGGGGACCTGATCATCACCGACGTGCTCAACATCGAAACCGCGCTGCCGCCGGACTGGGCCGCGCGTGTCGCGGAGCTGTCAGAGATCCGAGAAGGCTGGCTCGAACCCCAGACGCCGGGCCCAAGCGTCGAGGTGATCGACTTCCTTGAGCTGCTGCTCGCCCAATGTGTCGACCATAGCGTCACCCGGCCACTGATGTTCCCGTCGGGCGAAGGCGGAATTCAGCTCGAATGGCGGAGCGACACGAGCAGCGTTGAGGTCGAGATCTACAACACGCGGACTGTCGACGTCGCATGGTTCCAGCTTGAGGGGGACGCTGGCGAGGAGCGATCTTTTATTTTCTCGGATCTCGACAACATCGTGGAATTCATCGTGGGGAAATTACATGACTGAGGGGCCAGAGCTCGACGAGGTCGAGGTCGAGCTCGATGATGCCAGTGAACTGATCTGGCGGAACGTAAATCCAGCATGGATCCAAGACGGCAAGGTCTCCTCGCAGGCATTCCGGCCGACGCCGAAGGATAAGCAGCAGCTTTCCGGTGCTCGCGAGCAGAAAGTGACGGCCGAAAAGCATTTCCACGAATTCACCCAGGAGCTAGAGCTGCGGTCCGTTGGAGTCTGGGCAGTCTCGGTGGGGGAGGCCAACGCCCAGGATGTCCGCTGTGTCTACGACGCCGAATCGGCCGATGCACCCGACCCGTGTCCTACCGGGCACACGTACCTGGACTTTCGTGCGCACATGGGTGACAAGGCGATACGCCGAGTCGGTCGGCTGTTGAGCGAGGATGCTCAGCGGCGAGGCCGCATGCATCCGAATCAAGACGGCTGAGATGCCGCTGCGAACGATGCGGCATGGCCCACCTGGGCGACGTATTTGAAGTGTGAAGCGCGTCTTCCTTCGTTCTACCGCGACGATCAGGGCGCTGACAGCTGCGACGACCCGCTGACGGGAGACACACAAGCAGTTCATCGCCGCGCGATTCGCCGAACGTGAATCCGCTCATCGGCAGCGGTATTGGAGAGGTAATGAGTTTCGACGAAAAACAGCGCCGTCAGATCGAGAGGATCTTTGAGCTGTGGCTCAAGGAGAACGATCTTGATACAGACCTGGTGGATATTCACGAGCTGCCGCTTCCAGAACTTAGACGGATGGCAGATTCGCTTCAGTTGGATGTGGTCCGCTCGCTTCTCGCAACAGCCAAGAAGTACAATCTGGACGCACTTGCGAGAAATACATTCTTCGATACGGCGCTGCGCGACGTGAACGCACGCCGGAGACTGGTCAGCGAACGCATCGAGCAACTCTCTCAGCAAGAACAGGTGGAAGAGTTCAAGGACGCGGTCGACGCCAAGGTCGAAAATCCGCTGGTACGGCGAGAACTTGTCGACCTCGTCGCCGCGTTCGCTCTACGCGACCAGCAAACGACGGATCTCGAGGCCAGGGCAGCGGCCGACGCCGAGATCGCAGCAAGAGCGGCAGAGCTTCACAGAAGCGAGATGCGCGAACGCAAAGTGCGGCTGTGGAAGTCGATGCTCGATCGAGAGCCAGTCACTGTGCTCATTGGCTCTGTTCTGCTGGTGATCATGATGGTTGCCGTCATCGTGGGGATGTTCAGCCACACGGCGGTACCCGAGATCTTGTCCAGCGCTTTTCTGCTCATCCTCGGTTTCTTCTTCGGCCAGTCAGCTAGTCGGAGAGGAGGCAACGACAGCGACTGACCAGGAGCTATGTACAGCAGTTGATCATGCACGTGTACAGTGAGACTCGAAACCGCTGCTGACGACCCGACCCCGGAAGTCGATCAGGGCGGTTTTTTCATGCCCTGACGGGCCGCGGCGGCCCGCTGGGCCGGGAAGGCGGCGGTCATGGAGGACCTCAGTGATTTAACCCAGTCAGACACCCGCGACGCCGAGATCATCCACGGCGAAGCCCTCGCAACCATGCAGGACCTCGCCACTGGTCGATTCGACGCGCTGATCACCGACCCGCCGTATTGCAGCGGCGGCACTACCAACACCGACCGCACGGCTCGGTCGGCTATGCAGAAGTACGTCTCCTCGGACTCGGTATCCGGTAAGGCGATGCCAGACTTCCCCGACCAACGCGACCAGCGCAGCTTCACCATGTGGTGCACGCTCTGGATGGGTGAAGCCCTACGCCTGGTCCGACCCGGCGGCCAGGCGCTCGTGTTCACCGACTGGCGCCAGCTGCCTGCTGTGAGCGACGCGCTCCAATGCGCGGGCTGGCGCTGGCGCGGGATCGTCGTCTGGCGCAAAACGAACTCGCGGCCGAACCCCGGATTCCGCAACGAGTCCGAGTACCTTCTGTGGGCCTCGCACGGCACTATCGACCGCGACCATCAGCCGCCCTGTCTACCCGGTGTCTATCAGGTCGGCTCACCAAAAGGCCGGGAGCGCCAGCACATCACGGCTAAGCCCATCGAGCTGATGCGCTACCTCGTCCGCACGGTGCCCGCCGGCGGCCTGATCCTCGATCCCTTCGCGGGCTCTGGCACCACCGGAGTTGGTGCCCTGATCGAAGGTCGGCGGTTTCTCGGGATCGAAGGAAGCGCCGCCTACGCCGAGATAGCAACGAAACGACTGGCCGAATACGTCGGCCTCAACAACGCGGTGTAGCGCAGCGGTAGCGCGTCAGCTTCATGTGCTGAAGGTCGCCGGTTCGAATCCGGCCACCGCAACGGACAACTCGTCCACTACCCAGCGCAAGGAGTTCGCCATGCTGTCAACCCTGTCTGCCATCGCCACCGCCGTGAACTGGGCCGAGGTCGCCCGCGGTCTCGGCATCGTCGGCCTGGCGATCCTCGACGCCATCTTCTGACCCCCGATCTAGCAGCGCGTTAAACCGGCCGAAGCCCGGCAAGCAGCCCATGATCCCGCTGATCGTTCCTGTGATCGCGAACCAGCGGAGTAGGCGCGACTGCGCGCTGTGACCGTGGTGCCCGTGCCTAGACCAGCGGGGGCACGGGCGCTACGGGACCGGAACCAAACCATCCACCAGGAGGTCACCGGAAAATGCCCAGCATCCAGCGCACACAGGACTTCGAGACGTTCACGCACGTCTGCGATCTGCCCACCACGGCGCAGGTCGACATCGAGACCCGGACCACCGGCAGCCGCGACTACCTCGCCGGGCAGGCCGGCATCGACGCCAACACCATCGCCACCTACTTCGACGACACTGCCATCGCCGCCGACCGGTTCCTGCTCCGCGACGACGGCAGCTACGTCCGCATCACCGGCGGCGCCATCGACGGCGACGGCGGTGTGCTCTATCTCGACCAGTCGCGCGAGACTCAGGCGACCCCGCCCGAAGGCGGCGAGCCGGTGCTGCTGCGCGTCGTCGAGCCGGATCCTCCGACGACACCGACGTCCTGGTTCTTCGATGAGGTCGCACGGGCCCTCGCGGACCGCGAGGAGGCGTGATGGACCTGTACGCAATCGTGCACGCGCTGCTGTGCTACCCAATCGGCCATCTGACCGTGCTGAAGGCGATCCCGCTGCACATCCTGATGGCGGTGCCGTGGTGAGCCACGCATGACGGTCATCGCAGCCGTCGCGCTCAGCGACCGCGTGATCATGGGATGCGACACCGCAACCGACTACGGCGGCACGTTCGTCTACAGCACGCGCGGCAAGATCGGCGTCCTGTCGGCGAACAACGGCGAGCGCGTGCTCATCGGCGCCGCGGGCAACGCCGCCGCCGGCCGCATGCTCGACCGACACCTCACCATCGAAGCCACACCGGCCGACCCGGCCGACACCGCAGAGGCGGACCGATGGGCAGGCGCACTCGCCGAAGCGATCACCGAAATCCTCGCTGATGCGAAGCCGCCACTCATCGCGGCGCACACCGACAACGCTGACGGACTCGACGCAGACCTTCTCGTCGCATGGCGGCAGCACATGTGGCTGGTCTTCGCTCACACTGCCATCCGGCCGCACAACGGCAAGATCGCCATCGGGTCCGGTCGAGACCTCGCGCTCGGCAGCCTGATCACCGCTGGCCGATCCGGCAGACACCCCGAAGAAGCTGTGCTCAACGCCATCGAGCTCGCTTGCATCTTCGACCGTGGATGCAGCGTCGACGAGCGCGGACCGATCGTGCACAGCACGGTGGACCGCGCCGCGCCCTACAGCATCGCCGACCTTGCGGAGATGCGACGCTACGTCGACGAGATGCGAGCGCCGCAACAGCAGGCACGGTCCGGCCTGTACTGATGGCCTGGTCCCGCGACCCCGACCGATACCGCGGAGTGCCACGGCGCCAGGCCGACCGGATCCGCAGGCGCGACAAAGGCATCTGTCAAAACTGCGGTAGACCAGGCCACGATGTCGATCACGACAAGAACGTCGCGGCCGGCGGAACCGACGAAGACGAGAACCTGCAGGTGCTCTGCACCGAGTGCCACAAGGCGAAGATCCAGGTCGAGGCCGCGGCCGGCCGAGCCCGAGCCAGTCGGTACCGCGAGCCCGAACCCCATCCCGGACGGCTGCTCAGGCGCGCCGCCGGGGGTGGGGGGTGACCCTCGCCGGGCCCGCCGGACGGCGGAAGGCATAGCACTTCGGACCATGCGTGCGGTCCACCCCTGTTTTTCCGCAGGTCAGAGCGCCCTGCCCGTCGGCCTGCGTCGGCAGATGCTGACCTACCCCCAAGGCAGCCAGGAGAATCGGCCCTCCGCGACCATGCCGAATACGATGCCGGTAGCGGTTATCAAGATCCCGCTGAGGGCAATGCTCAGATCCGTAAACGCATCGATCCTGCTGTTCGCGCGCAGGTCGGCTATCGCTTGGACCGCAGCCTTCTCCGCGCGCGTCGTCTGGGAACGCCCGGTGGCCTCGACTTGATCAATCCTCTGGCGCAAGGCGTGTATGTCGTTGCTGATTGCCTCGAACTGGCCCGCGAGTTGCTGGATCTGGATCAGGACCGGTCTGCCTGGGTCGACAGCTGATTGCACCGATGCCGTGGCGTTGTGGGCGGCCGCTGAAGCCTCAGCCGCTAAGACGACGACCGTCGCGCTGCGGCGCAGGCAAGGAAACATCACCGCCAAGAAGTGCTTGGTCCGGTTGATGATGTACTCAGTCGATCTCGTGATGCGTTGTCGAAGAAGCCTATTCGAGTTCCGATTCCACGCGAACCAGAGGCCGTAGAACGTGACCAGCGTGCCGCCCAGCTCAAGCCAATCTCCGATGGTGTCCACGTCGTGACAGTAGCGCCGCCAAACCGCGGCGGTCATCATTTGCATCTGCCAGCCGCCCTGGTGACGGTTCGAGAGCCCTGGAGGTTCATATGGCATCGAAACCCGCTGCGCCGAAGGGACTCCGCCCCGGCGGCCGCAAGCTGTGGAGCGATATCGTCGGCCAGTGGGATCTGCGTCCCGACGAGTTGCGTGTACTGCGTGAGGCTGCGCGCGAGGTCGACCTGATCGACAAGCTCGAGGCGGTGCTCAACAAGGGCTCGCTGATGATCCCCGGGTCGATGGGGCAGATGGTCGTTCATCCGATGGTGACCGAGTTGCGCCAGCACCGCGCCACCCTGGCCGCGCTGCTGCGTCAGCTGAAGCTGCCCGACGCCGACGGCGGCGAGGCGGAGAAAGAGTCTCGCTCGACAGCGGCTCGCGCTGCGGCGAACGCCCGCTGGGCAACTCGTGGCCAGAGCGCGTAGCGCTGGCCCTGCCCTCATCTCGACGCCCGAGTCCGAGTTCGCGGAGATCATCCGCTGGTACGAGGAACAGCTCGAGGACGCTGTACCGCCGGTCGACCTCGAATACGAGCCGGTCAAGATCGGCCCGGTCTGGCAGTGGGACAACGGATGGGTACTGCCCGAGCGCACGCTCGGCTGGCGGGTGCTGGCGTGGTGTGGGCGGTGGCTGCGGGACAAACACGGCCGACCGTGGCAGTTCACGCCGGAGCAGACGCGCTACATCCTGTGGTACTTCGCAGTCGACCAGGACGGCGATTGGCTGTACCACTCCGCGGTGCTGCAGCGGCTGAAGGGCTGGGGCAAGGATCCCATCGCGGCGTGCCTGGCGATGGCGGCGTGCTTCGCCGAGGTGACGTTCGACCACTGGGACGGGGACCGGCCGGTCGGGCGCGAAGAGCCGAACGCGTGGGTGCAGATCATCGCGGTCAGCCAGGAGCAGACCAAGAACACGATGAAGCTGTTCCCGTCCCTGGTGCCCGCGGAGACGCGAGCTCACTTCGGAATCCAGATCGGCAAGCTGAACGTCTACGGACTCGGCGACACCCGCCAGATCGAGGCGGTCACATCATCGCCGCTCGCGATCGAGGGCGGCCGCCCGACGCAGGTGTTCCGATGTGAGACCCAGAACTGGAACTCGTCCAACGGCGGCCACGACATGGCAGGCGCGCTGGAGGGCAACGCCGCGAAGTCGGAGGCCGGCGCCGCCCGGATGATGGACATCTGCAACGCCTATCGGCCGGGTGAGGACTCGGTGGGCGAGCGGATGCGCGAAGCGTACGACGCAACGCAGGGCGAGGACCCGACCGCGATGGACTTCGGCCTGCTGTACGACTCGCTGGAAGCGCCGCCCGAGGCGCCACTGACGGCCGAGGATGCGCCCGCGGTTGTGCATTCGATCGCCGGTGACTCGTACTGGCTGGACACCCGGCCGAAGGGCCGCATCGTCAAGAGCATCTTGAATCCGGCGAACCCGCCGAGCGAGTCGCGGCGCAAGTGGTTCAACCAGGTGGTCGCCACGGCCGATGCCTGGACGACGCCGCAGCTGTGGGACCGCTTGGCGGATCCGAGCATCGTGCCGCCCGAGGGCACCGAGGTGTTCCTGTTCCTCGACGGCTCGAAGAGCGACGACTCAACCGCGCTGATCGGCTGCCGCCTCGACACCGGGGACGTTTGGACGGTCGGCATCTGGGAGCGTCCAGCGAACTGGGACAGCAAACGCGCCTGGCTGGTGGACCGCGCCGACGTCGATGGCCGCGTGCGATGGGCGTGTGCCCGCTGGGATGTGTACGGCTTCTGGTGCGACCCATCCGACGCTCGTGACGACGACACCGGGGAGCTGTTCTGGGAGCCACTGTGCGACGAGTGGGCCACCATCCAGGACTGGCGGCTGCCCGCGGTGAAGTCGGGGGATCGGCAGCATCCGATCATCTGGGACATGCGGTCGCCGCGGCACGCCGCGCTGCACACCGAGCACGCTGAGCGCACGGTAACCGACATCAAGGACGGCGCATTCCGTCACGACGGCAACAAGCGGCAGCGCGCCCACGTACACAACGCGCGGCGGCGGCCGGGCAAGTACGGCGTCGGCCTCGGCAAGGCTGCGCGCGGCTCGGCGAGAAAGGTCGACGGCGCGGTCGCGATGGTCGGCGCCCGGCTGATGCGAAAGATATGGCTGATCGCGAATCCAGAACCGTCCGGCGAGGCGGTGTTCGTGTGAGAGGCGGTGATCGGTGAACCGACAACAGGCCGTCGACGCCGTCCGATATCTACTATCCGGTCCGCGCGCGTACGAGCTCCAGCGGCTAGAGAAGCTGGAGGCGGCGCTGCGCCCATGGACGCCGGAGCAGGCGGTGCGAGCGCTGGAGATTCGCGGCGCAACCTCGGCGCAGATGGCTGGCCCACTGCCGGGACTCGCCCGCAAGAGTCAGACCAACTTCCTGCCGCTGATTCTCGATGTCTTCGGCCAGGCGTTGAAGGTCGACAACTACCTGACCAATGTCACCGTGAATCCGTTGGGCGGGCTACGTACCGGGATGCGGGCAGGCCCGTGGAAGTGGTGGCAGCGCAACGCATTCGATGCGAAGCAGACCGGCGTGAATCGCGGTGCCCTGCACTATGGCGCGTCGTATGTGACGGTGCTGCCGTCGCTGCGACCGAGCGACGGCGACGGCCCCCCAGGCGAGACACCGGTGATGCTGCGTGGCGTCTCGCCGCGGCAGATGACCGCGCTCTACGGCGAACCGCTGGAGTGGGATCCGCGCAGGGGCGGCCCGGTAGACGACGCGTGGCCGATCTACGCGATGGAGATGAAGGGCCCGCACATCCGTCTGTACGACGAGAAAGCGGTGCACTTCATCGGTGCGAAGAACGTGCCACCACAGTCCGGCCTCGGCTGGACCGACCCGACGTACACAAACGCGAACAACTTCGAATACATCGAGGCCCGCTCCCATGACGTCGGCGTATGTCCTGTCGTCCGGTTCCAGGACCGCATCCTGCTCGACGGCGAAGAGCAGTACGGCATCGTCGAACCGCTGCTGACTATCCAAGAGCGCATCAACGAGACCACATTCGAGATGCTGGTCGCTCAGTACTGGAGCGCATTCCGGCAGCGCTACATCATGGGCTGGATCCCGAAGAACGAAGCGGATGCCCTGCGCCACGCTGCGAGCGACACCTGGTACTTCAAGGACGCCACGGTGAAGGCCGGCCAGTTCGACGCGACCGATCTCGAGAACTACATCAAGTCCAAGGAGTCCGCGCTCCGCGACGCCGCCGCGATCGGCCAGGTGCCCGCGCAGCAACTCGGCCTTTCCGGCATCAGCAACATCAGCGAGGCGAGCCTGGCGGCACTCGAAGCGGGCAAGGACCGCAAGGTCTCCGAGATCGAGGCGAGCCTCGGTGAGAGCTACGAGCAGATGCTGCGCACCGCTGCACACATCGCGGGTGACACCGAGGCGGCGAGCGATTTTGCCAGCGAGGTGATTTGGCGTGACCAGACCGCGCGCAGCCTCGCTCAGACCGTCGACGCCCTCGGCAAGATGGCGACGATGCTCAACGTGCCGGACGAAATCCTCTGGGAGGACATTCCGGGCTGGACGCGCGAAAAGGTGAATCGTGCCCTCGACGCGCGCGCCGCACAGGACGATCGCCTGATCGAGGCGTAAATGCTGTCCGCCGCGCTGCGGCTGCTGCACCGGGTCCTCGGCGCAGCGCTGGGCCGCCTCATCCTGCGCCGCATGCGCGCCGAAGGCGTACCGGTCACACCGGAGCAGCGTCAGCAGATGGCACGGCGCTTGCACCGCGAGGTGGTGTCGGCCCGGCGACGTAGCCACGCACAGGCCGCACGTTCGATCAGGGAGTTCGACCCGAACATTCGTATCCCCGAACCGGAGCCGTACCCGGTCGCCGCAGTGGTCGCGGCGATCGAGCGCGCGGTTGAGCCTCCGCCACCACCAAGGCCTGCGCGCGAACCGCGCACCGAGCAGCCAGCCTCTCGTGTACGTGTCACCGCGGTCGACGAACAGCCACGGCAGCGGGCCCGGGTGAGTGCGCAGGAGGTGGCCGAACGCCCCCGTAGTCGTGTGGTTGCCCCGAGCGAACTCGACCCGCGATCTCGGCGGCAGTCACGTAGCCGGGTGATCGCACCGACGTTGGAGAACCGCACCGACCCTCGGGTGATTGTGCAGGTTTCCGAGCGACTGTCGGCGACCCTGACCCGGCACGCTGCGGAGGCCGGCCGCAACGCGGTGGTGAACGCGGCGCTCGGTGCGGGCGACGAGGTCGGCTGGGCCCGCGTGCTCAGCGGTGCCGAGAACTGCCCGTTCTGCGCCATGCTGGCCAGCCGTGGGCCGGTCTACCGCTCGGACAAGTCCGCGCTGACGGTTGTCGGTCGCGGCGGTCGGCCGCGCGGCAGTCGCGCGCTGGGCGAGCGGTATCACGACAACTGCGACTGCGAGGCCGTGCTGGTGCGCCGCGGAGTTGACTGGGAAGGCCGCGAGGAATTCGAGCGGCTGGAACGGCTCTGGATCGCCGCGAGCACGGCGGCCGGCCAGGCCGACGAGGAACCGCGGCGCGTCTTCAACAGGGCGTTCCGCCGCATCGAGCGCGAACCGGAGCTGGGCGAGGAGATCGAGAAGCTCTGGGCTGACTCCACCGAAGGCTTGTCCGGCAGCGCGGCGCTCACCGCGTTCACCGCCGCGATCAAGGAAAACCCACCGGCCGCCCTGGCGACGGCCCGACGCCCCAGGAGGGCTGCTGAATGACCGCTCCCACGCCCGCCCCCATCCCGCCTGCACCAGCAGACCCGCCACCGGTAGTGCCGCCTGCCGATCCGGTTGCGCCTCCCGGGGATCCGACACCGCCCGAGCCTGCTGCGCCGAGGACGCCGGAGGAGTACGAGGCAATGATCAAGGATTTGCGTAAGGAGAACGCGAGCTGGCGCACGAAGTACCGCGAGGCCGAGCCGATCGTCCAGGCGCACACTGAGGCGCAAGAGGCGGCGAAGACCGAGGTGCAACGTGCGACCGAGCGGGCCGCCGCCGCCGAGGCCGCCGCCGCGCAGCGTGAGGCCGAGCTGAATGTGCTCCGCGCTGCCTCGAAGCACGGCATTCCCGAAGAGGATCACGACTTGCTGGGGTCCGGAACCCCGGAAGAGCTGGACGCCCGCGCCGCGCGCCTCGCCGCCCGGTATCCGTCCAGCGCCACACCGACCCCACCGCCGCCGAGTGATCGGCCGGTAGAAGGTCTGAGGCCCGGCGCCTCACCCACCCCGCCACCTCCGGCGGACACCGCATATCCCGAGTCGTGGCGACCCGCCCCGCCCCGGGGACGTACCTAGGAAAGGACTGTTCTCATGGCAAATGAGTGCACGCCCCTGTTCCGGCCGGGCCGAGACATTACTGGTCTCACCACCGGCGCGGTCACAGGCAAGACATTCGTCGACGTGTCGGCGACCCGAGACGCGACGACCGGTCTGATCAAGGTGGCGACCGCCGCGGCAGGCGCGAAGGCGTTCGGCGTTGCCGCCTACGACGCGGCTTCCGGCGCTCGCGTGCCGATCATCTGCGGCGGCATCGTCCCCGTCACCGCCGGCGGAACCATCGCCTTCGGCGCGGAGATCGAGGTCGGCTCGTCCGGCCGAGCGATCACCCTCGCCTCCGGCAAGGCAGTCGGCAAGGCAGTCGAGGCCGGGACCAACGGCAACGACATCCTCGTCCGGATCTACGAGTAAGGAAGGGGTGAACCATGGTTGGCGCACCTGTCGCAACGCAGTACCCTCTCGGTCTACCGACCCTCAACGGGAATCAGATCACCGTCGATCTGATGCTGAAGGAACCGACACGCATCACGCAGTACCTGTCGGACCTGACGTTGCAGAAGTTCTACGCGGATCGGATTTTCTCCGCCGCGGGCGGCGTCAGCGGCGGCGCGCTGCTGTACTCGCAGCTGATGGCGAACGACCTCTACCTTGAGCGCGACATCCAAAATGTCGAGCCGGGCGCGGAGTTCCCGATCGTCACCTCGGCGCGGCCCGAGCCCAAGCTCGCCGTCGTCGAGAAGTTCGGTGGCAAGTTCCCGGTCACCGACGAAGCGCGTGATCGCAACGATCCGACCATGCTCCAACAGGAGTCGATGAAGCTCGCCCACACCATGAACCGGGGCATTCACAAGCGGGCGCTCGCCACGCTCGACGCCTCGATCACGGCGATCGGTTCGGCAGTGCAGGTGGTTGGCAACTCGTGGGCCGATGCCGCAGCCCTCACGCTGACCACCACGAACAACGCTGCCCTCCCGGCCGCCGACTTCGCGAAGGCCGAACTGAAGTCCGAGACCTTCGAACTCGGGGCGGATTTCAATCTGTGGATCGTGAACCCGCAGGAGATGCTCAACTTCCAGACCATCTACGGCGACCGCTGGCGCGATGTCCTCAACAACTGGGGCGTGGACATGATCTCGACCAACCGCGTCACCGCCGGTGAAGCGTTCGTGGTGGCCGAGAAGCAGGTTGGGCAGATGCGACTGGAGAAGCCGCTGACCACCGAGACATGGCGCGAGCAGGCCATCGAGTCGACCTGGGTGCAGTCTTCGGTCCGCCCGCTGTTCGCGGTCACGAACCCGTACTCGGTCCTGAAATTCACAGGTCTCGCGGCATGAGTGCCGAACGGACCGTCGTCGTCGGGCTGATGTCCTACGTCGACGAGCGTGGCATGCATCGCACCGCGTACGAGGGCGCGAAGGTCAAGGTACATCCGGACAACGTGGAGCGATTCGACCGGCTCAACGTGCTCATGTCGAAGCCCGAAGTCGTCCCGGTGGCGGCTCCGGTCGAGGAGGCCGAGCCCGAGCCGGGCCTCGTCGGTGAGCCGTCGGATTCGTGGACCGTCGCGCAGTTGCAGGCGTACGCGAAGGCCAATGAGATCGACCTCGGCGACGCGACGAAGAAGGCCGACATCCTCGTGGCGATCGAGCGCGCCGCCCGCAAGGACGGCTGACCGATGGCCTACGCCACGTATGCCGATCTGATCGCGCGACCACCGGCCTTGCCCCAGGCAAGCGAGGCCAACGTGACCGTGCTGATGGGCGACGCGGCGTGGTGGCTCGGCGTTTGGTTCAAGGACTTCGGCGATCTGGAGGCCCTGGCGGCCGACAACGAACAACTCGCCGAGGGCCTGAAAATCCTGTCGTGCAGCATGGTTCGTCGTGCGCTGACCAGCGGTGCGCTTGAGGGTGCCCAATCCGCCTATCAGGTGATGGGTCCGTTCTCGACACAGATTGCCTTCCGGAACCCGGACGGGAATCTGTACATCACCACCGCCGAGCGTGATGGCATTCTCGCCGCGCTGGGTGTGAATGTGTCCGGCGCTGTGTCGATGTCGGGGCCGGGGCTGTAGTGCAGCCGTTCAACGTCCCGTTCGGCGAGACGTGGACGATCCTGCGCGGCGTGGGTGATCGCACGGGCGACCGGAACCGTACCGCGGTCGGCACTCTCGAACGCTGCGTGTTCTGGCAGAACGTGCCGGTCGAACCCGGCGGTACCTACCCGGCCACAGCGCGGGACTCGGCGGCGCTGACCGGCACCCTGGCGGTGCCGCGCGACTCCGCCGAGGTGCGCCAGTCCGATCAGGTGCGGCGCGAGGCGACCGGTGTGGTCTATCAGGTGCTCGGCCCGGCGAACTGGGATCACGTGCACCCGATGACCGGATGGGACACCGGGTACAAAACGTTCACAGTGAAGGCGGTGACGTGATGCGCCACAACATCCCGTACCGGGACAGCTCCGGTGCCGGTAGTAATCCGGCGATCGCCGGTCTGCTGGTCGGTCCGCAGATGCGTGCGCTGATGTTCGAACGTGCCGAGATGGCGCAGGCCATCTACCGAGAGATCGTCGCGAAACGCACGGGCCGCCTGGCGCGGTCCGCGCGCATCGAGACCTTCCGCGGTGGCCGGATGCACGACCGATGGAAGTCCAGGCTGATTATCGGTGGCAGCGAGGCACCGCACGCTCTCGGCCACGAATTCGGCCATGACGTGCACGACGACGAGGGCAACGTCACTGGCGTTGTCGCTGGCGTGCGCGACCTCAATCGCGTGCTGAACATGTTGGGCCAGTTGCTGTGACCGTCCAGTTCCCGGCCTGGTGGGAGGGTGGGTATCCCGATCGCGAGCTCGTGATGCTGGACCTGTTGCAGAAGTACCTGGATCTGCTCACCCCGCAAGGGCTGGCCGTGACGTGGCTGCCCGACAACCTCGAGGAGCTGCTCGGCGCCGGGTGCGCCGTGGCCAGCGTCTATCGAGGAGGCCTCGGCGCCGACGGCGTGTTCGACGCCGCGGCTGTGCAGGTCGGGGTACTGACCGCGACCCGCGCGGACTCGTGGGCGGTCATGGAGTACCTGCGCCAGATGATCCTGTCCTACAAGCGCGGCGGGCCCGTGCGACGCGAGGACGGATCGATCACCCATATCTCGTACGTCGAGGAGATGGTCGGGCCTCAGCAGATGCTCGACTTCAACCCTGACAGCCGGTTGGTCCCGGCGACCTTCCGGGTCGAATGCCGCCTGCCGCGCGACATCCCGGACTACGTGGCGATCCGCGAGTCCCTTCCTCTCTGACCCACCCCGACGCACCGCGCGCTCGTCCGAGCGCCGCGGCTGACCGTCATGCCCGAAAGGAGGTGCCGACATGGCACCCACCACCTTCAGCGCCCTCAAGGCCAAGGATGACCGCCTGGTCACCGCGGCTCTCGACTGGGCCGTCCTCCAGTACCCGTGGGAGCCGGGCGCACCCTACGCACCCACCGACATCTGCGACAGCTCCGGCGTCCTGCAAGCGCTGCCCGCCGGTTGGCTGCCGACCGGCGAGATCAAGGAAGAGGCCGGCGTCTCGCTGGCGCCCGACCTGCAAACCTCCCCGGTCCGCGGCTACGGATCGGCTGCACACCGGCGGGTGATCCCGACTTCGGAGGCCTTCACGATCGACTACAGCGGTCAGGAGTGGCGGCGCAGCAACCTCACCCAGTGGCACAACCTCGCCCCCGACGCGCCGGCCACCGTCGCTCCGGGCAAGGGCTGGCGGATGTCGAAGCCGTCCGCGCTGAACGTCTTCTACTACTCGACCTTGCTGATCGGCCGCGACTCCGGGCCCGGCGGTGATCTCTACCCGTGGTTCTTCTTCCCGAAGACCTCTGCCAGCAAGCGCGGCGCCCTGGCCGGAATGATCGGCAAGGAGATGCCGCTGCCGATGACGCTGACCATCTTCGAGGATGCCGAGTTCCTCGGCGAGGACGGAGATCCGGCGCTGTACGACTTCGGCGTCGCGGGCGCGGGCGCCGACGATCTGGTCACTGCGGCGGGCTTCCTCGCCGCGCCGACGTCGATCACCGTCACCCCGGCAACCGCGACCCTCGCGGTAGGCGAGCCGTTGCAGCTGATCGTGACCGACAACAACGGATTCGATCGGACGCACGACGCGACGTACAGCACGTCGAATGCGGCCCGAGCGACCGTTTCGACGACAGGCCGTGTCACCGCGGTGGCAGTTGGCTCGGCGGCAACCATCACCGCCACCCTCAACGGCCAGACCGACACCTGCGCGGTCACTGTCGCCTGACCCGAGCGCCGTCCCCGCTGCCGTTTCCTGGTGCGGCGCGGGGGCGGCTTCCACCAGGACTCACCAGGGAACCAGGAGGAATCATGGCCGGCAGTGCTCCACGCAAGACCGCTGCCCGTAAGGTGGCGGCGAAGAAGGCCCCGCCGAGAACGGTGCCGGAGAAGATCGCCGCGTTCGACGAACTCCGCGCCATCGCCGGAGACGCCAAGCTCAGTGCCACGGTGACGGAACCCTACGAGCTCGGCGAGGAATGGGGATTCGATCCGCCGGTGATCGCGCGGTTCCCGGTCGATCTCGAAGGCAAAATCGTCCTCGACATGGCCAGCCGCCGTGACGACTCGATCGGAATCCTCAGTGTGCTGCTCGGCGACCGGCAGCTCCTGCGTGTGGTGCAGGCCTTCAAGACCCAGCCCGACGGCGACCGTCTGCTGATCGGTCTGCAGATGCTGCTGAGCAATCACTTCCTCGGCCGGGGCGCGGCAGAGGTGGGGGGTACTCCGGCCTCGTAGACGTCGTCGGCGTCTACGGGGCCGCTTTGCGCTGGGATCTGCAAGCGATCCTGCGCCTCGATCTCGATGACTGGCTACGCGGACAAAGGGACTGGCGGACCCTGTTCGAGTTCTTCGAGCGCTTCCGCAGCCGCATGGGCACGGACTGCTGGTCGCAGCGAATCCAGGATCCCGATGTCGTCGCCGAGCTGGCGAAGAAGAAGACGGGCTCGGAAGAACCGACTCCACCGGCTATCGAGGGATTCGGCTGGCACGAAGCCACGCTGACGAAGATCCTCGACCGCCTCACGCAGATCGCCTACGGCACGGTGCGCGCGGATACGGCCACCGCGCCGATGGAGCCGTGGCCGGACTATCCGCATCTCGCGGCGCGTGAGCAGCAGCGCCGCGAACCGATGAACGGCATGATGTCGCAGCTGTTTCCCGGGAGGGGGTGAGTCAGTGTCGAACTTCTCCGCGGGCACCGCTGATGTCGAGATCGGCCCCAATTTCAGCAACTTCGTCCGGAAGCTGCGAGAGGACCTGGAACGGGTCGAGGCCGAGCTCGGCGTCGAGATCAAGCCGGACTTCACGAATTTCGCGCAGCAGGTAGAGGACTACCTGAAGCTGGTCCAGGCCTCGCTCGATGTCGAGATCAACCCAGACCTGACCGATTTTGCCAATGAGCTCGCGCTGCACCTTGCGCTGATCCATGCGGCGGTTGACGTGGAGGTCGGCGTCGACCAGACGTCTCTCGACAACCTGGAAGCCCTGATCCGTGCGCGGCTGGCGTTGATGGATCTGAGCGTCGACATCCGAGTCGGCGCGGATACCCGAGTCGCCGCGGACGATATTGCGGCGCTGCGGCGGCTGGCCGGCCAGGACATGACGATCCAGGTCGACGCCGACACGGCGGCCGCGGCCGCGCGGATCGCTGCGCTGAACGGGCACACGGTCACGGTCAACGTCGCGACCAGCGGCAGCGGACGATCCGGATCCGGCGGCCTGCTGTCCGGGTTCGGCACCGCGGGGATTCTGAATGCTGGTGCGCTCGGCATCGGGGCGCTGCCCGCCGGCGGGGCCGCCATCGCTTCGATCGGCGCCGACATCCAAGCGCTCGCGCAAGCCGGGGCGCTGTTGCCCGGCATTTTCGCCAGCGCCGCGGCCGGTGTCGGCACGCTCGTCGTCGGCCTGAAGGGCATGAAGGACGCGTTCGCGGACGGCAAGAAGGGGATGGAGGCGTACGACAAGCTCGACCAGCAGGGCCGCGCCCTGGTCGACACCGTCAAGCGCAACGGCAAAGAGTGGGAGCAGATCCAGAAGCGGATCCAGGGCATTACTCTCGACCACCTGTCGCAGCCGCTGGACCGGATGATGAAGGCGCAGATGCCAGCGCTCGAGCGCGGCATGGGCGCTGTCGCAGGCCAGTTCAACATCGGGATCCGCAAGACCGTCGACGAGCTCGGCGACGAGAAGTCGAGCAGGTTCCTGGACAAGGTGTTCGGCAACACGGCCGAGGCGGCGGGGATCCTGAATGGTTCGATCACCCCGGTCATCAACAGCGTGCGGACTCTCGGCGGCACTGGGTCGACGTTCCTACCGCCGCTGGCGCAGGGACTCACGAACGCTGCCACGCGCCTTGACGCATTCCTGACCCGCTCGGAGAAGTCCGGCGACCTGACGCGCTGGATGCGCGAAGGAATCGACGCCGGCCGAGACCTGCTGTCGATCATCGGCAACCTCGGCTCGTCGGTGGCATCGTTCCTGCGCGCCGGAAAGGGCGAGGGCGAGGGTTTCCTAACCACGGTGGACCGGCTGACCGAACGCATGGCGGTCTGGCTGAAATCCTTGGAGGGCCAAGCGGATCTGCGGGTCTTCTTCCGTGAGGGCCGCGAACAGCTCGACGGCTGGCTACCCGTGCTGCAATCGGTCGGCGGCATCCTGAAGTCGGTGTACGAGGCGTCTCAGGCCTGGTCTGCGATCTTGATGCCGTTCCTGCGCGCCGGTTCGGAACTACTCGACCGGCACGACGGGATTCTGAAGACCGTCCTGATCAGCTACCTGGCGTTCAAGACGCTCAGCCCGATCTTCTCCGCGCTGCAAACCGGTTGGGCCTCGGCCTCCGCGGCTGTCGAGCGGTACACCGTGGCGCAGGCCGCGGCCTCGGGCGCCGGCGCGAGCGCGTTTCGATCCGGACTCTCGGGCCTGGGCGCGATGCTCGGCACGGGCGGGATCTTCGGGTTGGCGCTGGCGGGCGCGGCAGTCGGTCTCGGCCTGCTCGCAACCAAGCACCAGGAGGCGGCCCAGGCTGCCGAAGACCAGAAACGCAAACTGGAAGCGCTGCGCGAAACACTCGACGAGCAGACCGGCGCGGTCACCCGCGAAACCCTCACCTCGACCACGAAGGACCTGGAGACCCGCGGCTTCCTCGAGCGGGCCAAGACCCTCGGCGTCGACCCGCAGCAGTACGTGCGGGCAGGCCTCGGCCTGGATCAATCAGGGCGGGACAAGATCAACGCCCAACTGACGCGCATCATCCTGGAGCAGGCCGACACGAGCAATGGCGAGTGGCAGCTCGCCACGCGGGCGGGCCTCACCAACACCGATGTCGCTCAGGCCTTGCAGGGCATTCCCGAGGCGGTCAAGAAGTATGAGGCGGCGGGGCTTACCTTCGACCTGGCCGAGCTGAAGGCGATGCTCAACGACGTCGGAGAGTCCGCGGCGACGCTCGGCGGCGAAATGAACGGCCTCGGCACCAACACGGGCAAGGCGCGCGAGGCGCAGCTGCGGATCAACGAGACCCTCAACGGCACGTGGGCGCTGACCGAGCAGGGCAAGCAGTCGTTCCAAGAGCTGGGGCTCGCGGTGACGCAGGTGCCGAACTCGAGGACCATCGTCGTCTCGTCCACCACCGACGAGCAAAAGCGCAAGCTCGAAGAGCTCGGCTACACCGTCACTCACATGGAGGACGGCACAGTCAAGGTCACGCTCGACGATGCCCGCGCCAAGGAGCAGATCCGGGAGATCGTCAAGCCGGAGACCAAGAACATCCTGCTACATGTCGACGACCCGAACGGGATCAACTCCTACACGACCTACTCGGGTGCGGCGCCGGGGCAGGGTCGCGCACCGGTGCAGAGCCCTGAGTCCCTTCCCCGTGATCAGCAGGGTCGTCGGCTACCCGGGCGCGCAGACGGCGGACCGATCACCGGAGGAATCCCCGGCGTCGACTCTGTGCCGATTCTGGCGATGCCCGGCGAGCACATGCTCGACGTCGGCGACGTCGACCGGCTCGGCGGACAGGCGGGCGTGTACCGATTCCGCGCGGCGCTCAAGGCCGGACTCGTGCGGCCGATGCGCACCGGCGGCGCGATCAAACCGTGGGACGCGGGCGACGAGATCGACCTGCAGCAGGCGTACAACGCGATCACCAAGGCCGAGGAAGACCTGCGGGTCCTGAACTTCAAGAAGAACGTCAGCCCTTCCGACCGCCGCGCCGCGGAACTGAAGGTCGACGAAGCGAAGTACAAGGCGCAGCAGCTCGAGGACAAGAAGGCCGGCCTCGGCGGGCCCGGCGCGACGCTGCTGCCGCAGGCGCCGCTGCCCGGCCGCCGCTCGAACCGGGACCTGGACCTCGAGGACGCCGACGCCGCAGTCGACCAGGCGAACACGAAACGCAATCAGGTCTACGCCGACCCCGCCTCGACCGATGAGCAGAAGAGCGCCGCGGACCGCGACTACCAGCGTGCCCAGAACCGGCGCGCTGAGACGTACAAGTCCGATGGCAGCGGGGGCACGACCGACCTCAGCTTGCAAGGCATCTTCAGCAAGGCGGGCGGCATCCTCGCCGAGGGGATTCTGGCCGGGCTCGGGCTGGAGAACAGCGTGCTGTCGTCGTCGAACCCGTACAACAAGGCGCTGTCGACCGTGGTGGATTTCTACACCAAGCAGGGCGGCGAGGGTGCGGCGGCAGACGGCTACGCCTACCAGCCGAAGAACCTGCCGGTCGACCGCGACGAGAGGTCCGCAGCAACCGCGAGCGGTACGGGTTCGAGCACACCGGTCGACTACAGCCCGGGCGGCGGAGTCGAGCAGTGGCGTGGCACCTTCGCGCAGGTCCTGCACGCCCTGGCGATGCCCGCGGACTGGCTCACTCTCGGCCTGGCGCAGATGAAGACCGAGTCCGGCGGCAACCCGAAGGCCATCAACCTCTGGGACTCCAACGCAGAGAAAGGCACCCCGTCGAAGGGCTTGATGCAGGTGATCGATCCGACCTTCGCCACACACCGGTCGGCGCTGTACCCGAATGACATCTGGGATCCGGGCGCGAACATCGCCGCGTCGCTGCGGTACACGGTCGCCCGCTATGGATCACCGCAGGGCGTATGGGGGCAGGGCCACGGCTACGACCAGGGCGGCATCGCCGAGGGCATCGGCTTCATGTTGAAGCAAACCATCAAGCCCGAGCGGGTGCTGTCGCCACGAGAGACCGAGGTGTTCGAATCCTCGCTGCCGTTGCTGGAGTCGATCCAGGCGAGCCTGCCCGCACAGCTGCCACCACTGCCCGCAGGCATGGGGCCGCGCGGCGGGGACTCGACCACGGTGCGGCGGGACAACTCGATCAATTTCCATGCGCCGATGCAGCTCGCCGATCCGCATGAGTTCATCCGTGAGTTGGAGCGGCATCAGGCGATTCAGGCGCAGGGCGACTTTGCGGGGCTGCCAGGATGAGCCGATTCCTGAAGTTCTTCCTCATCGACAAGTTCGGGCACCGCTGGAATCTGACCGACGAGACCGAGGGCGTGCTCTTGCGTCCCGGCCCGTCGAAGCTGATCGACGCACCGGCCCGGACGTTCTGGCTGGAATCCAGCACGGGCTCCCACTACCAGGGGATGAAGTTCGATCGCAGAGATCCCGTGTTCTCGGTTCAGATTCACAACCCGGATCCGCTGGTGTGGGCCGACATCGACTCTCGTTTCCGGATGGGGCTCGGCATGGTTGGCGAGGACACCTTCACGATGGAGGCGCACTCGCCCTACGGCATCCGCCGCATCCAGATGCGGCTGCTCATGGAGCCGACCGCGTATGCCAGCGAGGAGTACGAGAAATACGATCCGTGGCTGACGCGCGATTCGACGCTGGCGATCTCGGCCGCCTGCGAGCGCCCGTTCTGGGAGGCCGACCCGATCCCGTTGGAATGGGAGCCGTCCGCGCCGAACGACACCGGCACGTTGATGTGGGAGAACCGCGGCGACGTTCCTGTGTGGTGGCGTGGGTTCGCGAACGCGCCTGGCCGCTACAGGGTGCCGGATCGCAGCTGGGGTCAGAAGATCTACGCGAAGTCGGTCTATCCGTTCCATCGTGCTGACGACGACGCCGTGCGGATGGAGTGGCTGCCGGAGATCTTCGCGGGCGAAGACCTCAGCATCGAGACCGACCCGGACCTGCCGACACTGATCGCCGCGAACGGCGCGCCCGTGCAGAACCGCTGGGGTTCGCGCGGCCTTCTGTATCCCATCGCGCCCGGGACGCTGCCGACTCCGGTGACCGTGCAGGCCGAGGGTGTGAGCCCTGGCGGCGGGATCAAGTTCTGGCTGCCGCGCTGGTTTTCTCGGCCGTGGGGCGTGACGTTGTGACGACCACGCTGGCCGACATCCCAGCGTTGATGGCGCAGACCGACGAGATACGCGAGAACCTCGCACGCCTGCGCCGGATGCCGCCGCTCGTCAGGCTGTGGACGAACCAGCAGGACGGCTCGCCGGGGCTGACGCTGCGCGGCCGGGTTCCCGAGACGGTCGCCGGGAAGTTCCCGTGGAAGAACAACAAGTCGCAGGGCGGTCAGCTGCGGCTGCGGCTGGATCACCATCTCGCGCGATGGTTGACCAGTATCCCGGATGATCCGGATGCGAAGAAGAACGTCGTCCTCACGGTGTGCGCGATGGGCGGCGCGAAGCGCTGGTCGGGTCTGCTCAAGAACTGGAATGTAATCACGAAGAACCGAATTCACTATCTCGAAGTGAATTTCGTGGACGATCTTCAGTTCCTGCAATTCATGCTCGGTCCGCCGAACCCGGCATTGCCCATTCCGGTCTTCCAATTTCCGCGTGTGCTACCAATTTTCGGCCCTGCGAAATGGGCAGTTTCCATGCTGATCCTGATGAACCTCATCAGGCTCAACGGACATCCATGGACTTTGCCCGACGATCCATTCAATGTCGAGAGTTGGGACGACCTATTCGACTGGTCCGATTGGCAAGTATTCGTCAAGGCCAAGCCATTCGATCTGGACGACAGTTCGCTGTGGACAATCCTCGCGACGCGAATGAATCGCATAGACCAGGTGGTCGCCGACGCGCTCGACGACGCACAGTTGACGATCACGTATCGGCGGATCCTCACCGTTGACGGCGAGACCTCACCGATCGACGGCGTGCCCGACATCGCTAACGGCGCGCTCGTCTTCGAGGTGGTCGACAACTCCGGCTACTACGGCGCGGCCGGCACCGGCACCGGCGGCGGGATCGCGGCGGGCCTGGAGCGATCTGTCGCGCAATTCCTGTCCGGGTTCGTCGAGGACTACCGCGTCCTGGTGACCGACGACGAGACAATCTGGCCAGACGAGTACTACCAGGAGCACTACCACGGCACCGTGCCATCGGCGCCGCACGTGACGATCCGCGACAGCCGATATAGCCAGATCGAAACCAGCCAGCTCACATGGGCACCAGCCACCGCCGTCAGCGTCATCGTCGGCGGAGACAACCCGTTGGCCGACAACTTGGCGCGGCTCACGATCGAATCCATCGCGGCGCTCATCGGCTATTTCCTACTGGCTGGATTCTCCGGTCTCGGATCGATTGTCGCGGACGTCGTCATGCCATTTTTGGTGGGCACTATTTTCGCGTGGCTGCAATGGACGAACAACACTCGGGCTCATAACCTCGGCTGGGTCCACTTGTACGAGGTGTTCCAGCAGGGCGCGGAAAACAACTCGTGGAGTCTCAGCGCCGTCGCGGCGCTGCGCGCCGGGTTCGAGTCGACGAAAGCGCAGACCGCGCACCAATTCACGATGCGCGACGGCGGAGAGTACCTGCCTGGCCTGGATTACGACACCGGCCACCGCATCGCCTCGACCGCTAGCCATGTCACCGACAAGCTGTTCGTCGACCAGGTCGAAGCCATGGAGATCGACTGGGATTTCGAGGCGCAGAAGTTCTTCGGCTGGGGCACAACCGTCGGGAAGGCGGATGCCGCGCTGAGCATGGCCGAGCGCAGCGCGCGCCTGATGACAAAGGCGCTGACCACTATCCAAAACATTGGCGTGCACCTGATTTCGTAAGGAAGTCCATTGCCCGACAACGAATTGCAGCATCCGATATTCCACGATGACGCCGATCAGCTGACAATGCTGACCGCCCTACTCGACAGCTTTCCCGGCCAGGCGGGCAATCCCAACGTCGTCGTGCCGATCCATCCCCGCGTCCGAGAGGTATGGGCCAAGAAGCTGATGCTCCGCGGCATCGTCGTCGTGCCGAGCCTCATGCAGGAACTGCCGGTGCCGACGGGCGAGCATCCAGAGGCGGGCTGGCTGCAGCCGATGCAGTGGATGAAACGCGACGAGTACGAGGAGCAGCGAGCAGCCCAGGCGGAGGAGCGTGCAGCGCCGACCCCCGAGCGGCAGGAACAGCGGGAGCAGCAGGCACGCCAGATGCTGCGCGTCGTCAAGCCGAGCCTGCTCGCGCAGATCGACGCGCTGACAGACCCGGAGCAGCGCGCGGCCATGGCGGCCCGCCTCGAGAAAGACATCCCCGCTCACGTCGACGCTGTGAAGGCCGCGTTGGAGCAGATCGAGCGGGCACGTGCGAAGGAGGAGAACGACAATGGCTGATCCCGTATGGCTGCCCAGCGTGCTGCGCGGGGCGGGCCTGGAGGTACGCGAGTACCCGGGCTGGCGCGACCGCGGACATGGCGACTTCGGGAACATCTGGGGTGTCGTCTGCCACCACACCGGCAGTTTCGGCGAGACCCCGCGTGGTATCGCCGAGCACCCCGATCTGGGCCTGTGCTCGCAGCTGCATTTGGACCGCAACGGCGTGTACACGGTCTGCGGCGTCGGGATCGCCTGGCACGCGGGCATGGGAGCGTACCCGGGCCTGCCGACCAACAACGCCAATGGCTGCACGATCGGCATCGAGGCAGCCAACGACGGCGGCGGGCGGCCCGGCCTGCCGCACCGAGCGAGCTGGCCGGACGCGCAGTACGACGCCTACTTCCGCGGCGTCGCCGCGATCCTGGACCACCTCGGCCAGCCCGCCTCGCACGCCATCGGCCACAAGGAATGGGCCGGTGCGTCACAAGGCAAATGGGATCCCGGCTCGATCGACATGAACATCTTCCGCGCCGACGTAGCGCGGGCAATGAACGGCGAATCGCCGCAGAGAGGAGCTGGCACCGTGTGGGGTGAGGAGTTCAAGAACTTCAAGAAGCAGTCCGTGTCCTACGGCACCGCGATCTACTACATCGACCAGATGGTCAACGCGATCGCCGACCAGGTCACGCGCGGCTGGAAGCAGCTGGGCACCAACGATAAGGGCGAGCCGCTGACGCTGGTCGATGCGCAGGCCGCGCAGAACGAGCGGCTCGCGAGCATCGAGGCCAAGCTCGACAAGCTGCTCGGGGGTGCCAAGTGAGCACCTGGAACCCGTTGCGCTACAGACCTGCCCAGATCGCGAAGGCGCTGGTCGCTGTGCTCACCGGCATCGTCGGCCTGCTCGGCCTGGCGGCATCGACCTTCACCGATGGCACGCTCGCGACGGTCGGTGCCTGGGCCACGGCCGCCGCGCTGTTCCTGACCCCGATCCTGGTGTTCCTGAAGAAGGTCGAGCCGTGGATCGGTGTGATCGAGGGTGGCCTGCCGGGCGGCGGCCGGGAGGGCTGAGCCGTGGCGACGACCGCGGCACATCGCGGCCATCCGCTGCCGCGGCCGGTGGTGCTGATCCTGTTCGTCTACGGGCTGGGCTGGGGTGCGCTGACGATCGCGGGCCGCGGCGATCGGTGGGCAGGTCCGACGTTGCAGGTAGCCCGCGAATTCGCCGGTGGTCCGATCTCGTGGGGAGCGGCGCTGATGGTGTTCTGCGCGACCGGTGCGGTCGGCATCTGGCTCGGTCGGCTGTCGGCGGTCCAGGCAGCACTGGTGAGCTGCGGCGTCTGGTCGCTCGCATTCGCGCTCTGCCTGGGCGCGGCACCGGTGGTGAATTCGCAAGCGGCACTGACCGGTGCTGTGACGTGGGGCTTCCACGCGCTGTTGTTCCTGGCCGCCGCGCGGCGAGTGCGGTGGTGAGCGTCGATGGCGGCGGCGCGCATGTGGAAGGGGCGTGATGGACGAACGGTTCATGGCCAGGCTGTTCGCGGTGCTGTCGGTGCTGGTCACCGTGGTGTGGCTGATCGGGTACCTGGCACCGATCTGGCGGCCGGACTACAAACCACCGCCGGAGCTGAACGTGATCATGATGGCGATCGTGGGCATCTTCGTCTCGCTCTACACGAAGGCCAAGAACCCAAAGGACTCGCGACAGTCGAGAGATGGGGACCGCGATGACGAGTCTTCCTGAGGCGCTGGGGCTGGCGCTGAGCAGCTTCATCACCGGCGTATTGGTCGGCCAGTTCGTCCGCTTCCGAAGGGTCGACACTGGCGGTCGCAGCCTGCTCAAGCCCGAGCTCGACAAGCGGCCCTTCGCCGGGCCGTGGTTCAAGGTGGCGGTTGTGGTGATGTTCCTTGCGGCGGTTGGGCTCACCGTCCACGCCACGGCGACACAGCGGCTGTGCAACCAGGAGTTTCAACGCACGATCACTGAGCGCGCAGCCGTCGCCGCCGACGACAACGCCGCACGTAAGGCGCAGGACCAGGCGGTCGCCGACCTTATCGCGAACGTCCTTTCGATCGAGCCCGGCCCGAACTCTCGCGAACAGAGCAGGGCCGCGCTCGGCCACTACCTCGAACAGTTCCGCGCGAACGATCTCCGCCAGCAGGAGAACGAGAAGCGGCGCGCAGCGAACCCGTACCCGAGGTGCTGACATGACGTTCCCACCCGGCGCACCGTACGACGGCACCGCTTATGGGATCTCGGCCAGCGGCGCGATCCCCGGCCTGCCCGGGCGCACTCAGGACGCCATCACCGAGCAGTTGAAGTCCACTGTCGGTGACGGCCGCTGGGGTCAGATCGAAGGCGGGATCCTGTCGATCATCGCCGCGGCGATCGCCGCAATCCTCGGCGGATTCGGCACTGTGATCGACGCGATCTTCGGCACGGTCAACAACGACTTCGTCGCCGACCTGCCGATCATCAACGACCACAGCCAGTCGATCACCGTGCTCCAGGCCCAGATCGAGCAGATGATCCTGCAGGGCTTGGCGATCAAGTTCGTGAGTAACGGCACCTACTACCCGAACCCTGAACTGCTGTCGGTCGAGATCATCGTCATCGGCGGGGGCGCGGGCGGCGCGTCCGGGCGCTGGGACATCATCCCCGACAACCGCCGCGGCGGTGGTGGCGGTGGTGGCGGTGGCGAGGTGCACCTGTCCATCCCGGCATCCCTGCTGCCGGTCGACGGCAGCGGCAACTTCCTGCCGATCCCGATCACCATCGGTGCCGGTGGCGCTGGCGGGACCGGATCGCCTAGTCCGGGGGTCGGCGGCGGCAACACGAGCTTCGGCTCTTACGTCATCGGCGGCGGCGGTCAGGGCGGCACCGGTGGTGGGGTCAACGTCAACGGCATCGGCGGCCAGGGCGGCGCGGGCATGATCCCGGGTGGAAACGGCGGCAACGGTGGCGGGTTCACCGGTGCGGGCACAACGCAGGTCCCGCCGACGGCAGGAACGCACTCCACCAGCTTCTACGACCTGCACGGCGGTGGTGGGGGCGGTGGCGGTGGTGGAGGTATCGGCAACTCTTCCGGCGCTATCCCCGGAGCGTCCGGCGGCATCGGCGGTGCGTCCGCCGGCGGCGTAGGCAACGGCGCGGCGGGCACGGCACCGAGTGCGATCGTCGCCACCGGCGGCGGTGGCGGGGCGGGCAGCAATGCAGAGTCCGGCGTCGCCGGTGGCGCGGGCGCATTCCCCGCGGGCGGTGGCGGTGGCGGCGGTGGCGGTAACGGGCCAGGCAACAACGGGGTCGGCGGGCAGGGCGGCAACGGCATCCTGTTCGTGATCGAGCGCCTGAGCTGAGATGCGCTGCACCACAGCCGTCTACACCAGCTCCGGCCTATGGACTCAGCCCGTCGGGCTGTTCGCAATCGAGGTCGTGCTGCGCGGTGGAGGCGGCGCTGGAAGCGCGTCCGTCGGGGGCGGCGGCGGCGCCGCAATGGTCACGCAACGCCGCATTGCCGCAACCGAACTACCCGCCACAGTCGCTATCACGGTCGGACCCGGCGGCACATCGGGTGGAGACGGCGGAGCCAGCAGCTTCGGCGATCTGCTCATCGCCCCGGGAGGCAAGGGTGGGGCGACCGGTGGCGCGGGCGGGCTGGTCGCTGGGATGCGCGGCGGAAACGGCGGCGGCGCCGGCCAGGCCGGGCAGTCCGTCACATCCGCCCCGGTCCGGCTGCTGGCCGCAGGCGGCGGGGGCGGCGGCTCGGGCGGCGCAGGCGGCAAGTCCGGTCTCGTCGCCGCGGGCGCCAGCAATCCGCCGTTCTGGCAGGTGGCTCAGTCCGGCGGCGGCGGCGCGGCCGGACAAGCGGGCGGGTTCCCGGCGGGCGGCGGCGGAGCTGGCGCGGCGGGCGCGGCGGGCTGCGTGACCGTCATCCATTACATCCTCGACTAAGGAGGGCGCATGGCTACGGCCACACTCCATATCGACAATGTCGGCGGCTGGGCGGGCCCGGCTCGCTGCTATCGACTCGACCCTCCCGTCCGGATCGCCGGCGTCGACCACGAGTACGTCACGGTCTGGCTGCTGGAGGCACAGCGGCACCAGAATGCCGAGGTCAACGTCGTTGCGGCGGGGGAGACCGGGGCGTCGGCGTACCCATCGCTGCACCGGCGCGGTGGATCGTATGTGCTGCACGAGGACCCGGTCACGCCCGAGCAGATCGAGGGCGCGTTCTGGCTGGCGCTGCTGATGCTCGGCGGCTACGAGATCGCGCAGGCCACGTCATGACCGTGATCAGCGAGCAGGTGTCCTCCATCGCGGGCGCGGACAACAACACCATCTTCGGATTCCAATCGATCCTCGATCGCGAAGCCTTCGATGGCACAGGCATGATCACGACCGCCCTGATCACGATGCAAGCCAGTTCCGGCGTGCTCACCACACCGGACCTCGACCCCGGCGCGACGATCGTCTACGTCGGGAGTCGCCGATACAAGATCGATATTCCGGACTCCGACACCCCGATCCGGCTGATGCCCCTGATCGCGGACGGCCTGCCCATCACGCCCGTTCAGGAGGCCAGGGCCTTGATCGCGCGCGGAAGCCTTACCTCCATCGAGGACGTCACCGAATCATGGTGGGCCGCAAACCCGCACAACCCCGGCACCCTCTACGTCCTCATCCCCGACCCCGACTGATCGGAGAATCCCATGACCATCGGCTACCTCTACGGCCCGTTCCATCAGAGCTTGCTCAACGGCGAGATCAACGTCGTCTCCCACGCGCTGAAGGCGACGCTGCACACCTCGAGTTACACCCCGAACAAGGACACCCACCGCTACCAGTCCAGCTTGACGAACGAGCTATCGACCGGCTCGGGCTACACCTCGGGCGGCCTGACGCTGTCGGGCAAGTCGCTGGCCTACGACTCGTCCACCGACACGGCATGGCTCGACTGCGATGACCTGCTGTGGGATCCGTCGTCGCTCACCGCGCGGTACTGCGTCATCTCCGACGTGAACTCCGGTAGCGCAGCGACGAACCCGCTGATCGGTCTCATCGACTTCGAGGCGAACAAGACCTCGGACAACGGGCCGTTCAAGGTGACGATCGCCGGGACCGGACTGATCAGGCTCACGGCTTCCTGATGATCGGCAAGCGCGGGGAGTCGATCCTCGACGTTCGCTACTGTCATCCGACGCGCGGCGATCTCGAGGTGCGGAAGGTGTACTTCACTCATCCCGTCCTAGGCGACATCCTCGTCTGGGACGGTACCGTCGCCGTGCTTGTCGAAGCGCCAACCCTGCTCGGCGTCGGCGCGCTCCCCGCGGCCGGGCTGGTGACCGGATCCACCATCGCAGCGGTTTCCCTCGTCGGGGCCGGTGCGCTGCCCGCGCCGTCGGCCGGCGGCGGCATGGTGATTGCCGCGCCCGCGCTTCTGGGCACCGGCGCAGCGCCGCCACCGCCCTCGGTCGACACCGGCGTGGACATCGTCGTCCCCGTGTTGCTCGGTGTCGGTTCGCTACCGACGCCGCAGTTCGGTGACTCCATCCTGGAGGCTCCCGCGTTGCAAGGCATCGGCGTGCTGCCCACCCCGTCGGTCTCCGTGGGTGCCACCATCTCGGCCCCCGCGTTGCTCGGTGCTGGCGCACTGCCCGTGCCCGCAGTGTCGGTTGGAGCCGGTGCGACGGCTCCCGCGTTGGTCGGTGCTGGCGTCCTGCCGGCACCGGCGGTGGCGGCCGGTGCCGGGGCGGCCGCGCCCGCACTCCTTGGGACCGGCGTCATAGCTGTGCCGTCGGTCGGCGCCGGTGCCACCATCGCTGCACCCGCACTGGCCGGGGCCGGTGCGCTGCCCGCGCCGACAGTGACCACAGCGGCCTTCAGCCCGATGGGCATGGACAAGCTGAACACGTTCGCAATCGGCAGCGATCAAACCGCGCTCATCCCCAGCTGGACGCCGCGCTCGGGATACCCGAACACGTCCATCGTCAGCGATGCCCTCAAGTCAAACGGCCCCAGCAACGTCGTCATCCAATGCAAGGTGACGATGACCGCGGCCTGGTTCTCCTCGACGGCGCTCACGCTGCGAATATTGAAGAACGGCACAACGATCGGCACGGCATCTCTCGCGTTCAACGCGACATCGATCACGTTCTCGCCGATCTCGACGACGCTCGCGCTGAACGACACGATCGCGCTGCAGTACACCTCGCCGTTCGGTGCCAGCGGCACGGTGCAGTCGGGCGGCACGAACACCTACGTGTACTACGACGTCGCCTGATTACCCGTCACCGGACAGCGGTCAAGGTGGCGTTCAGCAGCCGGACAGCTCCGTCGCTGGGCAGGATGTCGATCACGCTGACGTAGTTGTCGCCGAATCCGCTATCGGCATCGAGGAAATTCTGAGTCTCCGAGCACGGCAGATCCGAGCAGCGGATCACTGAGAGAGCGCCGAGTTTCGGGTCGGTCATCTCGATCGTGTACCGGCCCGGCGGGATGGCCGCCTTCGCACCGCCAGTGGGTGCGCTGCCGACGCTGAACACTCCGTTGCCCGACCATTGCGATTTTCCGCGCGCCGGTGCAGCGGTCGTGGTCGCCGGCGCAGCAGTGGTGCGCGGCGGGGTGTAGGCGTAGGTCGTCGACGGGGGCAGCGCAGCCGGGCGACCGTTGTTGGTGGCCACGGCGCGAGCCTGATTGTTGTGCGCTCGGTTGCTGTCCGCAGCGTTGCCGATCGCGAAGAGGCCGATCGCCACGATGTTCACCAACACCACGCCACCCACTACGAGCAAGGCGATACGCTTCCGATTCCTGGTCGGCGGTTCGTCCTCTTGCTTCTCGTCAGCCATCGTCGCTCCCCTCAAGTCCCCTCGTGACCGCGCGGCTACATCCTGGCAGTGCGGGGATCCTTCTGCAGTGGAATCGTGTCTATCCGCCGTGTCCTCACCTGATTGCACAGACGAATGCGCCCCAACCCGAGCACCAGGTTGGGGCGCATTCGTCGTTTCACTCCAGCTGCCGGAAGTTGCCCGGGCAGGGCCTGCAGTACCTGGGATGGCCGGGCTTACTGTTCCATCTTCTCCAGCATCCAAGTGCCGAGGGCGTACATGTCGTCAGCGGGGATGGCGCGCGTGTAGTGCAGCGGTGGGGTTATCCAGCGGAGCCGACGCCATCCACGGGCCGGGCGGATTACCCATCCGCCGTATTCACGGCGAGCGTGCCACTGGTTCTCTCCGGTGTACCCGGGCGCGCGGGAGACACCTCGGACCCAGAGATACAGGGTTTGACGCAGCCAGAGCCAGCGAGTCGACCATGTGACAGGGCCGCTACTGAGATAGAGCAGCTTCACG
This sequence comes from Nocardia sp. NPDC004573, assembly GCF_053602135.1. NCBI lineage: Bacteria > Bacillati > Actinomycetota > Actinomycetes > Mycobacteriales > Nocardiaceae > Nocardia > Nocardia sp. NPDC004573. The sequence goes on from NZ_JBSGDA010000003.1 coordinate 141,170, forward strand.
GGGTCAACCTAGCACTGGATGATGGCCGGGATGGTCTCCTTGCGGACCTCATTCGTCCCGGTGTCCCAGGTAGCCCGCATGACGATCTTGCCCTGCCACATGCCGGGCACGCAGTCCAACGCCATCGTGGCGACGTGACGAGTGGGATTCGGGATATCGGTAACCACGATGCGGTCACCCTTCGGCTTCGGGTTGCTGGTGCCCGACCGGTGCCACAGCTGCAATTCGATGCGGAACGCGAGCGGCGCGGGATCGCATTTCGCTGTTCCGCCGACGACGACGGCTTTGTGCAGCAGGTAGGGCTCCTTGTTGAACGCGAACGTGCAGGAACGTTCAGTTGCCTGCGCGACCGGCGTGGTGGTGAGCGTCTGCCCGGCGAGCAATGCGGCGCTGGCAGAGACAACTGTGACGGCTGCCCGAATCGCGTTGTATCCCATGGATATCCTCCATTACCTACTGCTCCCGCACCCCACGGGAGAGGTCAGAACCGCCCCCTACGGCGGATGCTCAGCACTCCCGCGATGTATCGGGCTTCATCCGGCCCGCTCTGATCAGGGTTTGCCGCGCTGCCGCCTTGCGTCGGCACTCGTCTGCGCGGCACCGGCGATGCCGTTGCATCGTTTGGTGCGCCTCCTGGACGCTGAGCTCGTGGTCCGGCGCGTCGTGCGGGAACCCGGCGGCCCACAATGCGTTGTCTATCCGGCGCTCTGCTACGCGCGCCCGAGCCGTATCAGGGTCGGTAGGGACTTGCCACCACATCGAGGCCGCGACTGCGGGCACCATCACTACGAGCGCGGCACCGAGTCCGATCGCGAAGATGATCCACCCGTTCATTCGGCATCACCCTCGTGCAGCTCCGGCGCACCGAACGCCGGGGCGATGACGGTGAACTCGTCGCCCGGCGTGCCGTCATCATCGACCAGTGCCCACGTCTGCGGCTTGTCCACAGCCATCCACAGCGGCCCATCCTTACGGGCGATAGCGAGTTTGGCAGCGTCGTCGGCTGCGAAGGTGGCGCGTACGGCTTCGAGTTCGGCCGAGGGCTGATGTTTCATCTCACCCCTCCGGGTACCGGACGTGGCCCGGGATGATCCGGACGGGGGTGACGACGCTGCACACCGCGGTGACCTCGTTCATCATGGGACCGGGCATGTAGCGCTCGTCCGCGATGACGACGGCCGCCGCGCGGTGCCCGTGGATCCGCGCGAGTAACCAGGTGCCGGGGTCGGGCTCGATCTCGTCGCCAGGGGTGAGCATTTCGATGAGCGTGTAGCCGACACGGTCGGCCAGCTCCTGGATGGTTTGCGCATCACCTTGCGGGTCTGCCGACTTGTCCCTGCGCAGATACCCGAGCGCCTTTGCCGTCATGGCCGGCCTTCCCTCGCTGCTTGTCGTGTTGGTAGGCACCCGGCGCCAGGGAAGGTCAGCTCATCGGGCGGAGGAGCGGTCGTGTGTCCGTCGTCCTGGCGCCGGGGGCCGACTTGAAGGTATGGGCGAGGAGCGCTCAGGCTCTATTGAGTTGACCGTTGTTGGCGCAACTCGTCGAGCGCCCGGTCGATGAGCGCACGTGCACGTCGGCCGTAGACGGCCTGGCGCGAGTAGTGCTCGAAAACGTTGACATAAGTTGCTATCTCGCTCGGCTGCTCAATTCGCAGGATCGCCGAGTAGGTTTCGATCTCGACCTCGGTGGTGTCGGTGATCCAGAACTCGCATATCGGCATGTACTGCCGGGCGCTCGTCGGGAGGATGCCGAGACGCACGTGCGGATAGTCGATGATCGTGAGCAGGTGGGCGAGCTGGCCCGCGAGCACCTCGGCCGGTGCGACGCCGACGCGGAGGGCGTTCTCGCACAGGATCATGTGAAAGACCCGCGCGGTGCGTAACAGCTGGGCGCGTTCCATGCGCACGGCGACCGTGTCGGCGATGTCGTCGGTTGGATAGCCCGACAGCGTCGCAATGTCGGTGAGGACCGCGGTCGCATATTCGGGGGTCTGAGCAGGGCCGGGTACGAGTGCTACAGAGAACACCCGGTGCCGCTGTGCCCGGCGCTCCTCATCGAGCACCTGGCGCTGATAGCGTGCGGTGCCGCCGCGGTGCAGCCGTCGCAACTGGACATACATCTTCTCGACGGCGCGAGTGGCGGCGAGCAGATCAGGCAGTAGATCGTCGGCGTCGCAGATTCGGCACCACGTCTCCAGATCGGCGGGCGTCGGTGTCCGGTGGCCGTTCTCGAACTTGCTGATCTTGGTGAAGTGCCAGCCCGCGAGTGCGGCCAGCTCCCGCGCGGTGAGCTTGGCATCGAGCCGGATCTCCCGCAGCCGATTACCGAGCGCCTCCCGCGCGGGCCTGGCACTGCTCGTCGTCACTGCAAGACGGGCCTGTAGCTGTCGTGCGGAACCGCGGCCGACCAGACTGCTTCGAACGATGCGCGGCACCGCGCCACGATGTCGGGATCGCGGGTGATCTCGTTGTCGATCCACTCCCCGGTGCCGGAGAAGTGGTTGAACACGACCGTCTCGTCGTCGAACAGCCAGAAGTCGACCGGCACGACCGCGAGGCCGGTCGCGCATTGGCGGGGCAGCCAGCGTATCTGCTCACCGCCGTCCTGGTTGCGGGCGATGGACCACTCATAGTGGATGTACTCCGACAGCGGCTCGGAGACCACACGAGCGCGGCGCATTCGCACGCCGCGATCGGCCATGCCGCGGGTCATCTCCAGCCACGGCGCCCACCACTCGTGCACCTGCGATTCGGTCAGCTGACCAGACCGCCACTGCTCGAACATGTCGGCCTCGTCCGGCACGCTGTATCTGTCGCGCAGCTCGAGGTGGACAGCCGACCTCTTGCACCCGGCGTGCAGGTCACTCCATTGCTGGTCGGTCAGCAGCCCCATTCGCGTCCTTCGGTAGGAATTGCACGAGCGATTTCGGTACACGCACGACGATCTCGCCTTCGGGAACGGCGATCTCGGCGAGCATGTCGGGGTCCTCTACCGGGTATCCCTGCCAGATGTACTCGGTATCGGTCTCCCATAGCCGGGGCGATCCGTTCTTGCCACTGCTACCACCGAGAAAACGTAACCCCACTGCCGTGCCTCCCACCAAGTCGTTGACCAGTGTTGCCCTGTGATCGTCGCCGCCCGGTCGCAAGGCGTCAAGACGATGGGCACGGCTCGGCTGACCGTCTGGCCGCCTGGAGCAGTAGTCCATCCCGCCGACCGCGCCGTGGCGAACACCGGTCGATCAGAGGTACCTGATCGGGGTTGATCGGTGTTGATGCCATCAACACTTGACTGAAAACCCGCAGGTCGCGAGGCTTCACCGAAAGTTGTCCGAAAGTCTCGAACCGCAGGTCAGGGGCCAGAAACCAGGGATTTTCAAGGGGTTCGATTCCCCTTAGCTCCACGCATCGAAGGCTCATGCTCATGAAGAGCATGAGCCTTTTGCGTTCCGCGTGTTTTGTGGGGGTGCAATCCCCACACCCCGCCCGGCGGGCTTCGCCCCCGGACCCCTGGCGTGTCGTGGTCACGGTGCGGGTCGGATCACGCGGGGTCCCTTAGAAGCAAATCGATGCCGCCGGATGGCTCACGGTCCGGCCCCCCGTCCGCTAGCCTAACGGCGGACATCGCTGCGCAGCGGTAATCCCCGCTGATAGGCATGCAACTTGGCCGATGCTGGGTGCAGCTTGGGTTCGGCGAGCCTCATTGAACACATAGATTCGCTTGAAGATCGCCTGGCTCGGCCTGCGCCGGACCTTGTCGCTGGCCCCATGTACATCCCGTGCCGATCGCACAGCAGCTCCAAGCAGGCAATGATGTACTGCACACCCAGCGTTCAATTGTCGGCCACCAGGCCCAGCTCGGCCGCCAGCTTCTCCCGCGTGCGCTGGATCTCGGTCAGGCGCGTTCGATCCGTGCTTGCGGCATCGCGCCGTCCTCATTCGAGAAGCTGCCTTGCAGTCGTGGGTGCGGGCGCCCGAGCAGAACAGGTAGTGATACTCGGTGCCATGCCGGTTCTTCGTCTTTTGTAGCATCATGCGTCGGATCCGGCCTTCGCGCCTGAGGAGCGCCGACGCTGCCATAGGGCCGGGACGAGGGGCGCCATCGTTCAGTCACCGTCTTCGACCAACAGCAGGTACGCCACCTCCAGATGCACGATGCATTCGTCCGGGTGGTGATGGCGGTGGATGTACAGCAGTTTTCCGGCACGTTGCACGGTGAGAGCAAGCAACTGCACCCGACACATGAATTCGGCCGGCGCGCCGTCCGCTTGGACGAACGTCTTGTGGTTCAGAGGTTCTGGCGTGGCCATCAGAGATCAATCCCGAAGCGCTGCGCAGGGGAGCACCGGCAGATCCGCCCACACGTTGTCATCGACGGTCACTGTGAGCCCCGGACAGCACTGCGCCAGTTCGTCGGCCACGCTCCTGGCCTGCGTGGCGCTGGCATGATAATCCAGCCGCAGCGCGGCGGACTCAATGCGGAAGTGCCGCAGGTCTTCCATCATCTTCCGGTTCCTCCCGTTGGCGACCGGGCCGCTACAGGGCGGTCCCAGGGTCGAGCCTGGTCCGAGTGACCGGACGGTTCTATACCGGCGGTTGCCCTGCGGGTATGCGTCCGGCGCATATTCCGCAAGCTGGCGGCGCATTAGGCTCGGGACGCTTCACAAACTTCAGCAGCTTGGGCGCGGCACCAACGACAACAGGTAAGCGAAAGGAAGCACTTTGAGTAGCACGACAATCGAAACAAACCAAGCAAAGCGGCAGCGGCACAGAGTAGCTGGCGACGTGCACTTGGTGCTTCGCCGTGGTGACACCGTGCTCTACAACTACCTCAGCCTGGGCACGAGGCGGGAGCTGCCACGGTTCCCTGGTACGGTCACGCGACCAGGGCAAACGGCGTACCGACGCCCAGAGACCCCAGGCGGTGAACCCGATGAAGCGGCGACCGTTGCCGCCACGGCGGTCACGGTAGCCAGGGAAACCAGATCCGAGCGCACCATGAACGTTGTGGTCGAAGTTGTTCGGGCGCTTGACCCGTGGCGCAACCGGCCGAGCGTCCGGATGCTCAACGATGTCCTAATGCCGTAGCCACTGCGCCACGATGTCGATGACTTCGGCCTGGTACTCCTGGCTCTTGGGGTTGAGATACTGCGGATCGTCGTGGACAGCGAAGCCGTGCTGTGAACCGTCGATCTCCACCAGTTCGACAGGTGCGGTGAACTGAGCGACCGCGGCGCGCGAGCCGTCGATCGGCACCAGCGTGTCAGCGTTGCCGTGGACGATGAGGGTCGGCGTCTTGATCTCGCCGAGCACCTCGTTCGGCTTCAGCCAGAACACTTCGTTCAGGAGTGGGCGGCCATGCTTGAGCGTCGGTGTGAACTGAATGGCGCCGGTCTCGTTCAGTTCGCGGGCAGCCTCGTCGTTGATGACGTCGGCCGTCCAGTACGGCCGGGTGTCGATAGTCCGCTTCTTGTAGTCGAACTGCGGATTGAGCAGGACCAGTCGCGCCAGTTCGTCCGGACGCTTGGCGGTGTAGTAGCCGCAGATGCCACCGCCGAAGCTCGCACCCAAGAGGCTCAGCTCGACCGCGCCGGTGGTCTCCCGGAGGTGCGCCAGACTGACGCGGATGTCGTTCAGGATCGTGGAGAGCGTCAGCTCCTCCTGTCGGCCCTCGCTCTCGCCGTGACCACGAAGATCAAAGCGAAGCGATGCCGACATCGGCCAAACCCGCGGCCAGGCGCGTGAAGAAGCCACCCTCGTCGCGGGTGACGCCCCCGCCGTGTACCAGCAGGACGGCACGCGCTGCTGGCTGCTCGGGAGTGACAAGGGTAGCTGCCAGGTGGAGGCCGTCGAGTGTGCGGATTCGGGTGGTGGCGCTGGCTGAGGGCATCGAATCAGTGAAGCAGAGGTGCGCACCCGCGACCAGGCGGCACTCATGATGTAGGACGAGAGCGCAGATCCGCACCACCCCGCTAATTTCGCCCCGGTCCGGCCCGCCCGCCCCTCCGTATCGACACCGCCCGGCACGCCCAGCTCACCTGGATTGCCGAGCTGCGTGGCAGCAACTCGAAGCAGGAATCAGCGGTCACAGCAATCCGCGGATATCGTGGCGAGGACGGAGTGGGATCGGATGCGCCGGAGTGGGTAGCAGCTCGGGCGGTCGGTTTCATTCGGGCGCGCCCGATCATGGCTCCCGAAGCGACACCCTCGCGAACGCTCGGCTGGTATACCTCAGCCGAGCGTCCGGTCAGGCTCGTGTCCAGCATTGGTCGACGCGACGATCCAAGATCCGTGACTACGCGCCGGGACCTACGCGGCGACGGTCGTGGGCGGGAGGTACATCTCGATATCGGTGGGTGAGCCGGTGTAGTGGAGGGTGCGCAGGCCGAGGCGGGCGGCGGCTTGGCAGTTGTCGGCACGGTCGTCGACGAACAGGACGCGGCCGGGATCGCGAACTCCGGTCGCGGCGAGCGCGTTTCGGTAGGTGTCGGGGTGGGGTTTGTTCATGCCGAGCCGGGCCGAGTAGAGCGCGTCGGTCAGCATCGTGCGCCAGTCGGAGGCGTCGAGGGCGTCGCTTACCGGGTGGGGTGCGTTGGAGAGCAACACCATCGGGAGATCTGCCTGCCGGGCGTGGTGGAGGAGCGCGACGACGCGGTCGTCGGTCCGGGTCCACAGCTCGGTGTCGACGGCACGCAGCCTGGTGAGCAGTTCCGAGTCCGGGCGACGGCCGAGCACGGCGGTCCAGAAGGCCGCGTCATCGAATTCGCCGGAATCGTAGGGTTCGCGGGCGCTCCAGAAAGCGTTCTGGAAGAGCCCGAGCTGGTCCGCGTGCCACCCGGCGAGCTCGGCGAGCTCACTCCACATCGGAACGGTGGGTTGCAGGCCGATGACGCCGTTGTAGTCGAAGATGACCGCGTCGAGTTCCGCGGGCTGGTGAGATAGTGCAGTAACCACCGGTACTCCAGAAGGCTCGATGAGATAGAACAGCCACGCCCGCAGCGATCGGGGGCGTGCAGCGCGCAACCGCCGATTCGGCCGTCGAAAACGGCGAAAGCGGCTGTGTGGTATGGCGATTCCCGCCTCGTTCCGTGACGAAAGAGGCGCACGAACTGTGGATCGAAGGGATGTTCCGCGAGTCGAAAAGGCTGATGGTGATGCGCGACGCTGCGCGGACAAGCCGAAACCTACCAAGGGGTACGGCAAGGTACCACTCGAAACGTGGCCTTGGTGATCCGCTCCACAAAGCGCCGTCCATAGGTCTCACCGGGCCCGCCACGCGTGGCCGCTCGCCCAGAGGCCGGACGCGTGCCGCTGGCCGTCGTAGGGCGTCGGAAAACAGGTCGAACGTGCAGGTTTCAGGTGAAGCCGCTGCAACGGTGGCCGCCGGAGTCCGGCGGTGACGATCGGCGCCACCATTACGACGTCGATGTAGTCCGGTACAGCGAGTCGTCCCAGCAATTCGAATGTTGCTGCGGTTGCGAGCATCTGGCCGAGTCTCGAACGGGCTGCCACGTGAAGGTCGCTTTGAATACGAAACCCTGCACGTTGAAGTATTCATCCTTGTTCAGCCGGCCCGTAGCCGATCGTAAGGCGTCGGTTGCATATTGGACGTCGGAATAATCAGTGTATCGGGATGATTCGTGGTCCAGACGGCTCTGAAGTGGGCGGCGCGTTGATCAGGGCCGGAATGCTTCCATGACCACGAGAGGCCCGGGGATAAAAGATGCTCACGACCCGGTAATGCGTCGCCCTTTCGAGTAAGACGGCGCACCCGAGTCTCTCGCGCTGTGGCCGTGGTAATGCGCGACCCGAAGGATAAGCGCTGCGGCACCGAAATCATCCGGTCCGACGGTCGACGATTGCCTGCGCGCCGACGAGTACTGACGGCGCCCGGCTCTTGGCGAGTTGGTCACCGCCGATCCAGAACAGGTGCCGACCGCTGCGTGCGATCGACCTTCACCGCTCGTCGGCCGAAGCGGCGCCCATTGAGCCGGGTCCGCGTGAAGGCAACGTCGGGTGGGCAGAGCCCGTGTCCTCAGGCGGTCGCGGTCCGTAGCGCGAACCAGCCCGTCTCCGGGTCGGCGAAGCCGTGGTACATGAGGCGGACTCGCTGGTCGACTTCGAAGAGGCGGTAGACCGCTAGCATCGCGCGGGCGGTGGCTTCCTGCTGGAAGTCGTCGATGCGGCGGTAGCCGATGGGGTGTTCGGGGAGTAGGGCCAGGCGGGTGAGTTCAGCGGGGTCGCTGACGTCCAGGCCGATCGGGGCGGCGTCGGTGATGTGGTGGTCGTGCAGGATGTCGTGGAGCTGATGCGGGTCGGGGCGTCCGGGCCGGAACTCCTGTAGCTCGGGCCGTAGTTTCGGGCCTGCGGCGGCCGGGCTGCCCTCGATCATGTCGATCACTTCGGCGTCGGGGGTCGGCGTGCCGGTGTCGGCGGTGAGGGGATCCTGTTCGACCACGTGCAGCATGTTGCCGCCGGGGATCAGCGGTTCTGGGGCGAGGAAGAGGGTGACCGTTGGGCAGAGGCAACCTCGGCCGACCAGGCAGACTCGCAGATGGAACGGGTCGGGCATGCGGCCCTCCTGCACGGGAACGGGCCGCTACCGGGCGGCCCTTGCTGGATCGGGACTTCTGGTTTTGCCGACCGCGGAGCGCCGCGGCGCTTCGACGGTCGACCGTGCCGCAGTTCCCCAGTCTAGGAGCCGGGCGCAGCCCGCGCATTGCTATCACCCGCCGATATCCGCGATCTGCCGAGCCGCCCCGCACGGATTCGCTGTAACGGTGTGGAGGAATGCCGGGCGGCTCGGCGGCCGAACTACGCGATGGTCGGAGGCCGGACCCGCCGACGCTCAGCTGATCCGTATCTCGACCGGCGGGGCCGCCACGTGCGGATAGTCGGTGGTCACGTCGACTTGCACGCGTCCGGAGCCGGTGGGCAAGGCGGCGAAGACGGTGGCGGACGGCTGGTTCGAAGCCGTCTTGTCGGTGACCAGGACGGGCACCGTGCCCGCGGCGCCGGTGTCGAGGTTGCGCCAGTTGGCGAACGCGGTGAAGGTGCACGGCGCGTCCGTGGGGGTCTGGTTGACGAAGTTGATGCCGAAACGGGCCGCGCCGGGAGTCCCGGTGGGCGAGGAGACGCCCGCTTCCCCATCGCCGTAGCAGGTGTCACCGAAGGTGTGGATGACGCCGATGTTCACGAACGCGGGTTCGCCCGCCGTCGCCGGTGCCGCCACCATGAACGCGCCGGCGCACAGTGTCGCGACCAGGACGCTTCGTCTCGCCAGCTGCCTGCCTTCCACTGTCGATCACGCTCCTTCTTTCGAATCGAGCACTCTCGGACGGCCATTGTGCCCCGTTTCGCACCCCGCGCGGTCCGATTCGCGCCCAGAGTCGCCGCCGTATTCGCGGACGCGCGACGGGCGGGTGAACTTAGCATCGGAACGTGGAGCGAGGATCGTTGCTGAAGGCGCGGGCGGGCGGCAAACTGCACGGCGGCAATCACGGCATCGCGCCGGAGGAGGTGGTGGCCGCGCAGCGGGCCCGCCTGCTGGTGGCGATGATCGAGGCGGCCGCGGACCGGGGCTACGCGGCGGCGACGGTGGCGGACGTGCTGAAGCGTGCCGAGGTGTCGCGGATGACCTTTTACCAGCACTTCGCGAACAAGGAGGCGTGTTTCCTCGCCGCCTACGACATGGCCGTGGAGATCGTGATGACCCGGATCGCGACAGCGCTCGCGGCCGACGGCACGCCGCTCGAACGGATAGACCGCGCACTCGACGCGTACTTCTCCACACTGGCCCAGGAACCGCAGGTCGCGAAGGTCTTCCTGGTAGAGGCGTACGCGGCGGGGAGGCCGGTGCTGGAGCGACGGCTGGCGACCCAGGCCGTGTTGGTGGACGAATTCGCCGCGACCCTCGGCGCGACCCGCCCGCATCAGCGGCTGGCGGGGGAGGCGGTGATCGGCGCGGTCGTCTCGCTGGCGACCAACCGCGTCGTCGCGGGGGACTTCGCCGCGCTGCCCGCGCTGCGCGGGCCGCTGATGTCGTCGCTGATCAAGAATCTGGTGTGAGGCCGGACAGTCGCCCGGCGACCGCGGGCAGCCGGTCGAGCATGGCCACGGTGAAATCGGCGAGCAGGGCGATGAGCCCGTCCCGGTCGACGTCGAGGCCGCCGTCCAGCCAGACCAGGACCAGTTCGGCCGCGCCGCCGGTGATCAGCTGGGAAGTCGCGGCGATCGCGGTGTCCTGTCCGTCGGGCAATTCCAGCACCAGGCGCGTCTGCTCGATGATGACGTCGGCGACCTGGCGCATGCCCGCGAAACGGCTGCGCATGAGCGCCTCGTCGCCGTAGGTCTGGGCGAACGCCACCTTCGCGCGCCGTGGGTCGTCGGTGAGTTCGACGATGAGGGCCGCGACCCCGGCGCGGATTCGGTCGGCGGGCTTGCCCGTGGTCTCGGCGATCGCCGCCTTCGCCCGGTCGAGCGCCGCCTGCTGGATTTCCGCCAGCACGCCGGAGGCGAGCGCGTCGCGATCGGGGAACGCTTCGTAGAAGAACCGTGGACCGACCTTGGCCTGCTCGCACACCCCGCGCACGGTCAATGCCGACAATCCCTGGGTGCCCATGATGTCGAGGGCCGCGTCGAGCAACCGCCTGCGCCGGTCCTCGCGGCGCTCGGCCGTGGAGGCTCCGCGGTAGGTGCCGCTGACGGTACGGGTCACCAGGCCAGCTTGACACAGCCAAAATTGGGAAACAAATGTTTACGGAAACGGTGGTTTCCTCTATCGTCGGACTATCGCAGCGTCGCGAAGGGAAGACGGTCATGAGTCTGCTTGTGCCCCAGTCGTTCGATGAGGTCTCCGGCACGATCCGCCAGGCGCGGACCACCTGGGCGTGGCACGCGCAGCGCGCGGCCGCGCGGGCGGTCGCGCATTACCCGGCGCCGGTGCGGCCGCTGGCCGATCCGCCGCCGGGTAGCGGGCTGAAACCCGTGCTCGGGGATTTCGGGCTGCCCGGGATCGGGTACAGCGTGCACGCTCTGGCCGACCCGATCGGGTTCGCGCGAGCGCGATTCGATCGCTTCGGCCCCGTGCAGTGGTTCGGCATGCTGGGACGGCGGATGGTCACTTTCGGCAGCCCCGAGGGGTACGAGGCGGTGATGCTGGACCGGAACAAGGCGCTGTCGGCGCAGCGTGGCTGGGAGTGGCTGATCGGCCCGTTCTTCCGCGGCGGATTGCTGCTGCGCGATTTCGACGACCACCTGTTCCATCGACGTGTCATGCAGCAGGCCTTCACGCGGCCGCGATTGATCGGCTACCTCGATATGACCACGCCGCGGATCACCCGTGGCCTCGCGCAGTGGGAGCCCGCCGACGACTTCCGCGTCTACCGCGCGATCAAGAAGCTGCTGCTCCAGCAGGCCACCGAAGTCTTCGCGGGCGCCGAACCCAGCGCGGGCGCGGCACGGCTGGAGCGCGCCTTCGAGGACGCGGTGCGCGGTGGGGCCGCGCTGATCCGTGCGAACATGCCGGGCGGGGTGTGGGCGCGTGGTGTGCGCGGGCGCCGGGTGCTCGAGGAGCACTTCCGCCGCGAATTGCCGGCGAAGCGGGCGGGCGATGGCAACGATCTGTTCAGCGTGCTGTGCCGGGCGAGCACCGCCGACGGCGAGACCTTCACCGACGCGGAAGTGGTCGAGCACATGATCTTCGTGATGATGGCCGCGCACGACACCAGCACCATCGCCGCGTCCATGCTCGTCTACGAACTCGGCAGGCATCCGGAATGGCAGGAGCGGCTGCGGGCGGAATCCGTCGCGCTGGGCAAGCCCGCGCTGGACTACGACGATCTCGACCGCCTGCCCTCGCTCGACCTGGCGTTCAAGGAGGCGCTGCGGGTCTACTCGCCGGTGGCGCAGCAGGTTCGCGAAACCATCGCCGACACCGACATCCTCGGTTACTACCTGCCGAAGGGGACGTTCATCCTGTGCGGCACGTACGGGCTGATGCGCAACGCGGAGTACTGGCACGACCCCGACACGTTCGACCCGGAGCGCTTCGCCGAGCACCGTCGCGAAGACCGATCGCACCGCTTCGCGTGGGCGCCCTTCGGCGGCGGGGCGCACAAGTGCATCGGCCTCTACTTCGGCGGCATGACGGTGAAGGCCGTCGTGCATCAGATGCTGTTGCGCTACCGCTGGAGCGTGCCGGACGGCTACCAGGTGCCACTGGTCGCGGGGACCGGGCCGGTGCCCGCCGACGGGCTGCCCATCCGGCTGGAGCGGATCGGCCGATGAGAATCGTCGCCGACCGCACCGTGTGCGCGGGGCACGGCATGTGCGAAGCACTGGCGCCCGATCTGTTCCGGGTCGGCGCGGACGGGATCGTCGCGCCGGTCGACCCGGGCATCTCGTCCGAGCGGGATCTGCTCGAGCTCGTCGTGGACAGCTGCCCGGTCCAGGCGCTGCGCCTGGCCTGAGGTCCGCCGCTTCGTTTTGCGTTGACCGGGGCTGGGTACCGCGAACTGCGACGCTCTAGTCCATCGACGCGAGAGGACCGGTGACACCTCATGGCCACCTGCGACACCTGCGGAAACGAGTACGACAAGACGTTCACCATCACCCGCGACGGCACGTCGGCCACCTTCGACAGTTTCGAATGCGCGATCAACGCCATGGCCCCGACCTGCACGCACTGTTCCTGCCGGATCCTCGGCCACGGCGTCGAGGCGCGTGGGGACTACTTCTGCTGCGCGCACTGCGCCCACGAAGCAGGTCACCCGGCCCTGGTCGACCACGTCTGAACCCGCTACCTAGCGGCGATGCGCGAGCGATCACCCGCGCGGTGCGTGACTTCGCCGCACCTGGAGCCCGGCGGTTTCCGCCGCGTCCGCCAGGACCGCCTCCAGCATGGCCGGAGTGAGTCGCCCGGTGAAGGTGTTCTGCTGGCTGACGTGATAACAGCCGAACAGATGCAGCGGACTCCGGCCGGTGTCGGTGGCGGCCAGTTCCACGTGCGCGCCGTGGCCGAATCGCGGTCGCGGGCGCGGCACCGCCCAGCCCGCACCCGAGAGCACCGGGAGCAAGGCCTGCCAGCCGAACGCGCCGAGTACCACCACCGAGCGGACGGTGGGTGTCAGCAGGCGCAGCTCGGTGTCCAGCCAGTGGCCGCAGCGATCCCGTTCCTCGGGCGTCGGCTTGTTGTCCGGCGGCGCGCAGTGCACCGGGGCGGTGATCCGCACGCCGTCGAGTCGCAGGCCGTCACCGCGGCCGACCGCGGTCGGCTGGTTGGCGAGGCCGACCGCGTACAGCGCGGCGTAGAGCACGTCCCCGCTGCGGTCGCCGGTGAACATGCGGCCGGTGCGGTTGCCGCCGTGCGCGGCCGGCGCGAGTCCCACGATCAGCATCCGGGCGTCCGCCGGGCCGAAGCCGGGCACCGGACGGCCCCAATACGTCTGGTCGCGGAAGGCGGCGCGCTTCTGCCGCGCGACGAGTTCGCGCCAGGCGACCAGGCGCGGGCAGGCGAAGCAGTCGGCGACCGCCGCGTCCAGGTCGGCGATGGACCGGCACACGTCAGGTCCCGGCGGCGTGGTCATCGCGTGCGGACGGCGCGGGCGCACGGCGGCGGGCGGCGGGCGGCGTCTCGTTCATCAGGCCTCCGTTCGGTGGGGCCGCGGCAGGGGCGAACCGGACGATCATGTCCACTATGCCTCAGCGCGACCGGCCGCCGCCGCCCGCCGAAGGGGGCGCGCCGGACGGCGCCGCTTCGGTCATCTGTCCAGTTCAGCGCGGTGATCGTGCGGCTGCCGACCGTGCTATGTGATCGGTACCACCCGGTCCGGGTTGGTAGCATGGCGATTCCGACCGACCGGATGCGGTGGTTCACCTCCGGCTTCCTTCGAAAGAGTCTTTCCATGCAGTTTGAGATCGTCGAGCGGGACGAGACGTGGGTTGCCGGGCTGCCGGTACGCAGCCCCAAACGTGCGCTCGGGGAACTGCGTGACCGCGATCTGGAGGCCGCCTGGGCGGCGGTGTTGCACCAGGAACTCGGCGGCCCGCTGGCCAGCGCCTACACCGATTACACCGGTGAGCTGGGCACGTACAACACCCAGATCGTCGGCTATCAGTGCGCGTCCTTCGACGACGTCACCCGCGGTCACTTGGTCGCGCGCCTGCCGCGTGGCGCCTACGCCCGGTTCTCCTCGGTCGGCAACTTCCCCCAGGTGATGACCGACCTGTGGACGCAGATCGCCTACGCCGAGGAGCACAACCAGATCAAACGGACCTACACCGGCGACTTCGAGTGCTATCCGCACGCCTACAAGATCGATCTGTATCTGGCGGTCGACGCGCGATGAGCTATGCGATCGTGGTGCGTGCCGAAGCGGTCTACGGCGGGCTGGTCGTCCCGCGCGTGCGCCCGAGCTTCAAGGTCAGCAACAGCGACCTGATCGAGTTCCTCAAGGATCGGCTGCGCGACCGCCAGGGTGGCGAGGGGCCGATGTACACGGTGTACGTGCCGGATCCGGCCGGGAACTACAACGCCGTGGTCTGCTTCGAGTACCCGTCTCCGGATGCCGTGCCGGTGGGCGACGTCTTGGTGCGGGTGCCGAAAGGCGTCTACGCCCGTTTCGCACCGAACGGCGACTATCACGATCCGGTGGAGGACGTCTGGGCGCAGGTCGATGACGCGACGGCGTCGGCGGAGATCACCCGGGCCTACCGTGAAGAAATCGAGATCTGGCACGGCCCGGAGTCGGTCGAGTTGTTCATTTCTATCCTGGTTTAGCTTGCTCAATAGTAACTACCCCAGAACCGACTGGTCTCCATCTTATTTCCGATATCGATTCCAGCTAGGTTGACCTGCGAAAATATCGCATGTACCGCAGAGTTTTCGGAAGATTAGCCGGACGGCTGGTCAATTCCTGTCCGATGACGGATACTGCCCTGGGCAACTTCGTCTCGGCTCGGGGCCGTGGGGGGATGCATCGGGCTGGACTATCGCGCAGGGCAGCGCGGCGATGGAGTAGGAACAACATGACTGTGGATCTGATTGCAGTCGTGCCGAGTAACTCCCGTGGGCGGGGAGTACGGCGGTATTACGACGCGCAATCCGAGTGTGCGTTCTTTGTCTCCGAACCGGATGCGCAGCCGGAACTCTGGCACCGGTATCTGCGCGGAGCGCGCGATGTCTATCGGCGCTTCGGAGTGGAACACGCACTGGAATACGAGGCGGTCGCCGACGGCGGTTCGACGTCGCTGTTCTTCGCCGCGCTCGACGCCGACGGCGACGTGGTCGCCGGGGCCAGGATGCAAGGGCCCTACCGCGAGGCGCGGCAGGCGCACGCGCTGATCGAATGGGCGGGTCACCCCGGCGCGGACGACTTGCGGCGGATGATTGCCGACCGGATACCGCAGGGCGTGATCGAGGCCAAGGGCGCGTGGGTCGCGCGCGATACGCCCAATCGGGCCGAACTCGGCGCGGCGATCTCACGCACGGTGCTGCACGGCGCGCGCTTGCTCGGCGCGCGCTATGGCTTCGCGACGGTGGCCTCCTTCACCGTGCCCCGGCACGAGGCGTGCGGTGCTGTTCCAGCCGAGGGCATCCCCGCGGTCCCGTATCCGGACGAGCGCTACCGAACCGTGCCGTTGTGGTGGGACACCCTGAGTTACGCCGCGTTCGCCGAGGAGTCGCAACGGGCCCTGACGCACGGGGAGCAGGACGCGCTGGGACTGCCCACCGCGCGTCCGCTCGAGATGCGGTGCGGCGTCGGCCGCGCGACAGAGGGCCGGCGCGGCCATGGGCGATGACCGGCCGCGTACGGCCGACCACCGGCCGCTGATCCTCGACCCCGCCGATCCGGAGGACGCGCGGATGCTCGCCACGTTGCGCGCCGACCCGCGCCTGGAATTCCGCGACCTGCGTTCGGCGTTGCGCGCCGAACTCGGCAAAATGGTGGCTGCACCGGATATTCCGGAGGGCCCGGAGGCGGACCGCTGGATCTACTACCCGTGGCGCGCGGCGGTGATCGGATTGCCGGGCCCGCGGACTTTCCGGCTGATCCGGCTGGATCGCAATCGGAACAAATTGACCAGAGCCGAACAGGACCGGCTGGCCGAGCTCGCGATAGGGGTCGTCGGGCAGAGCGCAGGGAACGCGATCGCGCATCTGCTCGCCATGGAAGGCATTTGCGGAGAACTGCGCCTGGCCGATCTGGACGAAATCGAATTCTCGAATCTCAACCGGGTGGCGGGAACGCTCTTCGACGTCGGCGTCAACAAAGCCGTGGTAACCGCACGCCGTATCGCCGAATTGGATCCTTACCTGCCGGTGCGGATCTTCGAAGCCGGGATCGACGAGAATTCGGTGGACGATTTCTTGGACGGCCTCGCGATCGTCGTCGAGGAATGCGATTCGCTCGATATGAAACTGGTGATCCGTGAGGCGGCGGCACGCCGTCGTATTCCGGTGCTGATGGAAACCAGTGACCGCGGTTTGCTGGACGTCGAGCGTTTCGATCTCGAACCGCAGCGCCCGGTGTTTCACGGGTTGCTCGGTGCGGTTCGCGCCGCGGATCTGCGCGGGCTGACGTCCAGGGAGAAGGCGCCGTTCGTGGTTCAGCTGCTCGGCGCCGCCGGGTTGTCGCCGCGGCTGGGCGCGAGCCTGATCGAAGTCGGCGAGACGGTGACCAGCTGGCCGCAGCTGGCGGGCGACGTCGCGCTGGGCGCCGCGAGCGTGGTGGCCGCCGTCCGGCGCATCGGTCTGGGCATGAAGCTGGCCTCCGGTCGTGTCCGGCTCGACGTGGAACGGCATCTGGACGAACTCGCCGACCCGCCGCCGCGCGACGAGCCGGCGTGGACCGAGGCGCCGCCGGAGTCCGTCGACGGACCCGTGGAAAGCATCCTGACCTGCGCACAACGAGCGCCGTCCGGGGGCAACATGCAACCGTGGTCGCTGCGCGCCGAGGCGGACGACATCGTCGTCGAGCTGGCGCCGCAGCACAGCGCGGCGATGGACATCGGCTACCGCGGCAGCGCCGTCGCGCTCGGCGCCGCCCTGTACAACGCGCGAGTCGCCGCGGCCGCGCACGGTGTACTCGGACCGCACGAGTTCGTCGAGGGTGCGCCGGGGTCCGGTCGCCTCGTCGCGCGCCTGCGGCTGGGGGACGAGCGGAGCGACGAGCTGGCCGCCGACTATCCCGCCGTCCTGCGCCGCGAGACCAACCGCAGCATCGGCACCGGGACCGCGCTGGCCGACGGCGTCCTCGACACGCTCACGGCGGTCGCCGAATCGGCCGGAGCCCATGTGCGTGCGGTCGTGGATCGGCAGGGGATCGAAGAAGCCGCACGTTTGCTGGGTGATTCCGACCGCATCCGATATCTCACGCCCCGGTTATACGAGGAAATGCTCGGCGAAGTCCGGTGGGCGGAGGACGACGATCCGGATACCGGAATCGACACGCGCAGCCTGGAACTGACCGCCGACGAGTGGGCGGCATTTCAGATAACCACTCGCGCCGACGTCATGGCGCAGGTGCGGTCCTGGTCGGGCGGCGCGGCGCTGGGGAAATACACCGGTGACCGGGTGCGCTCCAGCTCCGCCATTCTGGCGGTGACATTCGACGCGGCCGACCCTCGATTGACCGGCTACGCGGAGGCGGGGGCCGCGGTCGCGCGGGTTTGGGTGCGGGCCGAACGCCTCGGATTGTGTGTCCAACCGATTTCCCCCGTATACCTCTACGCCCGACGCCGCGGCGAACTTGCTGCGATTTCCCCCGACTTCGCGGATACACTAGCGTCACTTCAGGGCCGTTTCCTGGACCTGCTGGAAGTGCCTGAGCATGAGACCATGGCGTTGGTGCTTCGCCTGAGCTACGCCTCCGCCGCCACCGTACGCAGCAGGCGGCGTCCGGTGCTCGGTGTGGACACCAGTAGTTAGCGCGATCGGAGACAATGTGCCACGGCGGACACTCGACTCGTTGGTGACCCAGGTCGCCTCTGAGCTCATGGGTGTGGACGCCACGACCATGGTCGCCGCCACCGAGCGGGTGCTCGCGCAGCTGGTCGAGTACTTCGACGTGGATTTCAGCTACGTGCGGCACACCGACCGGGAGCGGCGCGCGACCGTGCTCATCGCGGAGTGGCCGCACCGGCAGAACATCCCGGATCCCGATCCCCTCGGCGTGATCTACTTCGACGGCGCCGACCCCGTGTTCCGTGCCCTGGAGAACGCGACCGAACCGATGGTCGCGCGCCCGACCCCGGAGTTCGCCGACTATCAGGAAACCGTCCGCCGCGGGTCCGGCATCGTGGGGGTGACCTCGGCTGCCGTGCCGCTGCTGTCGCGGGGCGAGCCGACCGGCGTGCTCGGATTCGTCAAGTCGGGCGATCGCGAGTGGAGCAATCGCGAACTCAACGTGCTCAAAGCCATCGCCGCGCTGTTCGCGCAACTGCAGGCCAGGGTGGTCGCGGAGGAACGTCTCCGATATATCGCGCTGCACGACGACCTGACCGGGCTCGCGAATCGACGCGCGCTGCTCGAGCACATGGAAGAGCGATTACGCGCGGGCAGTCCCGGCCCGGTGGCCGCCTTCTTCCTGGACTTGGATCGCTTGAAAGCGCTCAACGATTTCCTCGGCCACACCGCCGGGGACAACTTCATCCGCACGTTGTCGACGCGGTTGCGGGAGAATCTGGACCCGAACGACATGATCGCCCGCCTGGGCGGCGACGAATTCGTCATCGTGCCCGCCAAGCCGATGGACGCCGTGGCCGCCGAATACGAGGCGAACCGGATCCAGCAGCTGATCGCCCGGCGCGTCACCGTCGGCGGCGAGTCGGTCAGCCGCGGCGCCAGCGTCGGTGTGGCGCTCGGCTTCCCGGGTGAGACGACCGTCGCCGACGTGCTGCGACGCGCCGATCACGCGCTGCTGTCGGCGAAATCGGGCGGTGGCAACGGCGTCGCGGTGTTCACCGACACCATGCGCGCGCAGTTCGAACTCCAGGACGACGTGGAGCTCAACCTGCGCGGCGCCGTCTCCGACGGCTCGCTGCTGCTGCACTACCAGCCCGAGGTCGACCTGCGCACGGGCCGCATCGTCGCGTTGGAGGCGCTGGTCCGCTGGCTGCACCCGACCAGGGGGCTGCTGCCGCCCGCCGCGTTCGTCACCGTCGCCGAGGCCACCAACCTGGCCGGTGAGCTGGGGCGCTGGGTGATCCGGTCGGCGTGCGCGCAGTTCGCCGAGTGGCGCAGGCGCGGACTGGCGGGCAATGTGGTGATGCGGATCAACGTGTCGCCGGTGCAGCTGGTCAGCCTCGATTTCGTGGAGCGCATCGAGGACATCCTGCGCCTGTTCGGCATCGACGGCAGCTCGGTGTGCCTGGAGATCACCGAGCACGTCGTCGTGCAGGATCTGGCCAGGACCCAGGTGACGCTGCGCGGGCTGAAGCGGATGGGCGTGCAGATCGCCATCGACGACTTCGGCACCGGCTACAGCTCGCTGTCGCATCTGAAGGCGCTGCCGGTGGACGCGGTGAAGATCGACCGGGGCTTCGTGCAACGGCTCGGGGCCAGCACCGACGATCTGGCCATTGTGAAGTCCATCATCGGCCTGGCCGGCTCGTTCGGGCTGGGCGTGGTCGGCGAGGGCGTGGAGACGGCGGTCGCCGCGCGCACCCTGGTCGGTCTGGGGTGCTACCGCGCGCAGGGCTTCCTGATCGCGAAGCCGATGCCCGCCGAGCAGGTCGAAGCGCACCTCGCCGCGGGGCGGATTCCGCTCGACCTCGATCTGCCCCGGGCGGGGCGCGGGCTGCCCGCGCACTGAGCGCACTGCCGCAGCCGCCGGTTATCCCGTTCTTTCACGGCCGTTCACGCGTCGTTGGGCGCGGGTAACCCCGTCCGCTGCACGATCGGCCGAGTGCGCATAGTTCAGCTGGCGAACTTCTACGGCCCGCGTTCGGGTGGGCTGCGCACGGCGTTGCACCATCTGGGCGAGGGGTATGCCGCCGCCGGGCACGAGGTGGTGCTGATCGTGCCGGGTCCGCACCGGTCGGAGGAGATCCTGCCCACCGGGGTCGCGCGCATCACGCTGCCTGCCTTGGCCATTCCGTGGACCGGGGGTTACCGCGCCGCCGATCCCCGCCGGGTGGCCGACGTCCTGGACGGATTGCGGCCCGACGTGCTCGAGGTGTCGGATCGGCTGACGCTGCGCGGTTTCGGGCGCTGGGCGCGACGGCGCGACGTGACCGGCGTGATGATCTCGCACGAGCGGCTCGACCGCCTGCTGGGCCAGGTGCTGCCCGGTCCGGTGGCGCGGCGCTGCGCCGACGTGGCCAACCGGCACACCGCCACCGACTACGACATGATCGTGTGCACCACCGGGTTCGCGCGCGAGGAGTTCCTGCGCATCGGCGCGCGGAACGTGGAGCTGGTCCCGCTCGGGGTGGACCTCGACCTGTTCAACCCGCACCGGCGCGATCGCGGACTGCGCGCCGATCTCGGCGTGCCCGGTCATCCGCTGCTGGTGCACTGCGGCCGGTTGTCGGTCGAGAAGCGGGTGGATCGCAGCATCGAAGCGGTCGGGGCGTTGCGCGCGGCCGGGATCGAAGCGCGGCTGATCGTCGCCGGGGACGGTCCGCGCCGGGACGCGCTGCAACGGCGGGCCCGTGCGCTGGCCCCGCTGCCCGGCGGCGTGCCCGCCGTGCACTTCACCGGATTCATCTCCGAACGCGCGATGGTGGCCACACTGCTCGCCACCGCGGACGTCTCGCTGGCGCCGGGCCCGCACGAGACCTTCGGCCTGGCGGCGCTGGAAGCGCTCGCGGCGGGCACGCCCGTAGTGGCCAGCCGCTCCTCCGCGCTGGCCGACATCGTGACCGCCGACTGCGGCGCGGTGGCCGCCGATCATCCCTCCGCCTTCGCGCGGGCGGTCAGCGACGTGCTGGCCATGCCGCAGGCCGGTCGCCGCAGGGCCGCGCGCAACCGCGCCGAGCAGTTCACCTGGCCGCGGGCCGTAGCGGGCATGCTTGCGGTGCTCGGTCGTTAGCGGCCTGCGGCCGTCGGCTGGATTACCCTGCGGGGAACCGATTCGGCGATTCGAGATGGGATGCGCAGTGCTGGGTAGAGGTCGCGGGCGAGCGGGTCGCACGACGATGCGCGAGGCGAAGGTTCTGATCACGGGAGCAGCGAGCGGCATCGGCCGGGCCACCGCGCTCGCCTCCGCCGCGGACGGCGCCGAACTGGTGCTCACCGACATCAATGCCGAGGGCCTGGACACCGCGGTGGCCGACATCCGCGCCGCGGGTGGTCGCGTCGCTCTGGCCGAAGCGCTGGACATCACCGACTACGACGCGGTGCGCGCCTTCGCCGACCGCGTGCACGCCGAACTGGGCAGTCTGGACGTCGTCATGAACATCGCGGGCACCTCGGTCTGGGGGACCGTGGAGAACCTGGAGCACAAGCACTGGCGGCGCATGGTCGAGGTCAACCTGATGGGGCCGATCCACGTCATCGAGACCTTCGTGCCGCCCATGGTGCGCGCGGGCAAGGGCGGTGCGCTGGTCAACGTGTCGTCGGCGGCGGGCCTGCTCGCGCTGCCCTGGCACGCCGCCTACAGCGCGGCGAAGTACGGCATTCGCGGCGTGTCGGAAGTGCTGCGCTTCGACTTGGCGCAACACGGGATCACCGTGCATCTGGTGGCGCCCGGCGCGGTGAACACGCCGCTGGTGCGCAGCGTCGAGTTGGCCGGGGTGAACAAAGAGCATCCCAAGATCAAGCGGCTCACCGCGGCCTTCGCCGAGCACGCGGTGCCGCCGGAACGGGTGGCCACGGCGATCCTGCGCGGCATCGAGCGCAACCGGTTCCTGGTCTACAGCTCGTTCGACATCCGCTTCGGTTACTGGTGGAAGCGCAAGTTCGCCTTTCCCTACGAGTTCGTGATGCGGCGCACCAGCGCGCGGTTCAGCAGGCTGCTGGCTTCGACGGGCAATTGAGCTGCACGTCGAGCACGCGGGCGCCGGGACCGTCGGCGCCGAGCCGGTCGTGCTCGTTGACCAGGCGGCAGGTGCCAAGCGACAGGCAGCCGCAGCCGATGCAGCCGGTGAGGCTGTCGCGCAACCGGATCAGCTGGGTGATCCGGTCGTCGAGATCGGCGCGCCAAGTGGTGGACAAGGTCTCCCAGTCGCGCCGGGTGGGGGTGCGCCCTTCGGGCAATTGATCGAGGGCGGCGCGGATCTCGCTCAGCGGTATGCCGACGCGCTGGGAAATGCGGATGAAGGCTACGCGGCGCAAGGTCTCACGGGCGTATCTGCGCTGGTTCCCGCTGGTGCGTCTGCTCGTGATGAGTCCTTCGCGTTCGTAGAAGTGCAACGCGGAGACCGCGACTCCACTACGCTCGGAGAGCTGCCCCGGGGTCAGCTCCTTCGCCCGCCAATCGGCTGCTGTCGACATGCACGCTCCTCCCAATCACCTCAACAATACTTGAGGTTAGGGGGTGCCGGGACCGGATTCGCCGATCGCGCGCCGATCGGCATCCGAAGCCGGGATTTCCGTGCTCTCGCGGCCGCGGGGCACTACGGTTCGATCATGGGAGCAGATGCTGTGTCCGCGCGGGAGGGTGCGCGTTTGGCCGTGACGTCCGAGGTGGGCGCGCTACGTACGGTGCTGCTGCACCGGCCGGGCAACGAGCTGCGCAGGCTGACCCCGCGCAACAACGATCAGCTGCTGTTCGACGGCATCCCGTGGGTGGAGCGCGCGCAGCAGGAGCACGACACGTTCGCCGAGGTGCTGCGCAGCCGGGGCACCGAGGTGCTGTTGTTGTCGGACCTGCTCGCGGAGACCATCGCGGTCAGCGGCGCGGCCCGCATCCAGGGCATCTCCGCCGCGGTGGACGCGCGCAGACTCGGGCACACGCTGGCCGACGAACTGGCCGGCTTCCTGCGCGGCGTGCCGGCCACGGAGCTGGCCGAGATCCTGATGGCCGGGATGACCTTCGACGAGTTGCCCTTCGGGCCCGACCACACCTCGCTGGTCCGCCGCATGCACCACGGCGGCGACTTCGTCATCGACCCGCTGCCGAATCTGCTGTTCACCAGGGACTCCTCGTTCTGGGTCGGTCCGCGCGTCGCGATCACCTCCCTCGCGCTGCCCGCCCGTGGCAGGGAGACCTCGCTGACCGATCTCATCTACGCCTTCCATCCCCGATTCCTCGGCGTGCGCCGTGCCTACGAATCGCATACCGCTCCCATCGAAGGGGGTGACGTCCTGCTGCTGTCGGAGGGCGTGGTCGCGGTGGGCGTCGGCGAGCGCACCTCGCCTGCGGGCGCGGAAGCCTTGGCGCGCAGCCTGTTCGACGACGACCTCGCACACACCGTGCTCGTGGTGCCGATCGCGCAGACTCGCGCGACCATGCACTTGGACACGGTGTGCACCATGGTCGACGCGGATGCCGTCGTGATGTATCCGGCGGTGCGCGAATCGCTGTGCGCCTTCACGATCCGCAAGGAGGACGACTACGGCGGACGGCTCGGCAGCGGACGGGTCGGCATCAGCGGCCCCGACCCGTTCCTGCCCGCGGCGGCGGAGGCCATGGGCATCGGCAAGCTGCGGGTGATCGACACCGGTCTGGACGGGGTCACCGCCGAACGCGAGCAGTGGGACGACGGCAACAACACTCTCGCGCTCGCGCCCGGCGTTGTGGTGGCCTATGAGCGCAATGAGATGACGAACGCCAGGCTGGAGGACGCGGGTATCGAGGTGCTGCGCATTCCCGGTTCCGAATTGGGCTCCGGCCGCGGCGGCCCACGGTGCCTGTCGTGTCCGCTGTCCCGCGACGACTTGTGAGCGCGAGCATGTTCACTGTGACGGTCTCGCACGAATCCGCAGTGCCGCCTTACGAGCAGCTCCGCCTCGGCGTCATCGCTCAGGTGCGTTCCGGCGAACTCACGGCCGGAACCAAGATCCCGACTGTCCGCGCTCTGGCCGCGCAACTCGGTCTCGCCCCCAACACGGTGGCACGCGCCTACCGCGAGCTGGAGGCCGACGGCGTAGTGGAAACCCGCGGCAGGCAAGGCTCGTTCATCGCGTCGTCCGGTGACCCGACCCGCGACGTGGCGGGCCGCGCGGCCACCGCCTACGTCGCGACGGTGCGCAGGCTTGGCCTGGACGACGCCACCGCCCTGCGTTACGTGCAGGCGGCGCTGGAAGGCTGAGCTGCTACCTCCAGCTGGGCAGCCAGAGATGGTCGTGCCAGTTGCCCGGCGTGATCGGCAGGGCGGTCAGGATCGGCCACAGCCAGATGAAGTTGGCGATCACCAGGCCCAGGTACAGGCAGACGGCGAGCAGTCCGAGACTGCGCCGTTCGTTCGGCGGGGCGGGCAGGTAGGTCCCGGCGGGGCTGCGCGGAATGGTGCTCGGGCGCGCCGGGCCCAGCACGTCGCCCAGCACCAGCGCCACGCCCATCACCAGGAACGGGGCCATCGGGACGGCGTAGAAGTAGTACATCTGCCGATCGAGCGTGGCGAACCAGGGCAGCAGGGCGGCGCCGTAGCCGACCAGTACCACGCCGTAGCGCCAGTCGCGACGGACCGCCGCGCGCCACAGCATCCAGGCCAGGACCGGGAACGCGACCCACCAGATGGCGGGCGTCCCGATCAGCATCACGGCCTTCACGCACTGGGCCTGGCCGCAACCGGAGACGCCGCTGTCGGCGTAGTAGTACAGCATCGGCCGCAAGCCCATGGGCCAGGTCCACGGCTTGGACTCCCAGGGGTGATGATTGCCCGCCGAATTGGTCAGCTCGGTGTGGAATTCCAGTGATCTGGCATTGAAGTACCACAGCGAGCGCAACGCACCCGGCACCACATGCGACCAGAAGCCGCCGGTACCGATCGGGTCGGTCGGCGCCGAAGGATTGCCCGGCATATACCGGTACACACCTGTCTCGCTCGCGAACCAGGCCCAGTAGCTCGCCAGATAGACGCCGAGGGGCACCAGCACCAGCGCGTAGAGCGCGGGCCCGACATCGCGCAGCGCGACGCCGAGCCAAGGGCGGCGCACCCCGTAGATCCGCCGGGCCGAGAGGTCGAAGTAGACGCTCATCAGGCCGAAGGCGGCGATGAAATAGATCCCGGACCATTTGGTTCCGCAAGCCAGGCCGAGCAACACGCCCGCGCCGAAGCGCCACCAGCGCACCCCGAGCCGCGGTCCATGATCCGTCACGCCGATCCGGCCCTGCGCGTCCGCGCGCGCGAACCGGGCGAGGACCTCGTCGCGGTCGACGATCAGGCAGCCGAAGGCGGCGGTGACGAACAGCGCCATGAAGATGTCGAGCATGCCGATGCGCGAGGAGACGAACGTGAGGCCGTCGGCGATCAACAGGAGGCCCGCGATCGCGCCGATCAAGGTGGAGCGCGCCAGCCGGCGCACGATCCGGATCACCAGCAGCACCAGCACGGTTCCGGCGAGCGCGGCGGTGAAACGCCAGCCCCAGCCGTTGTAGCCGAATATCGCCTCGCCGATCGCGATGAACTGCTTGCCGACCGGCGGATGCACCACCAGCCCGTAGCCGGGATTGTCCTCCACCCAGCCGCCGGTGAGCATCTGCCAGGCCTGCGGGGCATAGTGCTTCTCGTCGAACACGGGCGTGCCCGCGTCGGTCGGGTAGTTGAGCATCGTGAAGCGCGTCACCGCGGCGATCGCGGTGAGGAAGGCCGTCACCAGCCAGCCGCGCAGGCGGTCGGTCGGTCCGGAGTCCAGCGGCGGCCGCAGCGGTCCCGGGCTCGACCAGGAGGGCACGGTTGTGAACCGTGCGGTCGCGCGCTGGTCGGTCACCTGGGTCACGCCCCGATCGTATGCTGTGCCGCCTCTCCGGGTATTCAGGCCATACGCGTTGGGTGGTTGCACGATTTGCGTTCAGGTCCTGCGTCGTGTGTTCCTCGCGGTTCGGCCGTACCCGGGGAGTTAGCCAGGTGCTCACGAGATCAGCTACTACGTTCGAGATCGAGCCCGACAGATTTCGTGGTGGGCTGCGGGCGTGAGTGCGACTTGTCTCGAAGGCAGGACGGCTGTCGAACCTCGTTGCCGCCGGTATCTGCTGGGCTCGGTGGCGCCGGTGGATAGGCTGCGGGTGGGCGGTTGTCGCCGGATACGTGATGCGGACAGGAGTGCGGTGGCTGACGAGACGGCGGGTGGGCTGGTGCTCGCGGCGACGCCGATGGGTGACGTCGGTGACGCCTCGCAGCGGCTGCGCGAAGCGCTGGCGACGGCCGATGTCGTCGCCGCCGAGGACACGCGCCGCACCAGGGCGCTGGCCAAGGCGCTCGGCGTCGAGATCGCCGGCCGGGTGGTCAGTTTCTACGATCACGTCGAGACCGCACGGATTCCGGCGCTGCTCGACGAGATCGCCGACGGCCGCACAGTGCTGCTGGTGACCGATGCGGGCATGCCGTCGGTGAGCGATCCCGGCTACCGCATGGTGGCGGCGTGCGTGGAGCGCGACCTGCCGGTGACGTGCCTGCCGGGTCCGTCAGCGGTGACCACGGCGCTCGCGCTGTCGGCCGTGCCGGTGGAACGCTTCTGCTTCGACGGATTCGCGCCGCGGAAATCCGGCCAGCGCCGGGAATGGTTGCGCACTTTGGCGGCGGAATCGCGTGCCTGCGTGTTCTTCGAGGCGCCGCATCGGCTCGCCGACTGCCTGGCCGACGCGGTCGAGATCCTCGGCCCGGACCGTCGCGCCGCCGTCTGCCGGGAGCTGACCAAGACCTACGAGGAAGTGGTTCGCGGTACCTTGGCCGAATTGGCCGAGTGGGCCGTCGAGGGCGCGCGCGGCGAGATCACCGTGGTGCTCGCGGGCGCCCGGCCTGCCTCCGCCGACCCCGCGGACCTGGTCGCCGCCGTCGAAACCCTGACCGCCACCGGCGTCCGCCTCAAGGACGCCTGCGGCGAGGTCGCCGCCGCCCACGCGGTCTCCCGCCGCGAGCTCTACGACGCGGTTCTCACCGCGCGGCGCGGCTCCTAGCCCCGCTGTGCGGTTTCGCTCCGCGCGGGTGGTCGACCCGGGGTGCGGCGGCGGGCATGATCATCGGTATGACTTCTCTGGAGAGCAAGGCCACGACGTTTCTCGGGTTGCACGTGCCGGGGGATCCGGGGGTCTTCCCGACGGTGTGGGATGCCTGGTCCGCGAAAGTCGCTGTAGCGGCGGGCTTTCCGGCGCTGACGGTGGGTAGTCATCCACTGGCCGACTCGATCGGACGCGCGGACGGCGAGGGGATGACGTTCGACGAGTCGCTGACCCGGGTCCGGCAGATCACCGCGGCGGTGGACGTCCCGGTGTCGGTGGACATCGAGTCGGGCTACGGGGAGGATCCCGCGCGACTGGTCGAGGGCCTGCTCGAGGCGGGGGCGATCGGACTGAACATCGAGGACACCGTGCACAGTGAGGGCAAGCGCCTGCGTACGGCGCAGGAACACGCCGATCTCGTGCACGGCCTCCGCAAAGCCGCCGACGCGACGGGCGTGCATCTGGTGATCAACGCGCGCACCGACCTTCTCCTGCGTCAGGACGGCGACGAGGCCGACCGGGTGGACCGCGCCATCGAGCGGCTGAAGCTGGCCGCCGAGGCGGGCGCGGACGTGCTGTTCCCGGTAGGTCGCCACGCCGACGCCGATATGCGCCGCCTGACCGGTGAGCTGCCGCTGCCGATCAGCGCGACCGTCCTGCCGGATCAGGCCGACAAGGCCGCCCTGGCCGACCAAGGTGTCGCGCGGATCACCTTCGGTCCGTTCCTGCAGGCCGCGCTGACCAGGGAGATCGACACGCTGCTCGACCGCTGGAAGTGACGCGGTTCGGCGGCGTGCGCGGTATTCGGTCGCCGGGCCGACCCAGCCGCACCGGGTGACCGGTGGGGTGGTCGTGCCCCGGCGAACACGTCGGCCGATGCTTCAGGAGGAGACGGGTAGTCCCAGGGCGCTCATGACGAACTGGACGAACATCGGCGCCATCTCCGGCACGCGCGCGGGTCCGTCGGAGACGATGACCCGCCGCGTGCGCTCGCCGATCGCGTCCGGGATCAGGGCGATCAGCCCGTCGGAGAGTTCGGGCAGCGTCGGGTCCGCCGCGCGCGCCTGGTCGTAGAACACGCGGTACAGCTGGGCGAAGCGGTCCACGGCCAGGTCGCGGTAGCCGACGGCTTCCTGGTTCACCTTGAACGACTCCACGAGCACCAGCCGGGCGAAATCCGGCTCGGTGGCGACGGTCCGGCAGAAGGTGACCACGATGGATTCGATCTTCGCGTAGGCGTCGGCGTCCGGCGGCAACTGGGCGAGTTCGTCCGCGATGCGGGTCGCCATGATGTCCACGCCGGTGTGCACCGCCTCGGCGAAGCATTCCTCTTTGTTGGCGAAATGGTCGTAGAAGGTGGTGCGCGAGACCCTGGCCCTGGCGACGATGTCGGTGAGCGTGGTGGCCGGATAGCCCTTGCTGTCCACGGACTCGACCATCGCCTCGACCAGCCTGCCGCGTTGCGACGTGAGCACGGCTTCGCGTGCCGCCCGATGCCGCTCGGCGAAACCGGACCGGTGAACGGATGCCGTCGCATGCTGCTGGCCCATGGGTGCCCTCTCTGTGCCGGAACCGATTCCGAACGGAACGTTGTCGTACCGATCGCACACGGTCCGGGGGCGTCACCAGGCCGCGAACCGGTGTTTCATTATCCGACAACGCATTCCACATCGGGAAGGCAGGTGGATCCACCCCTGGGCAGACCACCGTGTGATGCGGCGAAAGTGTTGTGCGCCTTGCCTTTCCGGACCGTCGCGAGGCGGGCCGGAACCGGGTCAGTCCTTCGGTTCGACGTACTTGGGGAACACAGGTTCCGGCGCGGGCAACGCCGGCCCGGGTTCGATCGGCGTCGCGATGTCGGCGAACGTCCGGTTCTGCTGGCCCAGCTGGTCGAGGATGCGGCCCGCCGATCCCGGCAGCACCGGCTGCACCAGGATCGCGACGATGCGCAGCACTTCCAGCGTCACGTACAGCACGGTGGCCTCGCGGGCGAGATCCTCCGGCGTGCCGGACTTCGCCAGCGCCCACGGCGCCTGCGCGGAGAAATATCGGTTCGTCTCGCCGAGGGTGAGCCAGATCGCCTCCAGCGCCAGATGCATCTGCTGCGCGTCGAATTCGGCGCGGCAGCGCTCCAGCAGTCCGCCTGCCAGGTCCAGCAAGGCGCGGTCGTCGGCGGTGAACTCGCCGGGCGTCGGTACCACGCCGCCGCAGTCCCTGGCCACCAGCTTGGTGCTGCGCTGCACCAGATTGCCGAACTCGTTGGCCAGGTCGCTGTTGATCCGGCTCACGATGGCCTCGTGGCTGTAACTGCCGTCCTGGCCGTAGGAGATCTCGCGCAGCAGGAAGAAGCGCACCGCGTCCAAGCCGTAGCTCTCGACCAGCTCCAGCGGGTCGACCACGTTGCCGACCGACTTGGACATCTTCTCGCCCTTGTTGTACAGGAACCCGTGCACGAAAACCCGTTTCGGCAACTCCACACCGGCCGACATCAGGAAAGCGGGCCAGTACACCGTGTGGAACCGCGAGATATCCTTGCCGATGATGTGCACGTCGGCGGGCCAGAACTTGCCGAAGGCGGCGGACTCGGTGTCGGGGAAGCCGACGCCGGTGAGGTAGTTCGTCAGCGCGTCCACCCACACGTACATGACGTGGTCGGGGTGCCCGGGCACCGGTACGCCCCAGTCGAAGGTGGTGCGTGAGATGGACAGGTCCTTCAGCCCCGCCTTGACGTAGCTGACGATCTCGTTGCGCCGGGTGGCGGGCGCGATGAATTCGGGGTGCTCCTCGTAGAGCGCCAGCAGCTTGTCCTGGTAGGCCGAGAGCCGGAAGAAGTAGTTCGACTCCTCGGTCCAGGTGACCGGCGTCTGGGACTCGGTGGAGACGCGGGTGCCGTCCTCCAGCACCGTGGTCTCCTCGTCGGTGTAGAACGCCTCGTCCCGCACCGAGTACCAGCCCGAGTAGTTGCCCAGGTAGATGTCGCCGTTGGCCAGCATCCGCTCCCAGATGGCGGCGCAGGCGGCCCGGTGGTCGTCGTCGGTGGTGCGGATGAACCGGTCGAAGGAGATGTCGAGCGTCTTGTCCATCGCCTCGAACACGTCGGAGTTGCGCGCCGCGAGCTCGTCCACCGGGATGCCCTCGGCGGCCGCGGTCTGCTGCATCTTCTGGCCGTGCTCGTCGGTGCCGGTCATGAAGAACACGTCGTAGCCGTCGAGGCGCTTGAAGCGGGCGATCGCGTCGGCCGAGATGTACTCGTAGGCATGCCCGATGTGCGGCGCGCCGTTCGGGTAGGCGATGGCCGTGGTGATGTAGAAGGCGGGGCGGTCAGCTTCGCTCATGGTGTGTCTACTGTAATGCGCGTGCATTCTTTCGCTCGCGTGAATATCCCCCTGATCGATGCGTTCGCGCCGCGTGGGGATCGCCGATGAGCGCCGCACGGCCCGCGCCGGAGCCGCCCGAGCCGCTGTCGCCGATCGTGGACGCGCACACCCATCTGGACGCCTGCGGCGCGACCGACGCGGCGTCCACCGCGGCGATCCTCGACCGAGCCGCATCCGTCGGCGTCGGCCGGGTGGTCACCGTCGCCGACGACTTGGCCGCCGCGCAGTGGGCGGTGCGGGCGGCGCACTGGGACGATCGCGTGTTCGCCGCCGTCGCGCTGCACCCGACCAGGGCGAACGCGCTCGACGACGACGCGAAGGCGGAGCTGGAGCGCCTGGCCGACGACCCGCGGGTGGTCGCCGTGGGCGAGACCGGTCTCGACTACTACTGGCCGGGCAAGCTGGACGGCTGCGCCGACATCGAGACGCAGATCGAGGGTTTCCGCTGGCACATCGACCTGGCCAAACGGGTGC
Source organism: Nocardia sp. NPDC004573 (assembly GCF_053602135.1). Taxonomy (NCBI): domain Bacteria; kingdom Bacillati; phylum Actinomycetota; class Actinomycetes; order Mycobacteriales; family Nocardiaceae; genus Nocardia; species Nocardia sp. NPDC004573. The sequence continues at coordinate 172,068 of NZ_JBSGDA010000003.1, forward strand.
GCAAACCGCTGATGATCCACAACCGCGAGGCCGATCACGACCTGCTGACCGTGCTGCTGGACGAGGGCCCGCCCGAGCGTGTGATCTTCCACTGCTTCTCCTCCGACACCAACATGGCGCTGTCCTGCGTGGCCGAGGGCTACATCCTGAGTTTCTCCGGGACGGTGAGCTTCAAGAACGCGCACGAGTTGCGGGAGGCGGCCAAGGTGGTGCCCGACGACCAGATCCTGGTGGAGACGGACGCGCCGTATCTGACCCCGCACCCGTTCCGGGGAGCGCCGAACGAGCCGTACTGCCTGCCGTACACGGTGCGAGCGCTGGCCGAGTTGCGTGAACAGGATCCGGTGGAACTGGCGAAGATCACCACCGACAACGCACGCCGCGTCTACCGGATCTGACCGGCGCGCCCGCGTACCCGCGGGGCATCACGGATGCCCGGAATGCATCGGTGTATGCGAAATGTGTCCTATGTCACTTTCTGCGTTCCGTTTTGTGATTTACCTGCGGGGTCGATATTCGATCGTGATATTGAAAAGGCGCTGTTCCGGAGCTTGCTGTTGTCGGCGCCCGGCCCCCTCGTTATCGTGCTGTGACCATGTCCCCCTTCACGCGGATCAACCAGTCGCGTTCGCCGCTGCTGCACCTCGCGGTCGGCGCGCTGCTGCTGACGCTGATCGTCGGCGCCGGGCTCGCGATCGTGAATCGCAAGACGGTGACCGTTGTCGTGGACGGCGAGAAGCTCTTCCAGACCACCATGTCGCGGGACGTGCGCGGCGTGCTGAAGGCGGCGGGCTTCATCGTGACCGACCGGGACAAGGTGGCGCCCGCCCTGGCCGCGCACATCGGCGACGGTGCGACCATCACGCTCAACCGTGCCCGGGAGGTCGATCTGTCCGTCGACGGCATGACGCAGAAGGTCTGGACCACCGGAGTGACCGCGGGGGAAGCGCTCGAGCAGCTGAAGATTCCGAAAGAGGTGTACGTCTCGCCCGCTCGCGACGAGCGGCTCCCTTTGCAAGGCGCCACGCTCATGATCGCGACTCCGCGCATGGTGTCGCTGGTGGACGGGATCGGCCATCCGGTGGACGTGCGCGCCGCGGCGCCCACCGTCGGCAAGTTCCTCGAAGTGGCCGGGATCCCGCTGATCGAGCAGGACTCCGTCGAGCCGGCCGCGTCCACCCCCCTGACGAACGGCCTGCGCGTCACCGTGACGCGCAAGCGGGTCGAACAGCAGACCGAGACGTTGCCGCTGGATCCGCCGGAGAACGTCATCGAAGACCCGACCATGAACATGAGTCGCACGGTGGTGGAGTCCGCGGGCGCTCCCGGGGTACAGAACGTCACGTTCGCGGTCACCATGGTCAACGGCCAGGAAGTCGACCGTAAGCCGGTCGCGTCGACCGTCACCGTGGCGGCACAGCCCAAGACCGTCCGCAAGGGCGCCAAGCCGGGCACCGAGGTTCCCCCGGTGCGCGACGGCGCGATCTGGGACGCGTTGGCTCGTTGCGAGTCCACCGGCAACTGGTCGATCAACACCGGCAACGGTTACTACGGCGGCGTGCAGTTCGACCAGAGCACCTGGGAGCGGCAGGGCGGGCTGCGGTACGCCCCGCGCGCCGATCTGGCCACCAGGGAAGAACAGATCGCCATCGCCGAGATCACCAGGCAGCGGCAGGGCTGGGGCGCGTGGCCCGCGTGCACCGGCCGGCTCGGCATCAGCTGACCTGCACCGGACCCGGGGGACGCCGCGGCGCGGTTGATAGATTCTCGAGGTGTCCGAACCTGAAATTTTCGCTCGTGGGAGTGCGGCGCTGCTCGGGCCCGCCGAAGTGCGAGTGCTCGCCGAACGGTTCGGGGTGCGGCCGACCAAGCAACTCGGGCAGAACTTCGTGCACGACGCGAACACCGTGCGGCGGATCGTCGCGGCCGCGGGGGTGGGGCGCGGGGACGTAGTGCTCGAGGTCGGCCCCGGTCTCGGTTCGCTGACCCTCGCGCTGCTGGACGTGGTGGAGTCGGTGGTCGCGGTCGAGATCGATCCCGTGCTGGCGCGTCACCTGCCCAGAACTGTCGCCGACCGGGCGCCGGAACTGGCGGCGCAGCTGTCGGTGGTCGAGGCGGACGCGCTGCGCGTCACGGCCGCGGACCTGCCCGCCGCGCCGACCGCGCTGGTGGCCAATCTCCCGTACAACGTGGCGGTGCCGGTGCTGCTGCGTCTGCTGGCCGAATTGCCGACCCTCGCGGTCGCTTTGGTGATGGTGCAGGCCGAAGTGGCCGATCGGCTGGCCGCCGAGCCCGGCAACCGCACCTACGGCGTGCCCAGTGTGAAGGCGGGTTTCTTCGGGACGGTCCGGCGTGCCGGAGCGGTGGGCACCCAAGTGTTCTGGCCGGTTCCGCGAGTCGAGTCGGGTCTGGTGCGGGTCGATCGCTTCGCCGAGCCGCCGTGGCCGATGGACGCCGAGCACCGCCGCCGTGTCTTCGAGGTCGTCGACGCCGCTTTCGCGCAACGGCGCAAGACCCTGCGGGCCGCGCTCGCCGCCTGGGCGGGTTCGCCCGCCGAAGCGGAGCGTCGTCTGGTCGCCGCGGGCATCGCCCCTACGGCTCGCGGCGAAACCCTCGACACCGCCGCCTTCGTCCGGCTGGCCGCTCAGGCGTAGGGCTCCTCGTACCGGCGTCGGCCGGCGCGAGGAGCCACGCGAATGGCCGGATCAGACGGCGACTTCGTAACCCGCTTCGTCCACGGCGGCGACGATGTCGGCGTCGGCGATCGGCGCGGTGCTGTCGACCCGGACGGCGCCGCTGGCGAGGTCCACATCCACGCTGGTCACGCCATCGATCTTGCCGATCTCGGTCTTGACGGAGCTGACGCAGTGCCCGCAGGTCATCCCCGTGACGGTGTAGGTGGTGGTGGGCATGTCCGACTCCTTCGCATCCAGATTCTCATACGGGCGGGGGGTACCCCGACGATTGAAACATACCCCGTATGGGTATTGCGCGCAAGGCTCTTACACGCCCTCGGCCAGTTCCAGCCAGCGCTCTTCGGCCGTCTCCTTCTCCGCCAGCACTTGCTTGAGCTCCGCGCCCAAGGTGACCAGCTTGTCCGGCTCGGTGGCGGCGTCGGCCAGCGCGGAGTGCAGGCGCTGCTCGCGTTCGGACAGTTTGTCGATGGCGCGTTCCAGCCGGGTCAGCTCCTTGCGGGCCGCGCGGTAGGCGGCGGAGTCGGTGGCAGGCGCGTCGGCGGGCTTGATCTCCGGCGCGCCGGCGCGGGTCCGGCTCGCGGCGAGGGTCGCGCGCTTGGCGAGATACTCCTCGATGCCCCCGGGCAGGTTCGTCAGCTTGCCGTCGCCGAACAGCGCCCAGGTCGAGTCGCAGATCCGCTCGATGAGGTACCGGTCGTGGCTGATCACCACCAGCGTGCCCGCCCAGTTGTCGAGCAGGTCCTCCAGTTGCTGCAGGGTGTCGATATCCAGGTCGTTGGTCGGCTCGTCGAGCAGCAGCACGTTCGGTTCGGACATCAGGATGCGGGTCAGTTGCAGGCGCCGCCGCTCGCCGCCGGACAGGTCGCCGACCGGCGTGCGCTGGCGGGCGGGGCTGAAGCCGAGCCGCTCGGCCAGCTGGCCCGCCGAAATCTCCTTGTCGCCCAGCATGATTCGCTGCGCGACCTGCTGTACCGCCTCCAGCACGCGCAGGTCGGTCGGCAGGTCGTCGAGCTCCTGGCGCAGCCAGCCGATCTGCACGGTCTGGCCTTGGACGCGCTTGCCCGCGGCCAAGGTCGCGTCGCTGTCGCCCGCCAGGGCGCGCAGCAGCGTCGTCTTGCCCGAGCCGTTGACGCCGACCAGGCCGACACGCTCGCCCGGAGCCAGCCGCCAGGTCAGATCCCGGACCAACTCCCGGCCGTCGGGCGTGGTGAGCGTGGCGTCCTCCAACTCGACGACGACGCGGCCGAGGCGTTTGCGCGCGAAAGCCGCCAGCGAGACGCTGTCGCGCGGCGGCGGCACGTCGGCGATCAGGGATTCGGCGGCCTCGACCCGATAGCGCGGCTTGGAGGTGCGCGCCTGCGGGCCGCGCCGCAGCCAGGCCAGTTCCTTGCGGGCCAGATTGCGCCGTCGGGCCTCGGACGCGTCCGCCTGGCGAGCGCGCTCGGCGCGGGCGAAGATCCAGTCGCCGTAGCCGCCCTCGTAGCTCTCGACCTTGCCGCCGACCACTTCCCAGGTGCTGGTGGCCACGGTGTCGAGGAACCAGCGGTCGTGGGTCACGACGACCAACGCGCTGCGTCGGCCGAGCAGATGCGCGGCCAGCCACTGCACGCCCTCGACGTCCAAGTGGTTGGTCGGCTCGTCCAGTACCAGCAGGTCGAGTTCGCGCACCAACGCGGCGGCGAGCGCGACCCGGCGGCGTTCGCCGCCGGAGAGATTGTCCACCGGGGTGTCCATGCCGAGATCGGCGATGCCGATACCTTCCATCACCGAGCGGATGCGCGAGTCGGCCGCCCATTCGTGCTCGGCGACCTCGTCTGTCGAGGCGTCGTCCGCCAGACCGGCCAGCACCACCGAACCGACCGTCGCGCCCGCGGGCAGAACGCCGCGCTGTGTCACCACGGCCATGCGCAGGCCGCCGAGCCGGCTGACCCGGCCGCTGTCGGGTTCCTCGATGCCGGTGAGCACCTCGAGCAGGGTGGTCTTGCCGCCGCCGTTGAGGCCGACGACGCCGATCCGTTCACCCGCGTGCACGCCGAGTGAGACGTTGTCCAGCAACGGCTTGATCCCGAAGCTCTTGTGGACCTGTTCGAGGTTGATCAGGTTGGACATGGATCCTTCCGTGTCTTGCGCGGGCGGCCCGATGATCGCCCCGGGCCAGCGTACCGACCTGCGCCGGTCGCCCGTCGGCCCGGCGAACGGCGGCGCGCTTGCGTGACGAACGGTGTTCGTTTAGATTGAGCATGAACGAACGGTGTTCGTTCACTGCAACCGAATCGGCGCTCCCCAGAAATACAGCCGCAGAGTGGGACGCCCGCCTCGAATCGAGGCGTCGGCGGGCGGCACCCCTTCCCTTCCCGCTCTACCTCTGGAGGATTGCCATGCACGTCGGCCTCGGCCTGCCCATTTCCGATCCCGCCGCGCTGCTCGACTGGGCTCGGCGCGCCGATGCGGGCCCGTTCCGCACCCTCGGCCTGCTCGACCGGCTGGTCTACGACAACCCCGAACCGTTGATCGCGCTGGCCACGCTCGCCGGTGCGACCAGCCGCCTCAGGGTGCAGACCGAAGTGCTGCTCGCGCCGCTGCGCGACCCGGTGCTGCTCGCCAAACAGGCCGCCACCCTGGACCGGATGTCCGGTGGACGCCTGGTGCTCGGCCTCGGCATCGGCGGCCGCGCCGACGACCACCACGCCTCGGGCACCGAGCTGCGCACCCGCGGCCGCCGCCTCGACGAGCAGCTCGCGCTCATGCGCCGCCTGTGGGCGGGCGAGCCGTACGATGCGGAGTGCGGGCCCATCGGCCCCGCGCCGCTGCGCGCGGAAGGGCCCGAGATCCTGTTCGGCGGCTTCCAGCCCGCCGCGCTCGACCGGGTCGGGCGGTGGGGCGGCGGGTTCCTCGCCGCTGTGCCATCCTCCTGGGCGGGCAGACTCTTCGATACCGCGCGCCGTTCCTGGACCGACCATGGCCGAGCGGGGGAGCCGCGGATCGTCGCCCAGGTCAACCTCGCCCTCGGCCCTGAGCACGTGATCGAGGACGCCCGCGCGTCGATGGGCGCCTACTACGCGTTCAGCGATTACACCGAGGGCATCCTCGCCGGAATGCTCACCACGCCCGCGCAGATCCGCACCACCATCGCCGAATTCGGCGACCTCGGCGCGGACGAGGTGATGTTCTACTGCTACGGGCGCGACGCCGACCAGGTCGATCGGCTCGCCGACGCGCTGCCCTGAGCGGAGTTGTCCACGGGTCGGGCGGTCTCGAGAGGTCGGCGGAACCGCCTGATCGCAGGACAGGCGCGGGGATGCGGGAATCGTAGGACTGCTCGCGTTCGCCGCGCCGTCCTCGACCTGCCCCTGCCCCCCGCAATGCTCGTCCCGGCGTGCCCGGCGTGCCCGGCGTGCCCGGCGTGCCCGGCGTGCCCGGCGTGCCCGGCGTGCCCGGCGTGCCCGGCGTGCCCGGTGCGATCCGCTGCGGCGTAACACGTGCCACTGCGGGTCCCGTGTGCTTGCCCGATCCACTGCTGGACCACCCTCCCGCCGCCGCTGAGTCATCGGCTACCGGCCTGTCTGCGAGTTCCAGCGATGGGTGACGGTAGGGCTCGCCGTCGGGTAATGCGCCCAGCGCGTTGTCCGCCCGGCCGTGCGCGCGGCGAACTCAGTGGCTACGGCTTGTGGCGGGATTTCGGCGAGGCGCGAGGATCAGTGCTCGGCAGACAGACCGGGGCTGAGGATGCGCGCATCCGGCGCGGACGTCCGCTGGTTTCTCGCGTGCCGTGGCGGACGTCCGCGCCTGGCGGATGCGGTGGCTGCGGCTTGTTGGGGGTATAGCGGGTGCGGCGGTCAGTGTCTGCTCGACGGATCGGCACTGAGGATGCGCGCACCCGGCACCGGTCCGCTGGCTGTCCGCACACTGCGGCAAACGCCCGCGCCCGCGAGTTCGGCGGCCACCGAGATCGCCGATTCCTCGCTCTCGCACAGGAACGCGCAGGTGGGTCCGGAGCCGGACACCAGCCCGGCCAGCGCACCCGCGGTGACGCCCGCGCGCAACGTGCGGCGCAGTTCCGGTTTCAGCGACACCGCGGCCGCCTGGAGATCGTTGCCGAGCAGGGGCGCGAGCTGCCGTGGGTCGCCGGAGGCCAGCGCTTGCATCAACTCTTGCGGCTCGCCGAGCCGGGGCGGTTCGCCGTGCTCGCGCAATCGGTCCAGCTCGGCGAACACCGCGGGGGTGGACAGGCCGCCCTTGGCGAAGGCGAGCACCCAGTGAAAGGTATTGCGGGACAGTACCGGCAGCAGGCGCTCGCCGCGGCCGGTGCCCAGCGCGGTGCCGCCGTGCAGGGCGAACGGCACGTCGCTGCCGAGTTCGGCCGCCACCGCCCCCAGTTCCTCCCTGGACAACCCCAGGTCCCACAATTCGTTCAGGCCGACCAGCGCGGCGGCGGCGTCGGCGCTGCCGCCGGCCATGCCCCCGGCCACCGGAATGCCTTTCGCGATGGCGATTTCCACCAGGGGAGCGCGGCCGCCGAGGTGCGCGAGCCGGACGGCCGCCTTCCAGACCAGGTTCGTCCGGTCGGTGGGTACTTCCGCGGCGCCCTCTCCGGTGACCCGGACGGTCAGTGAACCCGACGGCGAGATCTCCAGATCGTCGCTCAGGGACAGTGCTTGGAACACCGTGGTCAGGTCGTGGTAGCCGTCGGCACGCAGGTCGCCCACTCCGAGATGGAGGTTCACCTTCGACGGCGCCCGCACGGTGACGGGACTAGGCACAACTGACAGCACGGTGCTCAAGCCTAATGGGAGCGGCCGGGCGACGCCGGTCCGTAGCTCGCGCGGAGGCGGGCAGCCGAACGCCGAGCCTTCCGGTGCGTCAGAGCAGCGCGCCGCCGGTGGCATCGATCCACTGGCCGGTCACCCACCGCGCGTCGTCGGAGGCGAGGAACCCGACCACATCGGCCACGTCGGCGGCCTGGCCCACCCGCTGGAGCGGGGACATCGCCGCCACCGCCGCCTGGGTCTCGGCGTCGCGCAGCCAGTGGGCGTTCATGTCGGTGTCGATGATGCCCGGCGCCACCGCGTTCACGGTGATGCCGCGTGCGCCGACCTCCTTGGCGAGCACGCTGGTGAAGCTGTCGATCGCGGCCTTGGTCATGGTGTAGGCGATCAGTTGCGGCATGTGCGCGCCGTGCGTGAGCCCGGTGGAGATGTTGACGATCCGGCCGCCCGTGCGCAGCCGGTCCAGCCCGAGGCGGGTGATGAAGAAGGGCGCCTTGGCGTTGATCGCGAAGACCCGGTCGAACGCCGCCTCGTCGGTTCCGGCGATGGGTTCCCGGATGCCGTCGGTCCCCGCGTTGTTCACCAGGATGTCCAGCCCGTCGGCGTGCGCGTCGAACGCCGTCCACAGCGCCTGCGCGTCACCCGGCACGCCCAGTTCGGCCCGGATGGCGAACGCCGCGCCGCCCGCCGCCTCGATCGCGGCCACGGTCGCCTTCGCCGCCTGCTCGTCGGCGTGGTAGTGGACCGCCACACGTGCGCCGTCGCGCCCGAGTCGTTCGGCTATCGCCCGGCCGATACCCCGGCTGCTTCCGGTCACCAGTGCTGTCTTGCCGGTCAGTGCGCCCATTGTGGAATCCTTTTCTCTAGTGCTCGCTACAGAAAGCAAGGTAGCACATTATCTAGTGGCCGCTATAGAATTCTCGGCATGAGCACGACGACCCGTGGACGGCCGCGCTCCTTCGACCGGGACGCGGCGCTGGAGAAGGCCATGCGGCTGTTCTGGACGCGCGGGTACGAGGCCACCTCGATCGGCGACCTGACCGCGGCCATGGGGATCGGCGCGCCGAGCCTGTACGCGGCGTTCGGTGACAAGAAGACGTTGTTCACCGAAGTCGTCGCGACCTTCGGCGCGCGCTACGGCGGATTCGTCGCGCGGGCACTCGCCGAGGAGGACACCGCGCGGGCGGCGGTCCGGCGCATCCTGCGCGAGGCGGCGACGGAGTACACCCGGCCGGACTGCCCGCACGGGTGCCTGGTGGTCAGTGCCGGCGTCAACACCACCAGCGCCGAGGTAGCCGAACTCCTCCGCGACATGCGCAACCGGAACATCGACACGTTCGCCGCGCGCATCCAGGCCGACATCGACGCGGGCCTGCTACCCGATCACTTGGACGCGCGCACGCTGGCCCGCTACGTCGGCACGGTGATGCAAGGCATGTCCCAGGCAGCGCGCGACGGCGCGAGCCGGGCCGAACTCGATGGGGTGGCCGAACTCGCGCTGCGCGGCTGGGGGGACTAGTGGCCGGAGGCGCGTCCGTCCTGCACCACCACCGGCAGGCAGGTGCGCACGAAGTCCGCGCCGAAATCGGTGAGCACCACGCTGCGGTAGATCACCTTGGTGCCGAAGCCGGAGCGCTTCAGCATCTCTCGCACCGGCGACTGCGCCTCCAGCAGTTGGTACCGGTTGGGGTTGCCGACCGGCTCACGCGCGTGCTCGATCAGACCCAGCCTGCGCAGGTTGGTCAAGTACTGCTGGATCCGGTTCGGAAAGCGCAATCCGGCGTGCTCGCCGATCAGCGTGAGCATCGAACCGAGGCGCTCGGAACCGAGCGCGCGCGGGCGCCCGGTACGGATGTCGATGGAGGGCTGCGGCCCATCCAGATGCAGGAAACGCAGGATGCGCGCCTCGTCCGGGGTGAGTTCGGCGAGCATGCCCGCGAAGGCCGGGTGGTTGTCGTCCTCGCCGTGCGGGCTGGCCGACAACCGCAGCAGCGCGGCGCCCTGCTCACGCAGCGTGGGCACGGCCTCCTGCGCGGGCGGCTGCGCGGCGGCCGGGAGACCGAGTGCTTTGCGCATCGCGTCGCGGACCTCGGATTCCGCCTCGGCCAATACTTCTCGCGGCGGCGCTCCCTCGATGCTGCGCCGCACCACGGTGGAGGTGACGCCGACCGCGGTGCCGACGCCCCATGACGTCACCCCGGTGACGGCGGTCCACGCGACCCGCGCGACGCCCGTCGCGGCACGCACGGTGGCCACGGGAACCGTTACTCGTCTGGACAACTCGTGGGGCTGGGTGAGTTCCGATGCCGGCCGCCGGGCGATCTCTTGCGAGGGCTCGGCGTTCGCCGCCGTCGCGTCGAGGTGCTCGACGGCCTCGATATCGCCGTCGTCCGGACCCGCTACAGCCATGATGTCGCCACTCCCGTTCCGAAGATCAGGATATGAGCGTATCCGGCGAACAGCCCCAGCACGCCGCCATGGACGAAAAGAAGCCATTCGTCTTGTTTGATGGCCGCGCGGAGCATGTCGACGAAGTCCGGCGGCGACAACATCGCCATCTGCCTGGCGATGTACTCGTTGATCTGCCTGCCCTGGCGGACGTTGAACTCCGGGTCGGCGAACGCGATCGGCGCGATGGCCATGGCTTCGCTGGTGAACGTCGATTGCAGCGAGTCGTATTCGCGGCTGCCGAGCACGAACTTGACCGCGGGACGCGCCGGGCCGAGCGCGCGGTCGGCGGCCGGGCGCAGCGTGTCCTCCAGCATCTGCATGGTGCGATCCGAGCGGGGGCCGTTGAGCAACTCGTCACCGATATTCGCCACGGTGATCACCTGGCTGGAAACCAATTCCGCGTATCCGTCGGTGATTTCGGACTTGCGTTTGATCAGCAGGCCCTGCCGCCACGGAACCCACCACTTCGGATATGCGGGCGCGAAGATCATATTGATGCCGATCCAGTTGACTACCCATCCGATGATCACGCCGCCGATCGGCAGCACGACCAGGCTGGACCAGCCGGTCACATGCAGGACGACGACCAGTAGCACGCCCATCGGCGCGCCGAAGTAGAAACCGAAGTTCTGCATGAATCGCAGTTCCTTCGCGCCGAGCACTTGGAACAGGGTGTTGAGCAGATGCGGCCGGGCCTGGAAGTAGCGGATCACCATCTGCTTCACATCCAGCAGCTGATCGATATTCGCGCCCAATTCCTCGGTCAGCTCGCGCAGGATCTCCGGCAACTGCTGGCGCACCCGCGCGTGCACCATGTCGCGTACCTGGGCGGGCAGGTTGTACCAGAGTTGCGGATGCTCGCGGCGCAGGATGTCCTCGACGATGTCCTTGATCTGCGCGTCGGCGATGCCGGCGAGGTGCTCGGCCAGCTTGTCCGGCTCGAGTTCCCGGTAGAAGTCGGCCACGCTGCCGAGTTTGGCCAGGCCCTTGTCGACCGCGATGCTGGCCATCTTGTCCGCACGCGAGGGGACGATGCCCTGCCAGCCGAAGCGGCCGTCGTAACTGAGCAACGGGAGGACTTGAATTCGCTTGGGAAGGAAGGGGTACAGCGCGCGCAGGCCGGGAACTCGGACGCCGTGGAAGGCGACCGGCTTGAACAGCATGAGCACGCCGGTCCAGTTGGTGATGTAGCCGATCACCCCGGTGAAAAGCGGTATCGTCACGAGCTCGAGGAGGATCGTGGGGTGGATTCCGAATACGCTCTCTAACACGACACCCTCCTGCCGATACACCGGTGATCGCCGCCTCACCGGCACCCAAAACTAGCACCCCCTCGGCGAAGAAACCCTATTGCGCGCCGCGTGCCGGTCGCACTGTCCGAGTCAGGCGGTGCGAATGACCCGCGACACAAGGGGAAGTAATCTGTGGAGCGGATTCGTTCCCCCGGCGATATCGGAGAAAACGTGGCAGACGACAGGACCGGACAGGACGTGGCCCGGCCAGGTTCCCGCGCCGTCGAGCGCAGTTCGGATGTCGAACAGCGGCAGATCAGCAACGAGGCACGGCTGATCCGCGGCGTGTTCCGGGCGGCAGGCGTGGCCGCGGGCACCGTTGTGCGCGGAGGCCAATGGGCGGTCGGCACGACCTACGAGGTCACCAGGGAGATCACCCAGGCGGCGCTGGACGGGGAGTCCTCGGCCGAGATCGCCGAGCGGACCGGAAACGCGTTGCGCTCCATCGCTCGCAGCGCGCTCGGCGTCACCGAGGGCTCGGTCCGGGAAATCGTCAGCTACGTCCCCACGTCCAACGGGCCCACGTCGTCGCAGCAGGCGCTGACCGTCGGCCCCTACCTGCGCTCGGCGAGCACCGAGGAGCTGCGCCGCCGCGGCGACGCGCTGCTGGCCAGATCCGCCGACGTCTATTTCACCGAGGACGTGCACCCCGCCTACGACCGCATCCTCGACGAGCTGGCGCCCGACGAGGCGCGCATCCTGCGCTTCATGGCGCTCAACGGACCGCAGCCGTCGGTCGACGTGCGCACCAACCGTCCGCTGGGGATCGGCTCGGAGCTGGTGCAGGGCGATCTGACCTCGGTGCCCGAGCAGGCCGGCGTGCGCTATCCGGATCGCGCGCGGTCCTACCTGATCAACCTCAACCGCCTCGGGCTCACGCTGACCTCGGACGATCCGGTGGTGCTGAGCCGGTACATGGTGCTCGAGGTGCAGCCGGTGGTGGAGGCGGCGCTGAAGAAGGCGGGCCGGGCGCCGAAGATCGTCCGCAAGAGTCTTCGGCTGACCGAGTTCGGTGAGGACTTCTGCCGCACCTGCTTCACGATCGGCAGCTGACGCCGCGGAGTTGATCTTCGTCGGAAGATTCGCCGCACCGTGATAGCAATCTGATACATCTCTCCCAATCCGGCACTCGGGATGGGATTGTTGAGAGTATGGATCAGCGAAACGGCGGGCAGGGGCGCGGCGACCCCGGTGTGGGCATCGCTGGGCAAGCGCGTAACGAATGGGACACGGGCTCCGCTGGGCAGGGGCGCGACGACCCGGGCTTTCCCCCGGACGAGCGCGGCGGCGTCGACCTCGATCCGGGCGGATCGGAGCAGGACGAGCGAGAGGGTGACATCGACCCGGTCGGCCCCGAACGCAGCCGCAGTCAGCGGGCGACCGGCGCGGGTGAGCGGGATCCGGACGACCCGCGCGCCGAGGAGCGACTGCGCTTCGACGCGGGACCGATCGACTTCGGGCAGGTGCGCGACGATCCGCGGCCGCGCGGCCGCGGCGAGGAGCCCGACCTGGACGACGTCGCGGCGATCTCCCGGCTGAAGTACCGGTACCTGCGCACCCTCGACACCAAATCATGGGATGAATTTGCCGACACCATGATCCCCGAGGCCACCGCGACCTACAGCGAATACCTCCAGTTCGAATCGCGCGAGGCGTTCATCGCGTTCATGCGCAATACGCTCGGGCCGCACGTGATCACCGAGCATCGCTGTGACCATCCGGAGATCGATGTCGACGGCGACGCCGCCACCGGCACCTGGTACCTCGCCGACACGGTCCTCATCCCCGGCCACAACATGCTGCTGCGTGGCGCGGCCTTCTACACCGACCGCTACGTCCGCTGCGACGACCGGCGCTGGCGGATCTCGCACACCGGTTACGAACGCACCTACGAGGTGGTGCTCTCCCTCAGCGATCTGCCCAGCCTCCGCTTGACCTCCAGCCGCTGGGGCCTGATCGCGCGCGAAGACGGGATCGCCGCCATTCAACGCGACCCCGGCACCGCGCCGCTGCGGCCGGACGCCGAGGCCGGCTGACTCAGTCGGCGGTGGCCACCAGGGGCTCCAAGGTGAGCGCCGGGTGCTCCTTCTCGATGTATTGCAGTCGCCACTTGTCGCTGAACAGCGCCAGCAGCGCACCGTCTGAGCGGGTGAAGACCTCCACCCCGCGCTGCCGCCCGAGGTCCTCTGCCGACGCGGCGTCGGTGCGCCGGGCCAGCGTATAGCCGAGGTGCTCCATCGTGGTCTCCACGTTGAACTCCGTGAGCATGCGCGCGGTCACCACTTCGAACTGCATCGGGCCGACGGCCGCCAGAACCGGCGAGGCGTCGCCGCGGATGTCGTTGCGCAGCACCTGCACGACGCCCTCGGAGTCGAGCTGATCCACCGCCTTGCGGAACTGCTTGTACTTGCCCGCGGAGCGGGCCCGCAGCACGGCGAAATGTTCCGGCGCGAACGACGGGATCGGCGGAAACTCGACCTTCTTGTCGACGAACAGCGTGTGCCCCGGAGCCAGCGCCGTCGCGTTCACCAGGCCAACCACGTCACCGGGGTAGGCGGTGTCGACGGTGGCGCGTTCACGGCCGAACACGGTGAGGGCGTATTTGGTGGCGAACGGCCGCCCGGTCTGCGCGTGGGTGACCACCATGCCGCGTTCGAACTCGCCCGACACGATCCGCATGAACGCGAGGCGGTCGCGGTGGGCGGCGTCCATGCCCGCCTGCACCTTGAACACCACCGCGCTGAACGGATCGCCGGTCTCGCGCGGCTTGCCCTCGATGTCGGGCCGCGGCCCGGGGGCGGGCGCGAGCGCAACCAGGGTCTCCAGCAACTGCCGCACGCCGAAGTTCAGCATCGCGGAGGCGTAGATGACCGGCGAGGTCTGCCCGGCCAGGAACAGCTCCTGATCGTGGTCCTGGCCCGTGGCCGAGAGCAACTCGCTCTCCTCCGCGGCCGTGGTCCACGGCTCGCCTTCGCGCGCCTCGGCGGCCTCGGGGGCGAGCGACTCCTCGGGCGCGATGGTCGCGCCGCCCGCGGTGCGGGTGAAGTGGATGTATTCGAGCGCCGCGCCGTCCGGGCCGCGGCGCAGCAGACCGCGGAAGTCTCCCGCGATGCCGACCGGGAGGAACAGCGGAGTGGGAGTGAGGCCGATCCGCTCGTGGATCTCGTCGAGCAGTTCCAGGGGCGCCCGGCCCGGCCGGTCCCACTTGTTGATCACGGTGATCACCGGGATGCCCCGGTGACGGCAGACCTGGAACAACTTCAGTGTCTGCGGCTCCAAGCCCTTGGCCGCGTCGATCAGCATTACGGCGGCGTCGACGGCGGTGAGCACCCGGTAGGTGTCCTCGGAGAAATCGGAGTGCCCGGGGGTGTCGACCAGGTTGATGACGCTGTCCACGTCCGAGCCCGCGGCCCGGTAGTTGAACTGCAGCGCGGTCGAACTGACCGAGATGCCGCGCGCCTTCTCCATCTCCATCCAGTCCGAGACGGTGGACTTGCGCCCGGCCTTGCCGTGGATCGCGCCCGCCTCGGAGATCATCCTCGCGTGCAGGGCCAGCGCCTCGGTGAGCGTGGACTTGCCCGCGTCGGGATGGGAGATCACCGCGAACGTGCGCCGGCGGGCTACCTCGGCGGGCAACCCGCGGGATGCGGGCGCGACAACACCCTCAGGGGAGGCGCTCAACGCAAGACAACCTTTCGCAGACGACCGATCGGCAACCACGCCAGCGTACGCGACACGCGCGAGCGCCGGCCGAACCGCCGGTGACCACCCGATTCAAAGACGGCCCCGGCGCTGGGGTATGGTGTTCGGGTTGTCTCGGCGAGGGTGTCCGCAGACCAGTTTTGCGACACCGTGATCGACGCGGCGCGGCTTCCGGCCGTCCCTGTTCGGTCTTCGCCCCGACGAATAGACCCTCCCGTCAGGTGTGCGCAACCCCTGACGTGTAACTGACAGCCCGGAAGAGCCGTAGGAGTAGATCCAGTCATGTCCGACGTCAACCTTCTCGAAGCATCCGTACGCACCGAGTTCGGCAAGGGCGCTGCCCGCCGCACCCGGCGTGCGGGCAACGTCCCGGCCGTGCTGTACGGCCACCAGGCCGACCCGCAGCATCTCTCGGTGAACGCCCAGGCCTTCGCCGCCATCCTGCGTGAGCACGGCACCAACGCGGTGCTGAACCTGGTCATCGACGGCAAGAAGCAGCTCGCGCTGACCAAGTCCGTCGTGGTGCACCCGATCCGCCGCTACATCGAGCACGCCGACCTGCTGATCATCAAGCGCGGCGAGAAGGTCACCGCCGACGTGAACGTCACCGTCACCGGCGACGCCGCTCCCGGCACCCTGGTCACCCAGGAGGCCACCACCGTCTCCGTCGAGGCCGACGCGCTGAAGCTGCCCGAGGCCATCGAGGTCTCCGTCGAGGGCGTCGAGGCGGGCACCCAGATCACCGCGGGCGCGCTGCAGCTGCCCGAGGGCGTCGATCTGGCCGCCGACGCGGAGACTCTGATCGTCAACGTGATCGCCGCCCCGGCCGCCGAGCCCGTCGAGGGTGAGGGCGCTGCCGAGGCCGAGGGCGAGAGCGCTGAGTAGTACCGAATCGTCCGCCGGGCCCGCGCTGGTGGTGGGACTGGGCAACCCCGGTCCCGAATACGAGCGCACCCGGCACAATGTCGGTTTCCTGGTCGCCGACGTGCTCGCGGAGCGCGTCGGCGGCCGTTTCGGTGTGCACAAGAAATCCGGCGCCGACCTGCTGCAGGCGCGCCTGGACGGGCGTCAGGTGCTGATCGCCAAGCCGCGGTCGTTCATGAACCTGTCCGGGCGGCCGGTGGCCGCGCTGGCGAAATTCTTCTCCGTGCCGCCGACCGAGGTGATCGTCGTGCACGACGAACTCGACCTGCCGTTCGGCGCGATCCGGCTCAAGCGCGGCGGCGGCGAGGGCGGGCACAACGGTCTTCGCTCCGTGTCCTCCGCCCTGACCACCAAGGACTACCTGCGCACCCGGATCGGCATCGGCCGCCCGCCGGGCCGCCAGGATCCGGCCGACTACGTGCTGAAGCCGTTCTCGGCGCCGGAGCGCAAAGAGGTCCCGGTGATCGTCGAGCAGGCCGCCGACGCGGTGGAACTGCTGCTGCGCGTGGGATTGGAGACCGCGCAGAACCAATTGCACTGAGCGCCTTCGTCCAGGCCACGACGCCCCGGGCGGTCAGCCGCGGGGCAGATGCATCGCGGTCGCGGCCCTGCGCAGCTTGCCGGAGGAGGTCTTCGGCAGTGCCCCGGGGCCGAGCACGGTGACGGTGCGCGGCCGGGCGCCGACCTCTGCGAATACCGCGTGCACGATCTCGCGCTCGATCCGTTTGACCTCGTCGGGGTCCTGGTGGCTGCCGCTCTCCACCACCACGGCGAAACTCTCCCGCTGATGAC
Source organism: Nocardia sp. NPDC004573 (assembly GCF_053602135.1). Classification (NCBI taxonomy): domain Bacteria; kingdom Bacillati; phylum Actinomycetota; class Actinomycetes; order Mycobacteriales; family Nocardiaceae; genus Nocardia; species Nocardia sp. NPDC004573. The sequence continues at coordinate 188,691 of NZ_JBSGDA010000003.1, forward strand.
CCGCGTCCAGGCGCACCGCCACCGCGTTGCCGGGCCGGACGCCGCGCACCCTCGTCGCCGCGCGTTCGATGTCGGTGGGGTAGATATTGCGGCCGCCCATGATGATCACGTCTTTGATCCGGCCGCACACCACGATCAGCCCCTCGTCGGTGAAGTAGCCGATGTCGCCGGTGTCCAGCCAGCCCTCGGCGTCCTGGGCCGGTTGGAATCCGTGCACCGTCACATAGCCGGAAGTGACCGCGGGACCGCGCAATTCGATCACGCCCACGGAGCGTGCGGGCAGCGGTTGACGCTCGCTGTCGACGATCCGGCCCTCCAGTTGGTCGACCAGATAGCCGAGTGTGGGCAACCTGCGGATGTGGGCGGGCTGGCCGTGCTCTACCGGCACGGGCACCGCTTTGCCGATCGCCTCGAGCAGATCGGCATCGATCACGTCGACCACCTGTCCGTGCCCGGGATCGGGAACCGACACGGCCAGCGTGGTCTCGGCCATGCCGTAGACCGGAGTGAGGGCCATCGGATTGAGCCCGAACCGTTTGCCCGCCTCGGCCAAGGCGTCCATGGTGTCCGGATCCACCGGTTCGGCGCCGTTCCACATGTAGCGGACGCTGCTGAGGTCGAACGCGCCGTCGTCGGCCTGCCGCAGCCGCCGGGCCAATAGGGAATAGGCGAAATTCGGTGCCGCGGTGACGGTCCCGCGGTACTTGCTGATCAGCTCGGCCCACAGCAGCGGCCTGGTGAGGAAGTCCAGCGGCGTCACGCACACCACTTCCGCGCCGAATTGCATGGGGACGCTGAGGAACCCGACCATGCCCATGTCGTGGAACAGGGGCAGCCAGCTGACCATCACGTCGTCGTCGAGCTGGAATTTCACCCGGTTGAACATGGCGTAGGCGTTGACGTAGAAGTTCTCGTGCGTGATCCGCACCGCCTTGGGCGAGCCGGTCGAACCGGAGGTCAACTGCTGCAAGGCGATATCGCTCTCGACGGTGGGTACCGGATCGACGTCGGGACCGTCGGGCAGTTGGTCGATGCGCACCACGGTGATGCCGCGTTCGCGCAGCAGCGGTTCGGCCGCCTCGAACGGCGCGCCCAGCACGACCGCGCGCGCTTCGATCATGGTCAGCACGGTCTCGGTGTCCCGCGCCCACACCACCAGATCGGTACGCGGAGTCGGCTGGTGCAGCATGGTGATCGACCCGCCGCGCATCCAGACGGCCTGGCAGGCCGGGGCGATGTCGGCGGGCATGCCCGCGAGCACGCCCACCGCGTCGCCGTGTCCGATGCCCGCTTCGGCCAGCCCGCCCGCCATGCGCCGGGCGATCCGGTGGATTTCGGCCCAGGTGCGGCGCAGCGGGGCGCCCGGCTCGCCGGTCACCAGTCCGCGTTCGGAGGTCTGTGCGGTTGCGTACATCTCGTCGGTGAACCTGCTCAAAGTCCCAACTCCTCTTCACCAACCGTTGCCGGGATCCGGCCTCCCCCAACTATCACGCCATAGTGGCTCAGCGTTAACCCCATTTCCAGGGGCGCAGGTCAGCGGCGTGAAATCACGCCAGGAAAGGTCGCGGCGTAGCGGTCGACGTAGCACCGGCCCGATCGTGCGGCGAGTTCGCGCATGAGCTCGTCGGTCGCGGCGCGCACCGTCTGGCGTTGCTCGGCGGGTGGGTAGCGGCGCGGCGCGGCGAACTCGATGCGCACTTTGGCGAAGCGCAGCAGGCGGCTGCCGCGCGGATTCACCCGGTCGGTGCCGGAGAGCGTCACCGGAATCACCGGCGCGCCCGTGGCCATGGCGACCCGCACTGCACCGGTGCGCCCGCGATAGATCCGCCCGTCCGGTGAACGGGTGCCTTCGGGATGGATGGCCCAGACCCCGCCGTCCGCCAGGATGCGGGTGGCCGCGGCCAACGCCGCGGCGGCTGCGTCCCCGCCGGTCCGATCGACGGGGACCTGTCCGGATACCGAGTAGAACCAGCGGTTGAACCGTCCGCGCACGCCTTTCCCGGTGAAGTACTCCTGTTTCGCGAGAAACGTGACGCGCCGGGGCACGACCAGCGCGAGATACAGCGAATCGATCATGGCGAGGTGATTGGCCGCGATGACCACCGGCCCGGTCCGCGGAATGTGCTCCAGCCCCGCGACGTCGGGTCTGCCGAGCAGCCGCAGCAGTGGGCCGAGCAAGACGTATTTGAACAGTGCGTACCACATGAAGACCTCCGGGAGCCAAGTGTGTAGACACTGTCTACCCGATCTTGTAGACACTGTCTACGGCCGGGTGTGCCCGCGCGGCCGGGGGCAGGCGTAGACAATGTCCACATGGCCGGGAGCGAGTCGTTGCGGGATCGACTGGTCGACGTGGGCGTCGACCTGCTCGAAGAGGTGGGGGCCGCGCATCTGGGTCTGCGCACGATCACCCGGGCGGCGGGCGTCTCCCACGGCGCGCCGCGGCGATACTTCCCGACGCACCGCGCACTGCTCGCCGCCATCGCGGCGCGCGGGTTCGCCGACCTGGAAGACCGGTTCGCGGCGGTGCAGGCCGACTCGGCGCGCGACCGTCTCGCGCGGATGAGCGCCGAATATCTCGAATTCGCCGCGCGGCGTCCGGAGATGTTCACCCTGATGTTCCGGCACGACCTTCTGGAAGGTTCCGGCGAGAATCTGCGGTCGGTCAGCCTGCCGCTGTTCGCGCGGTTCGCCGAGTTGGTCGGCGCGGCGGCGGCCTCGGACGCGATCGACCGGCGCGACCGGGCTGTCGCCCTGTGGACCAACCTGCACGGTATCGCCACGGCACAGGCCAATCGCAGCCTGCGCCTGGTCGGGCCGGGCGCCGACGCGGCGGCTCTGGTGGCCAGGGCGCTCACAGTGCACCTGGCCTGACTGTTCCGAGGCGTTGCCCGGGCGGTTCAGGCTCGCAGGGCTGCCACCGCTGCGACGAAACGATCGAGTTCGTCGAAACCGACGAAGCAGTGCGGCGAGGCGCGCACGACGGAGGCGAGGCCGCGGCCGGTCATGTCCAGCAGGGTCGAACCGGCGTGGCTGACCGTCACCGTGATGTCCTGCGCCAGCAGCCGGTCGCGCACCGTGCCGGAGTCGACGCCGTCGACGGTGAACGACACGATGCCGCTGTGCCGGATGCCGAGGTCGCGCACGGTCACGCCGGGGATCTCCGGCAGCGCCTTGCGCAGGTGCTCCGCGCGGGCCGCGATCGCGGCGTAGACGTTCTCCGGCCCGAGTTCCAGCAGATATCGCACGGCCGCGCCCAGGCCGAGCCGGGCCGCGACGTCGCACTCCCAGAACTCGAAGCGGCTTGCGCCGGGCGCGAGCCGGTAGTCCTGCGGTCCGGTCCACTCCGCGCTGTGCAGATCGAGCCGTCCGGGTTCCATCGAGCGTGCCAACTCCGGCCGCAGGTAGAGAAAACCGGTGCCGCGCGGGCCACGCAGCCATTTGCGACCGGTGGCCGACAAAGCGTCGACGCCGAGTTCTGCGACGTCCAAGGGCAACTGTCCGGCGGACTGGCAGGCGTCGAGCAGCACCAGCGCGCCGACCGAGTGCGCGATCCTGGTCGCCTCGGCGGCCGGGTTCACCAGCCCGCCGTTGGTCGGCGCGTGCAGCACCGAGACCAGCTTGACCCGTTCGTCCACCAGCGCCGCCAGTGCGTCGAGGTCGATCTGCCCGCTGCCGTCGCTGGGAATCTTCTCCACCGTGGCACCGGTGGCGCGGGCCCGCTGCAGGGCGGCGATGGCATTGCTGGCGTAGTCCGCCTCGCAGACGAGGATGCGGTCGCCCGCGGCGAGCGGGACCGAATAGAAGAAGTCCGCCCAGGAACGCGTGGCGCTGTCGCTGAGCGCGATGCTCTCGGGTTCGGCGTTGATCAGCGCGCCGATCGCGGTCTTGACGTCGGCGAGGTCGTCGAGCCGCTCGTTCGCGGCGCGATAGCCACCGACCTCCGCCTCCCGCCGCAGATGCCCGATCACGGTCTCGGTGACGACCCGCGGCGGCAGCGATGACCCTGCGCTGTCGAGGAAGACGGGGCCGGGGCCGGGCCCGTCCACGCATCCGGGAGTGTCGGTTCGTACGCGGTCGTCGTCCAGCATGGAGCCGACCTTATCGGGTGGATTGTTCGGCTGCGTGTCGATTTCTTGTCGGTCCGCGTGGCTACGCTGGATGGATCGCCGCACGCGAATTCCGGCGGGGGAGTGGAATACCATCGCGCAGAATGGCGATAACCGAAGAGCAGCGGACTACGTCCCGGAGCCCACTGGAGGTTGGCATGGCGGTCACGCTCGAGAGTCCTGAGTCGGCCGGTTGTGCCACCGAGCAGGGAGAACTGTCCTCCCGCGCGGCGGCGGAGGCATACATCGGCGGGGTGTGCTTCAAACTCGGACCACCCACGCTGATCGGCGCCGAACTCGAATGGCTCACGGTGCAGGGTGAGTGTTCGGCGGCCGGTCCTTCCGCGGCTCCGCGCCCCCAGCTGTCCGCCTTGGCGGACGCTCTCGGACCGTACGCACCACGGTCCATCGCCCCTGATTCGCCGGCACTCGCACTGCCGGGGGGCAGCCGGGTCACTCTCGAACCCGGTGGTCAGATCGAACTCTCCAGCGCTCCCTACGGCGCTGCCGCGCAATTGTGTGATCACCTGCGCGACGATGCCCGCCTGTTGCGGGAACTTCTCGAATCCCGGTCCATCCGCACCGTTTCCGTCGCCGCGGACGCGGACCGTCGTCCCAAACGCTTGCTCCGGCTCCCGCGCTATCGCGCGATGGAACGCTCCTTCGGCGGCATCGGTCCGTTCGGCAAGCTGATGATGTGCAATACCGCGGCCACCCAGGTCAGCGTCGACGCGGGCGCCGACCGCGCGGAGGTCACCGCGCGCTGGACCGCCCTGTACGCCGTCGGCCCGCCGCTGTTGGCCGCCTTCGCCTGTTCACCCGTCCTGCGCGGCGCGCCGCCCGGCGGGTGGGCGTCCCAGCGGATGCGGGCCTGGCTGCGGCTGGACAACGCGCGCACCCGCCCGCCGGTGCTGGACTGGGCGGACCCGATCGCCGCGTACGGCAGATGGGCGCTGGACGTGCCGCTGCTGTGCGTACGCCGACCGGACGGGTCCGCCGAAGACGGCGACGGCGCGGGATGGTCCGCGCCGCCCGGCGCGACCTTCGCCGATTGGCTGTCCGGCGCGCTGGACGACGAGGTCGGCCGCCGCCCCCGGATCGGCGACCTCGACTATCACCTGACCACGCTGTTCCCGCCGGTGCGCGCCTCGGGCCACCTGGAGGTGCGCTACATCGACGCCCAGCCGGGTGACGGGTGGACCGTCCCGGTGCACGTGATCGCCGCACTCGTGTCCAGCCCGTCGGTGGTCGCGGAGGCGACTTCGATCGCCGCGCCCCTGGCCGCCCGCTGGGTCGATGCCGCCCGCTACGGATTGGCCGATCCGGACATCCGAGCCGGCGCGGTCGCCCTGCTACGCCTGGCCGCCGAGCACACCGCGACCGATGACGCGGCGCGTGCCGTGGAATCCGCCGCCGAACGATGTCGCCACGGCCGCACCCCGACCGAGGACGACATCGAGCACGGCCTCGACCCGGAGCCTCCGGAGGCCGCCCCGTGACCAGCAACCAGCCGCACTTTCCCGACGGCGCCCAGGTCGACCGGACCGGCGTGCGCCGAATCGCCGCCAGTCGCCGCCGCGCCGACGCCGCTCAGCCCTGATCTCGGAGACGTTTCCCGTGACCACTTCCCATCCCGCCTTCACCGACCACTCCGGCGCCGAGCAGCTCCGCGACCGGATCGCCGAGGTGCTCACGCGCGCCCGGCAGCGCACCCACACCCTCACCGACTGCGTCGACGAGGCAGAACTGGTGGCCCAGCATTCGCGACTGATGAGTCCGCTGGTCTGGGACCTCGCGCACATCGGCAACCAGGAGGAACTCTGGCTCGTACGCGACGTCGGCGGACGCCACCCGGTGCGCTCCGACATCGACGAGCTCTACGACGCCTTCAAACACGCCCGCGCCAACCGGCCCGGCCTGCCGCTGCTCGATCCCGGCCAAGCCCGCGCTTACGTCGGCACCGTGCGCGACAAGGTCTGGGATGTGCTCGAGCGCAGCGAGCTACGAGGTCGTCCTCTGGTCGACGACGGGTTCGCCTTCGGCATGATCGCCCAGCACGAGCAGCAGCACGACGAGACGATGCTGGCCACTCACCAGTTGCGCACCGGCGCGGCCGTGCTCTCCGCGGTGGCCGTACCGGCCGCGACGGCGACGGTGACCGGGGAAGTCGTCATCCCCGCGGGCGAGTTCACCATGGGCACCTCCAGCGACGCGTGGGCGCTGGACAACGAACGTCCTGCCCACCGGGTCCGGGTGCCGGGTTTCGCGATCGATGCGGCGCCGGTGACCAACGAGCAGTACCTGGCCTTCGTGGACGACGGCGGCTACGAGCGGCCCGAGCTCTGGTCCGAACGCGGCTGGGCGCATCGCGTCGAGGCGGATTTGATCGCGCCGCAGTTCTGGGAGCGTGACCCGTCCGGGCGCTGGTGGCGACGGGTGTTCGGGGTGATGACGCCGCTGCGTCCGCACCAGCCGGTCGTGCACGTGTGCTGGTTCGAGGCCGAGGCCTACGCCAACTGGGCGGGTAAGCGCCTGCCCACCGAAGCGGAATGGGAGAAGGCGGCGAGGTTCGATCCGGCCACCGGCGCCTCGCGCCGTTTCCCCTGGGGCGACGCCGATCCCGACGCTTCGACCGCGAACCTCGGGCAGCGCCATCTGGAACCCGCCGAGGTCGGCGCGTATCCGGCCGGCGCGTCACCCGCGGGCGTGCACCAACTGATCGGCGACGTATGGGAATGGACCGCTTCGGGTTTCGAGCCGTATCCGGGATTCCGCGCGTTTCCTTATCGGGAGTATTCCGAGGTGTTCTTCGGCGGCGACTACCGCGTGCTGCGCGGCGGTTCCTTCGGCACCGATCCGGTGGCCTGCCGCGGCACCTTCCGCAACTGGGACCACCCCGTCCGCCGCCAGATCTTCGCCGGGTTCCGCCTGGCGCGGGATCTGCGCCCGGGAGAAGGGGAGTGAGCCACGCCCGTCCGTCCGGACGGCAGTGTGCTCGCGGTCAGGCGACGGCGGCGGGTGCGGATGTGTAGACACCTGGGTTACGTCGGTCCTCCGGTGCGGGTAGGCGACATGTTGACCCTCGGCTCTCATTCACTGCGCACCCAGGCGTGGGCGCCGCGCGATATGCGCCACGGCGGCACCATCAACGCCGACGGTTTCGGCGTCGCCTGGTGGCACGTCGGTGTGGACGACATGGTCACCGTCAGCCGTTACCGCAACGCGGCGCCGATCTGGACCGACCCGGCCGTGGAGGAAGTCCTCCCGCAGCTCGAGTCGGTCGCGGTGCTCGGGGCGGTGCGGTCGGCGACGGTCGGCATGCCCGTCGAGCGGTCCGCGTGCGCGCCGTTCACCCGCGACCGCTGGGCGTTCAGTCACAACGGCGTGGTGCCCGACTGGCGGCGCACCCTGACCGGCGTCGCCGCCGAGTTCGCCTCGAGCGCGGCCGAACTCGGCGCCGAAGACCTGTTCACCCCGGCGCGGCTGCTGGAGGCCGAGTCGGCCACCGACGCGGCCACGCTGTGGGTGCTGCTGTGCGATCTGCTGGCGACCAGCTCACCGGACGGCGAATGGTCGGCGGCTCCGGCGGCGCTGCGGCTGCTCGTCTCCGCGATCCTCGACCGGGCCCCGGAAGCACGCCTGAATCTCCTGCTCTCCGATGGCGCGCAACTGTGGGCGACCACCTGCCACCACTCGTTGTCGGTGCTGGTCACCGACGATTTCGCGCTCGTGTCCTCCGAACCCTTCGACGACGACCCCCGCTGGCGGTCGATCCCGGACCGCAGCCTGGTGAGCGCCAGGCCCGGCGCGCTGTCCGTCGACGCCCTCCTGTGACCCGAAAGGCCGTGCCATGACCGCTGCCACGCTGGACATCCACCTCACCGACGACGACCTCGACGCGGCGCTCCGCTCGGACGCCCGCCTAGGCCTCACCGCGGACCCGAAGTGGTTGCCGCCCAAATGGTTCTACGACGCCAGGGGCAGCGAGCTCTTCGAGCGGATCACCGAGCTGCCCGAGTACTACCCGACGCGCACGGAGCGCGCGCTGCTCGAGCAGGTGGTCGGGGAGATCGCCGACGCCGCCCAGACCGAGGTGCTGGTCGAACTGGGCGCGGGGTCGGCAGCCAAGACCCGCCTGCTGCTCACCGCCCTGGGCGCGCGCGGACCCCTGAAGAAATATGTGCCGCAGGATGTTTCGTCCTCAGCGCTGCGAGCGGCGGCCGACGAGGTCGCGGCCGAGTTCCCTGGTCTCGCCGTACACGGCGTGGTCAGCGATTTTACCGACACCCTGGACAACCTCCCGCGCGGCGGCCGCCGGATGATCGCTTTCCTCGGCGGCACCATCGGCAACCTCGTTCCCCAGGAACGCGCCGAATTCCTCACCCGGATCCACGACGTACTCGAGCCCGGTGAGCAACTGCTGCTCGGCGCGGGACTGGTCACCGACCCGGCGGTCCTCGTCCCCGCCTACGACGACGCGGCGGGCGTCACCGCCGAGTTCAACCGCAACGTTCTGCACGTGCTGAACGCCCGCCTGCGCGCCGAGTTCGCGCCGGACAAGTTCCGGCACGTCGCGGTCTGGGACGCGGAGCGGGAGTGGATCGAGATGCGGCTGGAGGCCGGCGAGGACATGACCGTCACGGTCGGCGACCTCGGCCTCACCGTGCGCTTCGGCCGCGGCGAACAGATGCGCACCGAGATCTCCGCGAAGTTCCGGGTCGCGGGCCTGGACGCCGAACTCGCGGCCGCGGGCTTCGCCACCGGACACGTGTGGACCGATCCGGACGACCGCTTCGCGCTGGTTCTCGCCGGACGACGCTGACCACGCGGCGGTCGGTGGTCACTACGACGGTGCGCCGCCGACCACCGCCGCGAGCCACTCGACCAGCGGCCGCATCGTCTCCCACGCGGCGCGGACTTCCTTCGCCGTCCGGGGCGTGTCGAGCCAGGCGGGCGCGCCGAATTCGCGGCCGCAGGTGATGGATTTGTGTCGCAGCAGATCGATGCGCGGGTGGTCGGCGTCGTAGCCCTTGGGTTTGGTCTTCAGCTTCTCGCCGCCGATGGTGAAACCCGCGTCGGCGAGTTCGGCGAGGATCGCCGCGAGTTCGGGGCCGCGCACCTCGTCGTCGATGGTGGCGCGCAGCTGTGCGAGCTGGTCGGGCGAGCCCTGATAGAAGCCACCGCCGACGTACAGGCCCGCGGCGTTGATCTGCACATACCAGCCGACACCCGCCCCGGCGCGCACCACCGCGCCCTGCGCGGTCTTGTACGGCGACTTGTCCTTGGCGAACCGCACGTCCCGGTAGGGCCGGAAGATCTTGGCCGCCCCGAAGTCGGGCTCCAACTCGGCCACGAGCGACTTCATCGGTGCGAGCACCGACTCGTCGTAGATCTTCTTGTGCGCGGTCCAGAACGCCTTGGAGTTGTCGGCCTCCAGGTCTTCGTAGAAGTCCAGCCCGGCCAGCGGGAAGCCCGCGAATCCGGTCATGCTCGCGCACCCGCCCCGCTGGTGCCACCGAAAAGACGCATACCGAAAATCTACGTGGTGAAGTCTCCGCCGAACACGGCGAATCCCACGATGAAGCCGATCACCATCCCGGTGGCCGCTGCGATCGCTGCCCATTTGCCGAGCGACTCGCCCTTGTTGTGTCCGATTATGCCGAGGATGATCCCGGCCGGGCCGAAGAGCATGGGGCAGAACAGTACGGCGGTGACTGCGCAGACGAACCCGATGATCGAGTACACCTGACTGCCCGGCTGCCGCGGCGGGGTGGCGTACGGCTCGTACCCTTGCTGCGGATAGGACGGGTAGCCGTACTGTGGCTGCTGCTGTCCGGACGCCGGATAGTCGTACCTCCCGCCCGCCGGGGACTGCGGTTGCCCACTCGGCGGATACGGCTGCTGGGCGTCGTCGGCTTGCCCCTGCGGCAGCCCGCCCGCCCCGTATTGCGCGTGCTCGTCGGGTGTGAACCGCTGCGTCGATTCGTCGGTGGGAGGCTGGGGCGCGGAACCCGACAACGGTATCCCCGGCGCGGCGGGTTCGGCGCCCCAGGACTGCTGGTCGCCTCCGCCGTTGGCGCCCCAAGGGCGGGGTTCGGCGGGCTGGCCGCTGGGCTCGGCGCCCCATTGGCCGCCCAGCGGTTCCGCGGGCGGCGTGCCGCTCGACTGCCACCAGTGGTCCGCGGGCCCCGGCTCGCCCTCCGGCGGCCGCGCGGCGGCGGGATCGTGCTCGGTGGGTGGTCCGCCGGGTGTCTGGGCCGGAGCGGCGCCGGTCAGCGGTGGGGCGGGCTCGTCACCGGAGGTCTCCCCGGTCTGCTTCGACGGCGCCTCCGCCGGTGGCTGCTCGTCGCGGTCCGGCTCCTTCGGCGTGCTCATCGCACCCTCCTCGCATCGTCCCGGGTCACGCCACCATGCCTACCACGACGGACGTCTCGTGATAGCCGATTGCTACCACATGGCGCGTCGGGGCCTCAGAGCTCCTCGTCGTCGACGATCTCGATGGCGGCCACTTCGGCGGACCGGTTGTCGTCCTCCTCGTCCTCGAAGCGGCGGTCGTTCGCAGTCCACTCCTGATCCAGCTCGTCGCCGATGCCGAGCCGGCCGTCGTCCTCGTCCTCGTGGTAGCGGATGCGCAGGTCCTCGGGCGGATCCTCGATGTTGCGCTGATACTCGCGGATCTCGTCCTCCTGGTCGTCGTCCCCCATCTCGGTCTCCAACGGGTCACGGTCCATACCCCCAGTATCCCCACCGATCGCCGCGACTAACGCGAACGCGAAAACGGCGGCCCGGACCGGAGTCCGAACCGCCGTTCCAGCAGTGTGGCGGCTAAGCGTTGCCGTTGAAAAGGCCGGTCACCGAGCCGTTTTCGAAGACCTCGCGGATGGTGCGCGCCAGCAGCGGCGCGATCGACAGCACCGTGAGCTGCGGGAACTTCTTCTCCTCGGTCAGCGGCAAGGTGTTGGTCACCACGACCTCCTTGGCTCCGCAGTTCGCGAGGCGCTCGGCCGCGGGGGAGCTCAGCACGCCGTGGGTCGCGGCGATGACCACGTCACCCGCGCCTGCGTCCTTCAGCACCTTGACCGCGCCCGCGATGGTGCCGCCGGTGTCGATCATGTCGTCGATCAGGATGCAGGTGCGGCCCTCGACCTCGCCGACCACGCGGTTGGACTTCACCTGGTTGGGCACCAGCGGATCGCGGGTCTTGTGGATGAAGGCCAGCGGCGAGCCGCCCAGCGAGTCGGCCCACTTCTCGGCGACGCGCACGCGGCCGGAGTCGGGGGAGACGACGGTGATGTGCTCGAGGCTGTAGTTGGTGCGTACGTACTCCGCCAGCTGAACCTGCGCGTGCATGTGGTCCACCGGGCCGTCGAAGAAGCCCTGGATCTGGTCGGTGTGCAGGTCGACGGTGATGATCCGGTTGGCGCCCGCGGTCTTCAGCAGGTCGGCGACCAGGCGAGCCGAGATCGGCTCGCGGCCGCGGTGCTTCTTGTCCTGGCGGGCGTACGGGTAGAAGGGCAGCACCGCGGTGATCCGCTTGGCCGAGCCGCGCTTGAGCGCGTCGATCATGATGAGCTGCTCCATCAGCCACTGGTTCAGCGGCGCGGGGAAACTTTGCAGGACGAACGCGTCGGAACCGCGGACCGACTCCTCGAAGCGGACGAAGATCTCGCCGTTGGCGAAGTCCCGCGCGACCTGCGGGGTGACGTGGACGTCGAGTTCCTTGGCGACCTGTTCGGCCAGCTCAGGATGGGCGCGTCCCGAGAAGAGCATCAGGTTCTTCTGGTTGTCGATCCATGACGCGGTCACTGCTGATTGCCATCCTTTTGCTCTATTGCCTGACCCGACATCTCCTTGGCCGCGATGGCTTCCGCCGCCGCGCGCGCCGCGTCCGTCCCTGGACGGTGTCGCTGCACCCAGCCCTCGATGTTCTTCTGCGGTCCACCGGACACCGCGAGAGCTCCGGGCGGAACGTTTCTGCGCAGTACAGTACCCGCCGCCGTATACGCCCCGTCACCCACCGTCACCGGCGCGACGAACATGGTGTCGCTGCCGGTGCGCACGTGCGACCCGACGACGGTGTGGTGTTTGGTCACACCGTCGTAGTTGACGAACACGCTGGACGCACCGATGTTGCTGTGCTCGCCGATGGTGGCGTCGCCGACGTAGGTGAGGTGCGGAACCTTCGAATACGCGCCGATCGAGGCGTTCTTGGTCTCGACGAACGCGCCGAGCTTGCCCGCGTCACCGACGATGGTGCCGGGACGCAGGTAGGCGAACGGGCCGATGGTGGCCTTCGGGCCGATGGTGGCGCCCTCGCCGTGCGTGCGGATCACCTTCGCACCGTCGCCGACGACCACGTCGGTGAGCGTGCTGTCCGGGCCGACCTCGGCGTCCTCGCCGACAACCGTGTTGCCGAGCAACTGCACACCGGGGCGCAGCAGCGCGTCCCTTCCGATGCGCACGCCGGCGTCCACCCAGGTGGACGCGGGATCCAAGATCGTGACGCCGGCCCGCATGTGGCGTTCCAGGATGTAGCGGTTGAGCGTTTGCGCCGCCGAGGCCAGCTGCACCCGGTCGTTGACGCCGGTGACCTTGGCCGCGTCGACCAGCCGCGCCCCGTGCACCGGGTGACCGGCTTCGCGGGCCAGGCGCAGCACATCGGTCAGGTAGAGCTCGTGCTGGGCGTTGGCGGTGGACAGGCGGCTGATCATGGTGCGCAGGATCGCGGCGTCGAACGCGTAGACACCGGAGTTCACCTCGGTGATCGCGGCCTGTTCCGGCGTGGCGTCGGCGTGCTCGACGATCTCGGCCAGCTGGCCCTCCGCGTCGCGCACGATGCGGCCGTAGCCGTTGGGATCCTCCGGGACGAAGGTCAGCACGGTGACCGCGGGGCGTTCGGCGTAGCTGCGGTGCTCATCGAGCAGCGCGGACAGGGTGTGCCCGTCCAGCAGCGGAACGTCGGCGGAGGTGACCAGCACGTCGCCGGTGAATCCGACCGGCAGGGCGGCCAGCGCGCACTGGACCGCGTGCCCGGTGCCGAGTTGCTGTTCCTGGATCGCCGGGGTGATCTCCCGGCCGAGGTCGTCGGCGACCGCGGCCACCGCCGCGCCGACCTGCTCACGATCGTGCCCCACCACAGTGATGAGGTATGCGGGGTCGATCTCGTTCGCCGCATGCAGCGCGTGCGCGAGCATGCTCCGACCGGCCAGCGAATGCAGTACCTTGGGGGTCTTCGACCGCATTCGTGTCCCGGCACCGGCTGCGAGAACGACGACGGCGGTCTGCTGTGGCATGGATCTCCCTCGGCTGCCTGTCCTCGTGCGGGGCGTCGTCGTGCTTGGTCAGCGATGTGCGGGCCAACGATAAGTCAACGTGCTCTCGAGCTCCGCCGCCAGGACTCGAACCTGAACTCTCTGAACCAAAATCAGATGTGCTGCCATTACACCACGGCGGATTGCCACACCGGCGGTTGGCGAAACCCCCGCCGCTGTGCCACGGCACGGGATGAATCCTCGCATACTCGCCCGCCTCCCCGCGAATTGTTCTGTCGGTCGCTTCTGGTATTCGTGCCGGACCAGCGCAGGAGCGGTGTGATGCGCGTCCGTGTGCGCGGGCCGCGCCGTGCCGGTGGGGCGTGCCGCTCCGAGGTAGGCGGGAGGTCGGCCGGCGCGTCGACGGCGATGCGACCGTGTGTTCGAGCCGGGTCCAGGACCGTGATGATTCCTCCGGTGCGGGAACGCCGGGGCGGTCGGGCGGACCGCCGGCCGGTCTGGGACAGTGGTATCCGAATGTCGGTGCCGCGCGCCGGAGCTTCGGCGCGACGGCCGACTCGGCACGCACGCGGGCAACTCGCCGGGCTCGCCCGCGACGCGCCGACGGCATGCGATCGTCGGCTCGGAGGGAACCGTCGGGGCACGCACGACCGGCCACAACGCGGAGAGGGCGGAGGAGCAGGGGTGTCTTCGGGTGAGTCGCATCGAGTGTCCCGGCCACGAATGACCGGCACCCAGCGGCGTCAGCAACTGATCGAGATCGGGCGCGCGCTGTTCGCCGAACGCGGCTACGACGCGACGTCCATCGAGGAGATCGCGCAACGCGCCCAGGTCTCCAAACCCGTGGTGTACGAACACTTCGGCGGCAAGGAGGGGCTGTACGCGGTGGTCGTCGACCGGGAGATGTCGATGCTGCTGGACATGATCACCTCCTCGCTCACCCGCAACCGGTCGCGGATCCGCCTCGAACAGGTCGCGCTGGCGCTGCTGACCTACATCGAAGAACGAACCGACGGGTTTCGAATTCTGGTGCGCGATCAGCCCGCCGCCGCCGCCGAGGGCCGGTACTCCAGTTTGCTCAACGAGGCGACCAATCAGGTGGCGCACATTCTGGCCGGAGATTTCGCGCGCCGCGGGTTCGACACCAGCCTGAGCACCCTCTACGCGCAAGCGCTCGTCGGTCAGGTCGCCACCGCCGCCACCTGGTGGCTTGACGAGCGCAAGCCGTCGAAAGAGGTTGTGGCGGCCCACTTGGTGAACCTGTGCTGGAACGGGCTCAGTCATCTGGAGGCCGATCCGCGGTTGAGTTCGGAGTGGCGCGCGGGCGCCGGTGAGTGACCCGGATTGTTAACCAGCAAATTGCGCGACTGGTCTTGCCGAATGCTCGAATTGGCTGCTGGGCGCGCGCCTGGTGGTACGGTTCACCCATCCTTTGGGTGCTGTTCGGGCGGTAAGTCGGTCAACTTCGGGATGTCGGTCTACTTCAGGATGGCTGGTTTTTAGGATGACAGGCGGATCTGATGGCTAGGCAAGCGCGCGCGGAGATCACCCGCGACTCCGTCCTGGCAGGCGCTGCCGATGTCTTTCTGCGCTTGGGATATGCGAATGCGAGCCTGAGCGAGATCATCGCGCAGTCCAATGTCACCAAGGGCGCCTTGTATTTTCACTTCGGCTCGAAGGAAGAGCTGGCGCGCGCCGTGGTCGACCAGGGCAACGAGCGACTGACCAGCTCGTGTCAGGGCTTCTTCGATCCCAGGGTGCCCGCGCTGGAAGCGTGCATCGGCATCACCTACGTCGTCGCCGATCTATCGATGAACGATCCGATGGTCGGCGCCATGCTGAAGCTGACCCATCAGATCGGCGACTACCGCGGCGCCCAGGGTGACAACATCGCCAAGAACTGGGGCGACACCTACCGGCTGCTCGCCGAGCGCGCCATCGCCCAGGGCGACCTCGTCGCCGACCTGGACGCGGAGGTCATCGGGCTGCTGTGGCAGGAGATGGCCGCGGGCGTGCACATCATCGCTGTCGGCACCGAGTCCATCGACCAGATGGCGGTCCGGATGGAGCGCGCCTGGTACTTCCTGCTCCCGGCCATCGTGCCGGCCGAAAAGCTCTCGTACTTCCGGGAGTTCGCGGCCAGGCGGCTACGGCGCTACGTGCCGTAATTTCGGTCGCGACTACGTCGCGACGTGTTCGCACCCTGGTGGCTCGCGTTCGAGCGACCGCCGCTTGCTCCTTCGTCGCGTACGCGTCGGCCGCTCGAACGCGAGCCGGGCCGCGAACGCGCATGCTCGGTCTCGCTTCGCTCGGAAGTCGTGGTTGCGGTGCGCCGGGCGCGTCGGTGCCGTGGCTCAATGACAGGGGGTGCGCGGGTTGTGGTGGCTCGCTGTCGGTCGGGGTCTGCGGCCGGTTGCTTCTTCGGTGGGTATGTGGTGGCCGGTCGAACGGGAGCCGGGCTGCGGCCGGTGGGTGCTCGGTCCCGCTGACACGAAAAGAGAACTTCCCCCCATGGCGGAGCGCGCAGCGCCCTTGAGCAGCTTCGCTCCGACGGCGTGGTTGCGGTGCCGCGGGCGCGTTGGCGTTCGAACTCGCGCTACGCCGCGCGCGGTGGCACGGCTGAGCGGGCTCGGGCTCGCCGCGTGCGTGGGTTACCCCGGGTGCTCGCCAAGTGTGCTGGTTCCTCGTGCGGCGACTGCGGCTCCCTGACGGGCATGAGCGGTAGTCGGGCCACGAACCGGTGCTGGCGCTGTCTCGGTTCCTCGGAACCCGGTGCGGGTCGGCGTTGGGCGTGGATCGCCGAGGCTTCCCCGGTCGGGTGCTTCTCGGTGCGGCTCGATCCTGGTTCCGCCGCTGTCAGCCGGAACACGCCGCGGGGTGAGGGCCGCGAAGTGTGACGGCGGCGGCGCGGAGGGGTGCTCGGGCGCTGGACCGCCGCCGCGTCGCGGTGCGGGCGCTGCGAAAACGAGATGCTCGCTTCACTAGACTCGGTGGGCCGCTCGAAACGTGTCGCCTGCGCTCAGGAGTTGTCGATGTCCACCCACCGTCCGCCGCTGGCGGGACTGGCCGCCGCGGCTGGTGCCGATACCTCGCTACGGACCGTCACGGAGCTGATCGGCACCTCGTCGGTCGCGTTGGTCGCGCCGTCGGCGGTGCGGCCGTTCGTCGCGGCGCGGGTGGCGGCCGAGCGGCCACTGGTAGTGGTCACGGCCACCGGCCGGGAGGCCGACGATCTGACCGTCGAGCTGACGGAGATGCTCGGCCCGGCGGTCGCGCAGTTCCCGTCCTGGGAGACGCTGCCGCACGAGCGGCTCTCACCCGGCGCGGACACGGTGGGGCGCAGGCTGGAGGTGCTGCGCCGGATCGCCCATCCCGACGACCCGCACTTCCCCGCGCCGCTACGCGTGGTGGTGACCACGGTGCGATCGCTGATGCAGCCGATGGCGGGCGGGCTCGGCGATATCGAGCCGATCGTGCTGCGCGTCGGCGCCGAGCTGGACTTCGACGAACTGCTCGTGCGACTGGTCGAGTTCGCCTACACCCGGGTCGACATGGTGGGCAAGCGCGGCGAGTTCGCGGTGCGCGGCGGCATCCTGGACGTCTTCCCGCCCACGGCCGACCACCCGGTACGCGTGGAGTTCTGGGGCGACGAGGTCACCGAACTACGGCCGTTCGCCGTCGCCGACCAGCGCTCGCTGCCGGACGTCACGGTGGACGTGGTGGTCGCGTCGCCGTGCCGGGAACTGCTGCTCACCCCCGAAGTGCGCGAGCGCGCCGCCGAGGTCGCCGTCGCCAACGCGGCCGACGCGGCGCTGGTGGAGATGCTGGAGAAGCTGGCGCAGGGCATCCCGGTCGAGGGCATGGAAGCGCTGTTGCCGGTGCTGCAACCGGGACGATTGTGCCTGCTCACCGAGGTGCTGCCGGAGAAAACGCACGTGCTGCTGTGCGATCCGGAGAAGATTCGCACCCGCGCGGCCGACCTGGTGCGCACCGGCGAGGAATTCCTCGAGGCCTCCTGGACGGCGGCCTCGTTCGGCGGCGCCGCGCCGCTCGGCGGGCACGGCCTCGACCTGGCCGCCTCCGCCTACCGCCCGCTGCCGGAGATCCACGCCAGCGCCGACCGGCAAGGCCTGCCCTGGTGGACGCTGAGCCCGCTGGCCTCCGGGAATTCGTCCGAGGTGGTGCTGCGGGTGCTACCCGGCCCCGCCGCGCGCGGATCCGACGAACTGGTGGCGACCCTGTTCGCCTCGTTGCGCGCCCACGTCACCACCGGCGGCAGAGCCGTGGTGGTGGTCGCCGGTCACGGCACGGCGCAGCGCATCCTGGAGCGGCTGGCGGATGCCGACGTGCCCGCCGCCGTGCTGCCGACGGGCGCCGAGCCGAACGAGGGCGTGGTGGGCGTGCTGTGCGGCTCGCTGCACGACGGTCTGGTGTTCGAGGACGCCGGCCTGGTGGTCGTCGCCGAATCCGACCTCACCGGCAACCGGGTCACCGCGCCGGCCGAAGGCAAGCGGATGCCGGCCAAGCGCCGCAACCAGGTCGACCCGCTCGCGTTGAGCGCGGGCGACATGGTGGTGCACGACCAGCACGGCATCGGCAAGTTCGTCGAGATGATCGAGCGCACCGTCGGCGGCGCCCGCCGCGAGTACCTGGTGATCGAGTACGCGCCGAGCAAGCGCGGCCAGCCCGGCGACCGGTTGTTCGTCCCGATGGAGTCGCTCGACCAGCTCTCCCGTTACGTCGGCGGCGAGATGCCGGGCCTGTCCAAGCTCGGCGGTTCGGATTGGGCCAACACCAAGCGCAAGGCGCGCAAGGCGGTGCGCGAGATCGCGGGCGAACTCGTGCAGTTGTACGCGGCCCGTCAGGCGGCGCCCGGCCACGCCTTCGGACCGGACACGCCGTGGCAGAAGGAGATGGAGGACGCGTTCGCGTTCACCGAGACCGTCGACCAGATGACCGCCATCGCCGAGGTGAAGTCGGACATGGAGAAGCCGGTCCCGATGGACCGGGTGGTCTGCGGCGATGTCGGCTACGGCAAGACCGAGATCGCGGTGCGCGCGGCGTTCAAGGCGGTGCAGGACGGCAAGCAGGTCGTCGTGCTGGTGCCGACCACGCTGCTGGCGCAACAGCATCTGCAGACGTTCACCGAGCGCGTCGCGGGCTTCCCGATCACCGTGAAGGGCCTGTCGCGCTTCACCGATCCGCCCGAGGCCCGAGCCGTGCTGGAGGGAATGGCCGACGGCAGCGTCGACATCGTGGTCGGCACCCATCGGCTCCTGCAGACCGGCGTGCGCTGGAAGGATCTCGGTCTGGTCGTGGTCGACGAGGAACAGCGGTTCGGCGTGGAGCACAAGGAGCACATCAAGGCGCTGCGCACGCACGTCGACGTGCTCACCATGTCGGCCACCCCGATCCCGCGCACCCTGGAGATGAGCCTGGCCGGGATCCGCGAGATGTCGACCATCCTGACCCCGCCGGAGGAACGCCACCCGGTGCTCACCTACGTGGGCGCCTACAACGACAAGCAGGTCACCGCCGCCATCCGCCGCGAACTGCTGCGCGACGGCCAGGTCTTCTACGTGCACAACCGGGTGTCGTCGATCGACAAGGCGGCCAAGCGGATTCGCGATCTGGTGCCGGAGGCGCGGGTGGTGGTCGCGCACGGTCAGATGAACGAGGACGCGCTCGAGTCCACCGTGCAGGGTTTCTGGCAGCGCGAATACGACGTGCTGGTGTGCACCACGATCATCGAGACCGGCCTGGACATCTCCAACGCCAACACGTTGATCGTGGAACGCGCCGACGCGCTGGGCCTCTCGCAGTTGCACCAGTTGCGCGGGCGGGTCGGGCGCAGCCGGGAACGCGGGTACGCCTACTTCCTGTATCCGCCGGAGAAGCCGCTCACCGAGACGGCCTATGACCGGCTGGCCACCATCTCGCAGAACTCCGACCTCGGCGCGGGCATGGCGGTCGCGATGAAGGACCTCGAGATTCGCGGCGCGGGCAACGTGCTCGGCGCCGAGCAGTCCGGCCACGTCGCCGGTGTCGGCTTCGATCTCTACGTGCGGCTGGTCGGTGAGGCCGTCGAGGCGTATCGCGCCGCCGCGGACGGCAAGCCGATCACCACCGAGGAGGTCAAGGAGGTGCGCATCGACCTGCCCGTCGACGCGCACATCCCGCCCGACTACATCGCCAGCGACCGGCTGCGGTTGGAGGCGTACCGAAAACTGGCTGCCGCGCAGGAGGATTCGGCGCTGGCGCAGGTCGTGGAGGAACTCGTCGACCGCTACGGTCCGCTGCCCGTCGAGGTCGGGCGCCTGGTCTCGGTGGCCAAGTTGCGGTTGCTCGCCCGCGAGTACGAGGTGACCGAGATCGCCGTCACCGGGACCACCTTGAAGATCTCGCCGCTGCACCTGCCCGATTCCAAGCAGTTGCGCCTCAAGCGGCTCTACCCGAGCGCCGGATACCGTGCCGCGTCCGGGGTGGTGCAGGTTCCGTTGCCACGTGTCGAAGACAGTGTCGGGGCCGAGCGCGTCCGGGACGTGGTGCTGCTGCAGTTCGTCGCCGACCTGCTGCTGGCGTTGGACGGGAAGGCGCAGGGCGCGGTCGACCTCACCGTGGCCGCCGAGATGGCGGCGCGATGAGTTCGACTCGCGACGAGTCCATTCTGCGGGCCGCCCGGCACCGCGCCGCCGGGCGCGCGTCCGGCGGCGCGGATCGTTCCGCGCCGGACGGTGCCGCGGTCGCGCGCACCGACACGGCGGTAATCGCGGCGGGACTGGCCGGAGCCGTCGAGGTCATGGATCGTCTCTGGCATTTCGGCGGGTGGGAGGTCACCCAGACCCACGACTCGCTGCGACCCTATCTGCTCGAGGAAACCTACGAGCTGCTCGACGCCATCCAGGACGGCGACGCCGAGACGATCAAGGAAGAACTCGGGGATCTGCTGCTGCAGGTGCTGTTCCATTCCAGGATCGCCCAGGCCGCAGGCGAATTCACCGTCGACGACGTCGCGGCGGCGTTGGTCGCCAAGCTGGTCAACCGCAGCCCGCACCTGGGCGACGCCGCGGTCGATCCCGGCGCGTCGGTGGCGGAGAAGATCGCCGCCCAGGAACGAGCGTGGGAGGAACGCAAGTCCGCCGAGAAGTCCCGCCGCTCCTGCTTGGACGGTATCGCCATGGCCCAGCCCGCCCTGGCCCTCGCCGAGAAGATCGTCTCCCGCAGCACGAAAGCGGGTCTCCCGTCCGATCTCGTCCCCGAAGCGCTCAGAGTGGTGCACCTCGGCGGTCCGGAAAGCGCCGAGGAACGGCTCCGCAAATCGACGCTGACTTTCGCCGCCGCTATTCGTGCGACGGAGGACGCGGCGGAAAAGGACCGCGGCGAACGCCTTCCGCTGACCGCAGCGGATTGGCGCGCATTCTGGCCGGAGGAAGACGAGTAGGCTGCCACGTCGCGCCGGTGGCGCAACCCGTCGGCAGGCGAGAGCCGGATCAGCGACACTGAAACGATGCCGTATCCCGAACTCCATGCGCGACCGCACTGGCACAGGACCGGAGTCGGCCGATTTCCCGTCGCCGCTTTCGTCGACGGCCGGTGGTGGGTCCTGCGGCTGAACGGTTTCCCGGACCATCCACTGTGGACCCTTTTCATCGACGGCGCGCCACGCTTCGATATCGACGACACCCCGTCGGCCTGGGGCAAACCCAGCGCCGGTTCGGCGCCCTCATTGGATGCCGGCACCACCGAGCAAGTCCTGGCGCCCATCCGGAACTTCACGGCGTACGGCAGCGAAGTCGGCGACCCGTGCGACGACCCGGTCTGCTGCGGTTGACCGACCATCCAGAGATCCCGCGGTGGGATCCCACCGAAACGCTCCGAACCCGCAGGCGTGGTGCCACGCTGAGAGCGCTTGAATCCCTCGGCAACACGACGGCAGGAGTGTGAGACATGACCGATGAGGGCGGCTCGACCCTCACCAAGCGCCAGCTCGGCAGGTACCTGCGTGACGGGCGCAGCGAACTCGGCGCGACGCTGGAGGAAGTCGCGGCCATGATGCAGTGGAGTAAGAGCAAACTCTGTGATCCGAAAAAGCTTCAACATGTACGTCGGGCTCGAATTCGCCGCGACGTCATTGACGATGTTCCGCCCAAATCTGGTTCCGGGAATCCTCCAGACCCCTGACTACTCGAGAGCTCTCGATCGCATCTACTTCCCCGACGATACGGACCAGGAACTGGACCGGCGAGTGCAGCTGCGGATCAAGCGACAGGCAGTCGTTACCCGACGTGTGCGTCCGATAACGCTGAAAGTGATTCTGCAGGAAGCTGCCCTGAGGACGTTGGTGGGAAGCCGGAAGACGATGGCAGCGCAGCACCGGCACATCGCGGACATGAGTACTCGCGACAACGTGGAGGTGCGGATACTTCCGTTCGCAGCGGGATTTCCCGTCGGTCTGTACGTCGGGCCGTACGTGATCCTGGACTTCGGCTTCGACTCGAAAGGGGAGAATCTAGCACCGTCGGTTGTCTTCCTCGAAGGCTACGCGGGCGACATGTACCTTGAACGAGCGCAGGATGAGCGGATGTACCGGAAGGCGTTCGCTGCCACCGAGAGCGCGGCGTTGGACCCGGTGCAGAGCAGGCACCTGCTCCGGCAGGTAGCGAGGGAGTTGGCGGTATGAAGGTCGATCTATCCACGGCTGAGTGGTTCAAGAGTAAGCACAGCGCCGGCGGCTCGGAATGCGTCGAAGTCGCGTTCCTTGATGGCGGTGTCGGCGTCCGCGACTCGAAGAGTCCCGCAGGCCCCGCGCTGGTTTTCTCTCCGGCCGAATGGGAAGCGTTTGCCGCCGGCGTTGTCGAGGGTAAGTTCTCTCGGTCGCAGGCGCGACCGGCAGGCGTCACACGCTGGGCCGACTCGCGCGGATGAAGACGGTCGGATCCGGCCGAACCGACCTGCCGCGCGGAATGCTTTCGCGAGGCCACCCGCCCTTGCGCAACCATCCGCGCCGCGGAAGACGCCGGCCGAGAAGAACCGCGGCCGGCGCCGTCCGGTCACAGCCGAGGATTGGCGCATGCACCGGCCGACTTGATCGGCTCATCCCCGGCTATCGCGGCGCGAGCGTGCGGCCAAGCCTGCGCCAGATCGAGCAGATACCGCAGGTCGGTGTCGAAATTTCGTGCGGCCGAGGACAGCTGCGGGATCGCCTCCGAACTAGTCGGTGGCCCACCGGCTTGCCTGACCTGCACGGCAAGGGCGAGGCGTCGTGCGTAATCTGCTACACCCGAATGCGATAGGCCCCCTTTCGTGCTCGAACCGTCGAGTTCCTCTGGAAAATATGGCCTCAGATGCAACAGGGCGTCGCGGATCTCGACGGTCATCCGAAGTAGGCGGGTGTCCGGAATGGTCCGCGAAGGCGCGTCGGTGTCCGGTGACAGCACGATCTCCGGCACCGCGGCGGTGAGGTCGCGCCACAGTGGTTGCAGCCGACGACAAGCACGCCCGCTCCGGTCCAGTCCTCCGCTTTCGATCAACCAGGTCCCCAGCGGTACCGCGGCGAACGTCATGCTGATGAGGAAGCATACGACGGTGATGAACTCCACGCGCGGCAGTTGCGGCCCGAGATCGGGCCATCCGGTCAGTGCCTGCGTCGTAGAGACTGCCTGATTGGTGAGGATGAAGGTGCAGCAGGCTATCTGGGCGAAGCAGAAGATTCTTTCCGTCGCTAGTTCGCTTCGCCGGAGTTCTCGAAGGCCAGCGCACATCAGCGTCGACGCGCACACCGCCATTGGGACGCCGAAGGCGATCCCGAGGACCATCCCATGGAGCCCTAGACCGATATCGACGGACCTCCCTGCGGCGCGAGCGTGGGCGCCTGCAACAAGTATCGCGACCGCTGCGACCACCGCCATATAGCAGTAGGTGCGCTGGCGGCGCCAGATCGCCGCCACATCGCTGTCGGCGTCCCAAAATTGAGCGAGGCCGAGAATGTACATGGACATCATGACCAGGCAGCCGAGGGCCAACAGCTGTGCCAGACTGGTGACGCCGGACGTCCACGTGCACCGGAACAGCAGCAAGCTGAGCAGGCACCACAGGAATATCCGATTCAGGAACTGATCGGCGATCGTGTCCCTGCACAGCAACAGCCTTCCGGCGATCAGGACCGTGGCATAGCCGATCACCGGCCAAGCGATGACTCCGGGAAGCGGCGACAACACCACCGGACCATAGCCGGGCGTGCTCCTATCGGCGATCCGGGGCAAGGGGATCGGGTGGAAATCGGTGACGACCGATACCGACACCACAGTGCGGACACGGCAGGTGCCGGATATCGCGCAGTCTGCTCGCTGCCCGCCGAAATCGGCAGCACCTGAGTGGTCTAATGGCCGTCGGGTAGGCGGCGTCGGCCGGTGGAGACGTCTGTAGCGAAGTGTTCATAGCCGATGGTGGGTGCGCGGCGTTGTCGGCGGCCGCGACTCGAAGAACTCCACTGGTCCGGCGTTGGTCTTCGCTCCTGACGAGTGGGATGTCTTCATGGTCGGAGTAGTCGCGGGGAGTTCGATCGGTCGTAATCCACCCCCCTGCACAGGCGGTAGCGGTTGGGCTCAGCTCGGCCGGTACTGAATCGACGCCGCTCGGGTCTTCCGGAATTCGATGGTGTGCATCGACCGGAAGACCCCGGGCAGCATTGGGGAATTCGATCAGACGTTGACGCCGTAGTCTCGGGCGATGCCCGCCAGGCCGGAGGCATACCCCTGGCCGATGGCGCGGAACTTCCACTCGTTGTTGTGGCGGTACAACTCGCCGAAGATCATGGCCGTTTCGGTGGACGCGTCCTCGGTGAGGTCGTAGCGCGCCAGCTCGACGCCGGTGGCGGCGTCGACGACGCGGATGAAGGCGTTGCGGATCTGGCCGAACGACTGGCCGCGGGCGTCGGCGTCGTGGATGGACACCGGGAAGAAGATGTTGGTGATGGTCGGCGGCGCGGCGGTGAGGTCGACGTTGATCACCTCGTCGTCGCCTTCCCCCGCGCCGGTGAGGTTGTCGCCGGTGTGCTCGATGGAACCGTCGGGCGAGCGCAGGTTGTTGTAGAAGATGAAGTGCTGGTCGGACAGCACTTTCAGGTTCGGTCCGCAGGCGAGCGCGCTGGCGTCGAGGTCGTAGTCGGCGCCGGTGGTGGTACGCACGTCCCAGCCGAGCCCCACCGACACCTTGGTGAGATTCGCCGCCTGCTTCGACAGCGAGACGTTGCCGCCTTTGGCCAGAGTGACGCTCATGATCCCCTTCCGCGCGGCACCACCGGTGCCGCCTCTTTCATACGCCCGGAAAACGTCGGGCGGATTTCAGTTGTGGTGGTCGGCCCAGGATTGCAGGGTGCTGACCCGGCCCTTCAGCGCGCGCAGTTCGCCCCCGTCGTCGAGCACCGTGCGCTGGATGCCTTGCACCACCGCGAAGGCCGACTGGCGATGATCATCGATCACGTCGACGTCGATGCGGACGGCGACGTAGTCGTCGGCGCCGGGCATCTGCTCGGCGACCACGTGCGCGGTCCCCCGGGCGCACATCGCCACATTGCCACCGCCCAGGATCAGCAGCGCCACCTCGGGATGGTCGCGCAGCCGGGCCAGCGAACCGCGGTCGTACTTCAGGCTGAGCAGGATGCGCCGGTCACCGGCCCGCACCGGCCAGGACACCGGAATCGCATGCGGCGCAGGATCGGTCGTCACCAGCACGCCGATCGTCTCCAGCGGCCACTCCGGAAGCACGTCCAGCTCGGGATGATCTGTCGAGTTGTGCTGACGTTGGGCGGGGCTCGCTCCGGCTGCCATCTTCGTCACCTCATGGATCGTCGAGCGCGGCGGGCTGTCCGCGCTTGATAGCAGTCTAAGGCGCTGTGCGCCTTGCGCGCTGGCGCTGTGCGCTTTGTCCGGACCGCACTCCGCAGACCATCGGCCCGCGGCCGCCGCCGGTCAGGCCGAGACCAGCGCGGGGAGGTCGAGCGCGGCGGCCCACTGTCGCGCCATGTCCCTGACGCGGACCTCGGTCGACGCGTCATGTCGCGCGTGCTCACCTACCTGGACGGCGCCGCGGTCGGCGAGCTTCTCGGCGATGATCTCGCCGCCGCGGTTGAAGGTGTCGCCGTATACCGTGTCGCCGAGCCCGAAGACGGCGAACCGGAGACCGCTCAGGTCCGGCGCGTCGCGGTCGAGCGCGTCGGCGAAGGGCTCCGCGCCGGTCGGCAGGTCGCCGTCGCCGTAGGTCGAGCACACGACGACGTGGAAATCGCGGACGTCCAGTTCCGCGACGTCGAAGTCCGCCATGTCGTGCACCGAGACGTCATAGGCGCCGCGCAGCTCCTCGGCGATGCTGTCCGCCGCGGACTCCGCGGTGCCCATCTCGGTTCCGAACAGAATGACGACACGCACCGATACGACCCTTTCTCCGCACGATTATGGTGAGCCTACCCTAACTATAGCGGCGGGTGTGCTGTGCCGTCGCCGGATGATGGGTCGCCGCGCAGAGAGCGGAGCGCAGCCGTTTCAACTGCGCCGATTGACGTAACCTCCGGCGCGTTGCATCATTCCTAGGGGTGCCCGGTGTTTTCCGGGCCGACCTTCCCGCCGGCCGATGACTGTCCGGCTCCGCGGCTGCCGCCCGTGCCGTCGAGTTCCCGCCACGAGTGCAGCGCTTCCATTCATGACGCTTCGCGCGTCCGGCCGTGAGTGAGGTGAAAACGAAATGGTCTACCAGTCGTCTGCATGCCAGGTGGTCAATTCGTACGCCCGCTTCGGCTCCCTTCCCCACGTCTGAATGTCACCGCGCTGGGCGCGGTTCGCTCTCGCCGATGTCTCGCATCGGTGGACTCGCGGCTCGGCGCGGTGCCCCGGACCAGTCGGAAACCGGTGAACAGACGGATGTGGAGGCAGTCATGACGGACAGGGGAGCAGTGAACTCGGGGGCGGTGGAGATGGTGACGCGGACCATGGCGAGCAACTTCGCCGTGTCCGCGGCGATGATCGAGGATCTCGGCTACTTGCGCGCGGAGCTGGCGGCCGCGGAGGTGCCGTTCCTGCTCGTGCGCGACAGCGGGCACCGGCTCGTGCTGGCGGCCGACGCGGCGCATCGCCCGATGGTGCGCCGGGTGACCGCCGCGGCGATGTCGGCCGGATTCTCCTGTGCGGAATTGCGGCACAACGTCTTCCGGCTCGGGCGCGACCACGATCCGGCGCATCACGTCGAACTGGAGCTGTGGGAATACCACGGCGACACGGTGACCTGTCCGCGCCCGAACGCGCTGACCCGGACGGTCTTCGACCTCGCCGACGTCCAGCAGACACAAGTGCGGCTGTTCGATCGGACCTGGCCCACCCTCGCCGACATGTTCGCGCCGCAGCCCGGCGACGTCGGCTTCGACATCGACCTGGTGTTCTCCTGGGTGGACGGTTCCGACCCGGAATTCCGCGCCCGCCGCGCCGGGATGCTCGCCCAGGTAGTGGTCGGTGAGGGCGACGACGCGGAGGCCAGGATCCGGCAGATCGACGAGCTGAAGTACGCGCTGCGGTCGGTGCACAAGAACGCGCCGTGGATCCGCAGGATCTTCATCGCGACCGACTCCACGCCGCCGGACTGGCTGACCGCGCATCCGAAGGTGACCGTGGTGCGGGCGGTGGACCATTTCCGGGACGTCAGCGGTCTGCCGGTGTTCAATTCGCACGCGGTGGAATGCCAGCTACAGCACATCGACGGGCTCAGCGAGCACTTCCTGTACTCCAACGACGACATGTTCTTCGCGCGGCCGGTGCGTCCGTCGATGTTCTTCACCCCGGGCGGCGTGAGCCGGTTCATCGAAGCGGACACCAGGATCGGTCCGGGCGGCAACAACGAGCGGCGCAGCGGTTTCGAGAACGCGGCGCGGGTCAATCGGGCGTTGCTGGCCGATCGTTTCGGTTACGTCATCACCCGGCACCTGGAGCACACGCCCGTGCCGCTGCGGCGCAGCGTGCTGCTGGAGATGGAGGAGGAGTTCGCCGCCGACTTCGCGCGCACGAGCGCGAGCCGGTTCCGGGCGGCCACCGACATCTCGGTCACCAACTCGCTGTATCACTACTACGCCATGCTGACCGGGCGCGCCGTGCCGCAGGAGGCGGCGAAGGTGCGGTATGTCGACACCACCAGCTACAGCGGCCTGTCCCGGCTGGACGGTCTGGCGCGCCATCGCGACGTCGACTTCTTCTGCCTCAACGACGGCAGTTTTCCGGAGGTCGCCGAATCGGAACGGGTGCGGATCGTGTCGGATTTCCTCGCCGGGTACTACCCCGAGGCGGCGCCGTGGGAACGGCTCAGCACACCGCCTCGCCGTCCGCTTCCTGAGTCGACGCAGGGCGCCGCATGACGTGCGGGATGCGCGCGGCGGGCGGGATCACGATGCCCTCCTGAGTCAGCCGCCGCTGCGCCTCCTCCGGCGTGGCGGGCGCGCCGACCGTGCTGCCGCGTTCGATGGGCACCACCGAGTGCACCACGGTGTCCGGGTAGATGTGCACGTAGTTGAAGGCCTGCGCGCCGTCACGACCGCGCACGCCGCCCTGCGCGACGCCGAGATCCTGGCTGTAGCAGGTGGCCGAGGCCACCGAGACCGGGATGCCTGCGAACGTCGCGCTGGTGGAGAAGTGCAGATGCCCGGCGAGGATCGCGCGCACGTCGCTGCCGTCCAGCACGTCGGCCAGACGGCGCTGATCCCGCAGCTCCACGGTGACGGCGAGATCGGCCACGCACGGCACCGGCGGGTGGTGCATGGCCAGGATGGTGCCGAACGGGGCGGGTTCGGCCAGCACCGAGCGCAGCCACTCCAACTGGTCGTCGGAGATCTCGCCGTAGTGGTGGCCGGGGACGGAGGTGTCCAAGGCGACGATGCGCAGGCCGTCGATCAGATGCACCCGGTCCAGCGGGGAAGTGGTGGGGTACTCGCCGAGCAGGCGGGCGCGCAGAGCGGCGCGGTCGTCATGGTTGCCGGTGACCCACACGATCGGAGCCTGCACACTTCTGGCGAATGGCTCGACGATCGACTTCAGCTTGGCGTACGCGGCGGGCTCGCCCCGATCGGTGAGGTCGCCGGTGAACACTATCGCGGTCGGCCGGATCCGGCTCGCCGCGGCCTGTTCGAGCAGTTGCCGTAACCGCAGGTCGGCGTCGACATCGCCGTACAGGGGGTCGTCGCCCGCGATGAGATGTGTGTCGCTGAAGTGGAACAACACGTGATCCGGACGCGGATACTCCGCGACTCTGGTGATGGCCACCGGACCGAATCCCTCCTGGCGGGTTGCCCGCCATCGGCTTGACTCCGTCGCCACGATAGCGTCGGTTACGGACAGGTTTCCCGACGGTTGGTGAAGACACGCTTGCGGGAAGGTGAGGTTTCGGTGTCGACGCTGGGGGAACGGCAGCGGGTGTGGGATTCGTCACCGGCCGAGCGCATCGGCGGCGCGCAGCGCGTCCACGACCATCGCGGCGTCCACCGCGAAGGGTTCGTTGTGGATGGTCTCCCCCGGGGCGGTCGCCCGGGTCGCGATGGCCGTCAGCGTCTCCTCGTCGGCATCGGGCAGCCCGAGCGCGGCGAGCGTGGTCGGCAAGCCCACCGCGGCGCAGAAATCGAGCACCGTAGCGATCTCCGACGCGGGCGCGCCCTCGAGCACCAGTTGGGTGACGGTGCCGAAGGCCACCTTCTCGCCGTGCAGGAAGGGGCGCGTCCGTGCGGCGGCGGTGAGACCGTTGTGCACGGCGTGCGCCGCGGCCAGCCCCGACGATTCGAAGCCGAGCCCGGACAACAGGGTGTTGGCCTCGACGACGCGCTCCAGCGCCGGTGTGACGCTGTGCGTGCGGACGGCGCTCAGCGCCTGCGCGCCGTCGGCCAGCAGCGTGCGGTAACAGAGCTCGGCCAGCGCGGTGGCGCTGCGTGTGGAGGCCCCGCCGCGCATGTTGCGCACCTGCGCGGCGCTGCACGTGCGCGCCTCGAACCAGGTGGCGAGCGCGTCGCCCATCCCCGCGGCGAGCAGCCGGGCGGGCGCCTGCGCGACCACCGAGGTGTCCACCAGCACCAGCGCCGGATTCCGCCGGACCAGCTGATACGCCTCGAACTCGCCCGCATCGGTGTAGATCACCGACAGGGCGCTGCACGGCGCGTCGCTGGAGGCGGTGCTCGGGCAGCTGATCATCGGCAGGTCGAGATCGTCGGCGACCGCGCGCGCCGCGTCGAGCACCTTGCCGCCGCCTGCGCCGAGCACCACCGTGCTGCCGGTCTCCTCGACGGCGTGGGCGATCCGCGCGATCTCCGCCCGGCTGCATTCGCCGCCGGACAGATGGATCGAAGAGGCGATCTTCGCGTCGGTCAGCGAGCGCTCCCAGGTATCGGCGAGCAGCCGGAAGGCGCTGGAGCCGGCCACGATGAGCACCGGACCCCCGAGGCCGAGCCGCGTCATCTCCGCGCCGAGCGCGGCTGTGGCGTCCCGGCCCTGCACGTAATGCCCTGGCGAGGAGAACACGCTGAGCATCCGGCACCTCCCGATCCCGGGCCGCGCGCACGCTCTCAGCCCGACCGACGACCCTTCAACGCTACGTGACGCCCCTTTTCCACGGCGGTGATCGACGAACTCGCCGCGCACCCCTGCTCGGTGCGCGTCGCGTCGTTCGGCAGTGCTCTGGAGCGGGCTGCGACCGGGGTGGTTCCGCGTCAGGGGACCGCCGGTGCGAACATGCGATTACCCGCAACGTGGGCGCCGCGTCGTCGCCTGGATCGACGAGGGTTTCGAGCCTCCGACCGATGGCGCGATTCGCGCTCGGCCGCCTCCCTCTTGCGGCGCTGTCCGGGGCAGTCGCGGCGACGGCGAAGCGCCCCTCGCGCACCGCTCGGACACCGAAGGGGATCGACCCAGCCGATATTCGGGGCCGGGGCGATCAGGAGTGCCCCGGCCGCGAGACTCGAGCAACCGATCAGCTCTGGGTGGTGAGGGTCTCCGGAAGCAGGCGGGGCCGGTCGCGTTCCCGTTCGCCGAGCAACGTGAAGTAGCGGCGCAGCATGAGGATCGCGGTGGTGGCCAAGCCCGCGGTCAGGCCCCACCAGACGCCGGCCGCGCCGAGCCCGGCCGGGTAGGCCAGCAGCAGGGCGACGGGCAGGCCGACGCCCCAATAGCCGATCAGCGAGAGCCGGAAGCCGGCGTTGGTCGCCTTCAGCCCGCGCAACAGGCCGGTGCCGATGTTCTGCGCGGCGTCGAAGAACTGCAACACGATGCCGATCAGCAGCAGGGTGTGCGCGAGGCGGATGGTGTCGGCATCCGAGGAATCCAGGAAAGGCCGCAGCACCAGATCGGGCGCGAGCACGTAGATCGTGCCCGTCACCGCCGCGATCACCGCGGCGTGCCGCAGCGCCAGCCAGGCCAGCGCGCGGGCGTGCGCGTGCTCGTCCCGCGCGACCGCGTGACTGACCAGGATCGACGCACCGTGCGAGAGGCCGATCGCCACTTGGAAGACGATGTAGATGATCTGGTAGACGACGTTGTGCGCCGCCAGCGCCGCCGGGCCGATGCTGCCCATGACCAGCGCGAGCACCGAGAACATGCCGGCCTCGGAGCCGTAGGTGAGCGCGATCGGCGTGCCGAGTCGCAACTCGGCGCGCACGGTGGTGAGCCGTACCGGCAGGGGGGTCCTGGGCAGAGTGCGGCCGAGTTCGTCGTCGTGCCACACCATCGCCCAGAACACGCCGAAGGTGATCAGGAAGACCAGCGAGGTCGCGACCCCGATGCCGGTCAGCCCGAGCGCGGGCAGCCCGGCCTTGCCGTGGATGAGGCCGAACGCCAGGACCAGGTTGAGCACCACCGAGCCGAGCGTGACCAGCAACAGCGCCTGCGGGCGCTGCATGCCGACCGTGTACTGGCGCAGGACCTGGAACCACAGGCAGGGCAGCAGACCGGGCGCGAGCGCCACCATCAGCGGACGGGCGTCGGCGAGCACGCCCGGGTCCTGCCCGAGCCAGGGCAGCATCCACCCGAGCCCGATCAGCACCGCGCCGCCGAGCAGACCGGCGACCGTGGCGATCGCGAAGCTCGAGCGCAGCAGGTCACGGATCTCCGGATCCGGCGAGTCACCGCGCTTGCCCGCCGCGCTCACGGCGGTGGCGATCTGGTTGCCGCTGGCGGTGATCAGTCCGACGCACATAGTGCGGATCTGGTTGAACAGCACGATCGCCAGCCCGCCCGCGGCCACCTGGCGCACGCCGAGCGTGCCCATCAGCGCGATGTTGGTGGTCGAGACCGCTATCTGGGCCAGCTGGGTCAACGCGATCGGCGTCGCGAGCGCGGTGAGCCGCCCGCCGTCGCCGCGGAAACTCGTCACGATCACCGGTTCTCCTTCGCAGAGGGCGAGAGCGTCGTCTTACGCGGGCAACCGGACCTCACCGCGCTTGCACCAGTGCGTTGCGGGCGGCGGGCGCGTAGCGCCGCAGCAGCACGGCGACCTCGCGTTCGGTGCCGGGGTCGAGCAGGTCGCGCTCGGTCATCCAGTCGTCGTCGAACACCGTGTCCAGGTACTTCTCTCCGCCATCGCACACGATGGTGACCACAGTGGAGCCCGGCGGAAACTCCTCGAGCCGGGTGAGCGCGGCGTACACGGACCCGCCCGCCGACCCGCCGATCATCAGGCCCAGTTCCGCGGCCACCGCGCGGGCGGTCGCGAAGGCCGCCACATCGGTGACCTTCACGCCCTCGTCCAGCAAGGAGTAGTCGACGGCGGTGCCGATGGTCGCGCCCGGCGGGGTGCCGGTGCCCGACTGCCAGTACGGGCCGCCCGGGCCGCCGAAGGCGATCGAGCCGACCGGCTCCACGCCGATCACGTAGGGGGTGCAACCCAGCTGCCGCAGCCGGGTCGCGGTGCCGAACAGCGAACCTCCGGTGCCGACGGCGGACAGCAGGATGTCGACCCGCTCGACGTCTTCCAGCAACTCTTCCGCCACCGGGTAGTAGCCCACCGCGTTGGCGTCGTTGTTGTGCTGCTCGGTGAAGAACGCGTCGTCCCGCTCGGCCGCCATCGCCTCGGCCAGGTCCTCCCGTGCCGAGGTGGCGAGGTTGTCGTCGCCCTCGTCGGCGACGTACACCAGTTCCGCACCCATTGCCCGCATCGCGCGCAGTTTGTCCTTACATGCGTGATGGTCGACCACTGCGGTGAAGCGATACCCACGTTCGGCGGCAACTACCGCGAGGCCGAGCCCGGTGTTGCCGGACGTGGATTCGATGATATGTCCGCCACTGCGCAGCAAACCGCGCCGCTCGGCGTCGAGCACCATTTCGCGCGCCATCCTGATCTTGGCCGCGCCGGTCGGGTTGAACTGCTCCAGTTTGAGCAGCAGGCGGGTGCCGGTCGCGGTGGCCGCGAGCTCGAACAGCGGCGTGCGGCCGATCAGATCCGTCACGCGCGTGACGAGCGGCATTGATGTCTCC
Organism: Nocardia sp. NPDC004573; assembly: GCF_053602135.1. NCBI lineage: Bacteria > Bacillati > Actinomycetota > Actinomycetes > Mycobacteriales > Nocardiaceae > Nocardia > Nocardia sp. NPDC004573. Next base: position 221,553 of record NZ_JBSGDA010000003.1, read on the forward strand.
TGTTACGGGTCGGGGAAGTCGGGTCAGTTGCCGTCGCGGGTCCAGCGGAAGCGGTCGCCGGGCGCGTCGTGCAGCACGACTTTCGGTGGGATGGGCAGTTCGTGGAAGGCGGACTCGTTCGAATCCATCTGATAACCAGCGGTATTCGGGTAGATCAGCAGGTCGCCGACCGCGGCTGCGCGGGGCAGCGGCACGCGCCGCCAGCTCAGCATGTCGGAATCCAGACAGGTGGCCGCACCGACGCTGGTCGGTGTCGGGTCGCCGGGCCGCTCGGGCCACAGCACCGGATCGGGGAGGTACTCGCTGTCGAACCACTGTTCCGAGAGGCTGAGGCTGGTGCCGTCGACGGTGAGCAACCGGTAGGGCCGGCCGTGCGCATGCCTGGTCTTGCTGCCCTGCACGCGGAAGACGGTGCATCCCGCGTGCGCGAGCAGCGCGCGGCCCGGTTCGATGGCCAGGCGCACGGCGTTGTCCCGCAATCGTCCGGCCAGATCGTCGTGGTAGAGAATCCGGGCGAGCATGGCCGCGCCGGGCACGGGAAAGTGGTACGGATAGTACGAATCGAAGGACTTCCCGGAGTGGAACCACTGTCTGTTCACACCCGCGGTGAACTCCAGCGCGGCGTCCGCCGCGACGTAATCGACCCCGAAGCCTCCGCCGATCGAGACCGTGGTGGCCGGATGTCCCAGCGTGCGCGCGTGCAGGCAGCGGGCGATCAGCTCGCCCGCCAGTTCCGCCCGTGCCACCGCGTCGTAGCCGGAGAGGTGAAAACTGAAGCCTTCCAGCCGGATCGAATCGTGCCCGCCCAGGATCGCGAGTGCGTCCTCGATTTCGGCGGGTGTCATGCCGAACCGGCTGGCCGAGGCCGTGGGCAGCACGCGGATCAGCACGCGCGCGGGCTCACTCGCGGGGGCCAGCGCGGCGAGCCGGTCGATCTCCCCGAGGTCGTCCACCGCGATCAGCGCGCCGTGCCGGGCGGCCAGCCAGAGCAGTTCGTCCGCCTTGGCGGGGCCGGTCACCATGAGCTCGGCGCCGCGCACGCCCTGCGCCAGCGCCGCGGTCAGCTCGCCGACGCTGGCGACGTCGACACCCGCACCGTTTTCCGCGCACGCGCGTGCGACACACCCGGCTTTGTTCGCCTTCTTGCCGTAGTAGATCGTGCCGTGCACCCCGGCCTGCGTGAACGCGGCGTGGAAGGCTCGGATGTTGTGACCGACTCGCGCCGGATACATGACGTGGAACGGGCCGCCCATCGCGAAAGCCAGGTCTGCCAGAAGATCCGGATCTGCGAGCAGGCGACGCTCCCACTGGTCCAGATGCGCGGGCATCGGCGCCGCGCCGATCGACTCGTTCGCCTCGGCCCCCGGCTGCACGGCGACACTCGCCTGTTCTAGACCCACCGGGTACCTCCGTGCGCTAATCCCACAGGGGCACCTCCGTACCGCGGCCTTCGGTGATCGCCCGCTCGGCCAGCGCGTGAGCGACCGCGATGTCGGTCAGCACCAGTCCACTGTTGTAGACGAAGACGCGCTCCTCGTCCGAACGGCGCGCGACCGCACGGCGATTCAGGATCTGCGGCAGCTCGGCGTCCACCGGGCGCAGCGTGCCGTCGGGGCCCGCCATGTCGGTGCCGGTCAGGGCCATCTGCTCGGCGCTGGTCGCGATCACGCGGTCGGCGTCGTGCAGCGTGGAGGGCGCGAGCCCGTATCCGACCAGCACCGCCACCGAACCCGGTGCCAGATCGTCGGATTCGAGCGCGACCTCGGTGGCCGGGCCCGCCGTCGCCAGCACGACGTCGGCCGTCGCCGCCGCCGCGCGCGGATCGGTGACCGTCTCGAGCAGCGCGTGCGGGTGGTGCTCGGCGAGCCCGCGGTGCACGGCTTCCAGGCCCTCGGGGTGGGTGCCATACACCATCAGTTTGCGCAGCTGCGGGTTCGCGGCGAGCAGATGCGGCAGGGCGTTGCGTCCCTGGGTTCCGGTGCCGATCAGCAGCACGCTCTCCGCGCCGCGGCGGATCGTCTCGCGCACCAGCAGGGCCGACACGGCGGGCGTGCGCAACGCGCCGACCCGTGCGCAGTCCATCATCGCGATCGGCGCACCGGTGCTGTCGTCGTAGAGCGTGATCGTCGTGTAATACCGCTTGGTGCTGCGGTCGTGGCCCGGGTCGAACTTGTAGGAGGTCTTCATCGCCACCACGCGCCTGCGGCCGTCCCGGCCGAGCATGGCGTAGGCGACCGACCAGCCGTCCGGATTCGCGACGCTGAGCTTGCGGGGGTTGTCCGAATCACCCGCCGCCAGCGCCAGATACGCCTCTTCGACCGCGCGCACCACGGCGGCCGGTGTGATCGGCACGTCGGCGAGGTCGCTGCGGCTCAACACCCGCAGGGGTGTGCTTCGGTCACGCGTGCTCAAGGGGTCCTCGATCATGTCGTACTGCATCCCGCTCCTGAGTGCCGCTCTCGACCGGCGGGGTGTCCGCCGTTCGGAACGGGGCCACGGTTTGTTGCCCGTAGCCATTCTCGTCGGCTTCCTCGGCTCGCCGCCGACGTTCCGGAAGCCGGATGTTCACTCGCTTGAGCCACCGGTCGGTGCCGTCGTACCGCGCGGTGAACGGCACCCGGCCGTGCACGGCGACGTCGTTGTCCACCAGCAACAGCTCCCCGGGGGCGAGCGCGGCGGTCACACATACGCGTTCGAGTTCGGCGGCGAGATGCGCGTAGGCCGCGCGGAATTCCGGATCGGCGTCGGAGAGCGGGGTGTACGCCGGGTCGTAGCGCAGGGTCTGCCCCTCGGTTCCGCCGGCGCTCCACAGCGTCGGAATCGGTGGCGCGGTGTAGTTTTCGTGTCCGGCGCCGTAGGAGACGTCCGGCAGGATCGGAAGTGTCGGCGTGCTGAGCAGTTCACGCTCCGCGGTGGACAGCTCGATGCGCCGCACCGACGACACGGTGGTGCCGACCAGATCCGGATTGCGCAGACACCCGAGCATCAGCAGGTTGGCGCGCCGCGGATGAAAGGCGTCCTCGGTGTGCGGGCTCAGCAGCACCGCGCTGCTGGCGCCGGACTGTTCGTGCTCGTGACCCGCTGCCGGGACGATGTTGTTGACCAGACGTCCGTCCTGTTGGCCCCGCCAGCCGAACGGCTCACCGGCACTGCGCGCGAGCAGCAGCATGACCAGGTCCAGTTCGTACGAGTGCGCGCGTCGCGCCGGATCGCCGCTCCAGCGCGCCGCTTCCTGCCAGCTCGGCGGCGTGGGACCGAACTCGTTGTCGGTCAGAGGAAGACGGCCTACGACGGTCGCGCCGGCCGGGGTGGCGGGCGGACGCACGGCGTGGCGCACCTCGGCGGGAAGCGCCGCGGCGCCGGCATCGATCCGTTCGATGAGCGCCGGGTCCGCGAGGGTGCGCGCGGCGGCGGCGGGATCGGCGAGCGCGAGATCGAGTGTGGCGGAGATCTCCCTGGCGAGCGCGCGCACGGCGCGGCCGGCTCCGGGGGACAACTCCCGTCGTTCGAGATCTAGGGGGTGAAGCGTCTTACGTTCGGAGAGAACGCTTTTCACCGGGTATCCCTTCTTCGCATCGGTTCGAAAAGCAGGGGTCACGAGTTATCATGCGAAGGTAACCCTTCGGACTTAGTGAAGCAAGCCTTACCTAAGCGAGTCGAAGAAAACATAGCAGAATTGCATAACTTCGGATCGGGTGAATGCGGCGGTCCGGGGGCGCGCGCGAGGCCGGTGGGTAAGTTTGCGGAAAATGCGCCCCTACGCTGCCGTTTCGGTGCCGGTATCGGCGAGTCGTGCAGCGGATTAGGCTAGCCTGTCCTGATCGCACTATGCGCGCGGTACCGCGATGGGTTCGGTTCAGGAAGAGGGGCAGCACCATGGTTATGAATCGACGGCAACTGCTGCGGTCGAGTCTCGGGGCGGGAGCGGTGCTGCTGGTCGCCGCGTGTTCCGACGGCGACGACACGTCCGGACCGGCGCGGCGTGGCGGCACGCTGCGGGTCGGCGCGCTGGGCACCACGGCACGCATCGAACGGGACCCGCACGCCAACCTCAGCAACGACAGCGATTTCCTGATCACGTCCCTGGTCTACGACGCGCTCACGGTGCCGGGTGGAAACCCGAATGTCCTGCCGCGCCTGGCGACTCGCTGGGAGCCCGATGCCGACCGACGACGCTGGAGCTTCACCCTGGCCGAGAACGCGACCTTTCACGACGGGTCACCGGTGACCTCCGAGGACGTGGTGTGGTCGCTGCGCAGGCTGCGCACGGTCGGCGGCGCGTCGAAGATACCGGTGGCCGTGGAGGACATCACCGCCGACGGGCCGAACCGGGTGGTCCTGGCCGTGCCCGAGCCGAATACCCAACTGCCGCTGCTGGTCCGGTTGATGACCTTCACCGCCAAGAAGGACACCACCGACTTCACCGGCGCGGTCGGCAGCGGACCGTTCCGGTTGGAGTCCTATCAGGGCGGCAACGCCCGCCTGGTGCGCAACGAGCGGTGGCACGGCGGGCCGCCGCCGCTGGACGCCATCGAGGTCACCATGTTCGAAAGCGTGACCGCGCTGGGCAACGCGGTGCTCGGCGGGCAGATCGACCTGGCCTCGAACGTCGGCGCCATCGCGGGCCGCACCGCCGAGGGGCGCGGCGACCTGACGGTCGTGCGCCGCCCGAACGACACGGTCGTCGGCGTCGCCATGCGTACCTCCGACGGGCCGTTCGCCGACGCGCGGGTGCGCACTGCCCTCCGGCTCGGCGTCGACCGCAAAGCCCTTGTCAACCAGGTGCATTCCGGATACGGAACGATCGCCAACGACATCCTCGGCACCGGCGATCCGCTCTACGACACCTCCCTGGCCCAGCGCACCCGCGACGTGGACCGCGCGAAGGCGCTGCTGCGCGAGGCGAACTTCGACACCGGACGCGGCTACCCGCTCGTCACCAAGGCCGAGGCGCCCGGCGAGGTCGAATCGGCCAAGGTGATCGCCACCCAGCTCGCCGAGATCGGCGTCCGGCTGGAAGTCCTCACCCAGGAGCCGAACGCCTTCTACGACCAGACCTGGCTGAAGGCGCCGCTGTACACGATCTCGTGGGGCACCAACGATTCCACACTGTTCTTCGCGAGCAAACTGCTGTCCAGCGGTTCGAACCGCAACGAGACCGGCTTCAAGGACGCGGCGTTCGACGCGGCCACGGCCAAGGCGCTCGCCGCGCACAGCGACGACGAATACCGGCAGGCCGCGCAGGAACTGCAGCGCATCCAGTACGAGCGCGGCGGTTACCTGGTCTGGGGCATGGCCGACGGCATCGACATCGCCGCCGCCCGGGTGCGCGACCTGCCCACGCTCGGCGGATTCGCCCGGGTCCAGCTGGAGAAGGCCTGGCTGGCCGGGTGATCTCGTTCGCGCGACTCCTGCTGCGGCGCGTCATCCTGCTGGTGACGCTGCTGGCCTGTGTCTTCGTCGCCGTGGACCTGCTGCCGGGCAGCACCGCCCGCGCGGTCCTCGGCCGGGAGGCCGCGCCGGAGCAGATCGCGGCAAAAGAGCGCGAACTCGGCCTGGACCGGCCGCTGGCGGTCCGGTTCTGGCAGTGGATATCGGGTGTCGCCACCGGCGATTTCGGGCGCACCGCGCGCGGACGGCCGGTCAACGACCTGCTGGTCGACAAATTCCCACCGACGCTGCTGCTCGGTGGGCTCGCCCTCGCGGTGACGGTGCTGGCCTCGCTCGCGCTCGGCGCGTGGTGGGCTACGCGACCGGGCAGCGTGGCCGCCCGCGTGTTGCAGCCGACGACGACCACCGCGGTGGCCGTTCCCGAATTCGTGATCGCCACCGTGCTGATCCTGGTGTTCGCATTGGCGCTGGGCTGGTTGCCCGCGGTGACCATCACCGGCCGCTCGGGGATGCCCGCCGGACCGGAAATGCTGGTGCTGCCGGTGTTCGCGCTCGCGTTGCCCCAGATCGGGTGGAACACCAGGGTGGTGCGCGCGGCCCTGGCCGACGCCGCGCTCGCTCCCCATGTGGAAAGCGCCGTGCTGGACGGTCTTTCGAGCGGCGCGGTGCTGGTGCGGCATGTGCTGCCGTTCGCGTTGCCGACGATCGTCGCCAGCTTCGCCACCACGGTGGGGATGTTGCTCGGCGGGGCACTGGTGGTGGAGACGGTCTTCAACTATCCGGGTCTCGGTGCGGTGCTGGCCGGTTCGGTGGCCGATCGCGACACCTCGGTGGTCGCCGCGGTCGTCGCGCTGTCCGGGGTGGTCATCATGGTCGTGCTCGCGGTCGCCGATGGTATCCGCACCTGGTCGCTGCGGGGGCGGCGATGAACGCCGCCACGCAGGTCGCGAGGCGGGCGCGGCGACGGCTCGGCCGGCTGACGGTCGCGCCCGCGCTGCTGGTCACGCTGCTGGCGGCGGCGGGGCCGACGCTGGCCCCGCATCCGGCGGAGGAGGCGATCGGCATCCCGTTCGGCGCTCCCGGCGCGGGGGCGCCGCTGGGCACCGACCGGCTCGGCCGTGACGTGCTCAGCCACCTGCTCTACGGCGGGTGGGGATTGCTGCTCGTCGCCGCGGTCATCGCCGTGCTGGTGACCGGATTGTCGTGTGTCCTCGGCGCGGTCGCGGCGCTGCGCCCGCGGATCGGGGCGTGGATCGAACTGGGTACCGACCTGTTCATCCTGCTGCCCGCGGTGCTGGGGATCCTGCTCGTGCTGACCTCGTGGCCGGACGCGGGCACCGCGGGACTGATCGTGCTGGCGTTGCTGTTCGGCGTCCCCTATTGCGCGCGCATCTTCACGGCCGCCGCCGCCGGTGTCGCGGCCTCCGGATATGTCGAGAGCGCCCGAGCCGCGGGTGAGTCGCTCACACATCTCGTGTTCCGCGAGGTTATTCCGAATCTGCGCGCGGTGACGATGACACAGCTCGGGCTGCGTTTCGTGGCCGGGGTGTACCTCGTGAGCACGGCGTCGTTCCTGCAACTACCGACGACGCTGGGCGCGAGCAACTGGGCCGTCATGGTGCGCGAGAACGCCTCCGGCATGCTGCTCAATCCCTGGGCGGTGCTGGCTCCGAGCCTCGCGATCGCGATCGTCGCGGTGAGCGTGAACCTGGCGGTGTCGGCGTTCGGGCGAGGGGAGCGGGAATGAACGCGCACGTCATCAAACGAGAGAGCGGGACGGGGGAGGCGGCGGCGTGGGCCGGGCACGACCTCGTCGCGGTCGATGGTCTGACCGTACTGAGCCCGGACGGACGGGAATTGGCCGGGCCGGCGACATTCCGGATTCCGGCGGGCACGGTCACGGCACTCACCGGTCCGTCCGGGTCGGGCAAATCCACGGTCATGCGCGCCCTGCTCGGGCAGCTGCCGTCGCCCGCGGCGCACGCGACGGGTTCGGTGTCGGTCGCCGGACACGACGTGTTCGCGCTCGATCGTGCGGCGCTGCACCGCTTCCGGCGTCGGCACATCGCCTACGTCGGGCAGGACCCGGGTTCGGCGCTGAACCCGCTGCTGCGCGTGCGCGCACTGCTGCGCGAGGTCGCGCCGCGGGCGCCCGAGTCCACCCTGATCGACACGCTGGCGTCGGTCGGTCTGTCGCCGGACTATCTGCGCCGCCGCCCCGGTGAACTGTCCGGCGGTCAGCAGCGCCGCGTCGCCCTCGCCAGGGCGCTGATCCGCCGGACCGGCGTGCTGGTGCTCGACGAGCCGCTCGCCGGGCTGCACGGCGCGCTGCGCACCGATATCGCCGGGCAGCTCGCGGCGCTGGCCCGCGAGCGGTCGGCGGCGATCCTGCTGTCCGGGCACGACACCGCTCTCGTGCACTCGATCGCCGACGACATCGTCGAACTCGGCGCGATCGTTCCGGCGTCCGTCCATCCGGCTCGGATGAGCGGTTCGCCGGGGAAGTCGTCGGCTGAGCCGGAGCATCCGGTTCGAGCGAATGGTTCGCCGGGGAAGTCGTCGGCTGAGCCGGAGCGTCCGGTTCGAGCGAATGGTTCGCCGGGGAAGTCGTCGGCTGAGCCGGAGCGTCCGGTTCGAGCGAATGGTTCGCCGCGCAAGCGGTCGGCTGAACCGGAGCGTCCGGTTCGGGTGAATGGTCTGCCGGGGAAGTCGTCGGGTGCGGCGGATGCCGAGTCGGAGCATCCGGTTCGGGGGAACAGTGCGCTGGGGCAATCGTCCGTTGCGGCGGCGGTGCCCCAATATCCGGTTCAGGGAAACGGTTCGCCGGGAACGTTCGGTACGCCTGCTGAGCCGGGAACGCGCCCGTTGACCACCGCGGCTGCCGACCCAGCCACGAGCCGGGCGATCGCCGGCTCGGCCGATGTCCCGGCATGCGGTGAATCGGCCGAACCTGTGGTGGCAGCCAGCGGTGCCCGGCAGTCTCGCCCTGGCTTCGACCGGGCGCGAAACGGTTCGGCAGGCAGAGTTCCGGCCGCGGACGACCGGCCGCGCGGTGCTGTCGTGCTGCGGGCCAGAGGCATCAGCGCCTCGATCGACGGACACCGGGTGCTCGCCGATATCGACCTCGCGCTCGAAGCGGGCTCTGCGCTCGCGGTGGTCGGCGCGTCGGGCGCGGGCAAGACCACCTTGGCGCGCGTCATCGCGGGATTGCACGGTTCGGCGACCGGTGCACTCGAACTGGGCGGGACCGCGATCGCCGTGGGTGCGGACCGGCGAATCCGATACGGCGCGGGCGGGATACAGCTGGTCACCCAGAATCCGAGGTCCGCGCTCAACCCCCGCCGCACGGTGGCGCAGACACTCGGCCGCCCGCTGCGGCGGATCGGGCGCGTCGCGCGCCGGGATCTCGCGCCGCGGATCATCGAACTCCTCGCCGCTGTCGAGCTGTCCGCCGACCTGGCCGCCCGCTACCCGCACGAGCTGTCCGGCGGCCAGCGCCAGCGCGTGGCCTTGGCCCGCGCCCTCGCCGCCGAACCCGCCGTGCTCCTGTGCGACGAGATCACCTCGGCACTGGACCACAACACCGCGGCGGCGATCATGGCGCTGCTGGACCGGATTCGCGCCGAACGCGGAACCGCCCTGCTGATCATCACCCACGACATGGCCTTGGTAGCGGAATACTGCCCCGTCCTGCTGGTCCTCGATCAGGGTCACATCGTCGAAACAGGTGACACCGAAAAGGTTCTCGCCGCGCCGACGCACAACGCGACCAGCGAACTGCTCGTCTGAACCGCGCACGGCGCGCAGCCGGGTGCGCACCCGACACGCAGTGGGCTTCGTCACCGGTTCGCCGTGGGTGCGCGCCGTCATCTGGATGATGGAAAGGGTGTTGCGAAAGACCGGCGTGTCGGCCGCCGTCGTGGTGCTCATCGGGCTCGCCGGTTGCGGCGTCGACCGCACCCCGATCCCGGAAGGCATTCCGCCCGGGCCGGGCACACCCCTGCCCGTGATCGACTTGGACGCTCCCGGGCGCACCGCCGTCCAACTGCGCGGATGGGCCGGCGAGCAGGCCGACGGGCTGGGCATCCCCTCGATCGCGCTGGAGGCGTACGGCTACGCGGCGGCCGTGATGACCAGGGCGCGTCCCGACTGCGGCGTCGCGTGGACGACGCTCGCGGGCATCGCGAGCGTGGAGAGCAAGCACGGGACCCATCGCGGGGCGAAGATGGATGCGGACGGATCGGTCCGCCCGCCGATCATCGGCGTCCCGCTGGACGGCTCGCCCGGCGTCGCGCTGGTGCACGACACCGACGGCGGCGCGCTCGACGGCGATCCGGTGCACGATCGCGCCGTCGGCCCGCTGCAGTTCATCCCGGAGACGTGGAAGCGCTGGGGCGTCGACGCCAACGGCGACGGCGTCGCCGATCCGCAGAACATCGATGACGCCGCGCTCACCGCCGCCAGGTACCTGTGCGCCAGCGGCGGTGACCTCACCTCCGAGCACGGCTGGCAGCGGGCGCTGCTCACCTACAACCAGTCGCGCGCCTACCTGCTGACGGTGCGCGATCGGGCCGCGAGTTACAGCATCGGCCGCCGGGTGTGATCGTCCGATCCCCGGAGTGCCGGTTACCCGCGTCGCCGGCGGGACGATAGGCTCGCAGCGCACGGCCCATCCCGTGAGACCAACCGTGTCAGCAGCCGAAGGAGTGTCGTTTTCGTGGCCATCATCGAACAGGTCGGAGCTCGCGAGATCCTGGATTCCCGCGGTAACCCCACCGTCGAGGTCGAGATCGCTCTCGACGACGGCACCCTGACCCGGGCCGCCGTGCCCTCCGGCGCGTCCACCGGCGAGCACGAGGCCGTGGAACTGCGCGACGGTGGCGAGCGCTACGGCGGCAAGGGCGTGCGCAAGGCGGTCGAGGGTGTGCTCGACGAGATCGCGCCCGCCGTCATCGGCCTCGACGCCGTGGAGCAGCGCACGATCGATCAGGTCCTGCTCGACCTGGACGGCACCCAGGACAAGTCCCGGCTCGGCGCCAACGCCCTGCTCGGCGTCTCGCTGGCCGTGGCCCGCGCCGCCGCCGAGTCCTCGGGGCTCGAGCTGTTCCGCTACCTCGGCGGTCCGAACGCGCACGTGCTGCCCGTCCCGATGATGAACATCCTCAACGGCGGTGCGCACGCCGACACCGGCGTCGACGTGCAGGAATTCATGGTCGCCCCGATCGGCGCGCCGACGTTCAAGGAGTCGCTGCGCTGGGGTGCGGAGGTCTACCACGCCCTCAAGGCGGTGCTGAAGGCCAAGGGCCTGTCCACCGGTCTCGGCGACGAAGGCGGTTTCGCCCCTGACGTGGCGGGCACCAAGGCCGCGCTCGACCTGATCAGCGAGGCCATCGGCAAGACCGGCCTGAAGCTGGGCAGCGACGTGGCGCTCGCGCTGGACGTCGCGGCAACGGAGTTCTACACCTCCGGCAGCGGCTACAAGTTCGAGGGCGTCGTGCGCTCCGCCGAGGAGATGGCGCAGTTCTACGCCGACCTGATCGGCGCCTACCCGCTGGTGTCCATCGAGGACCCGCTCTCGGAGGACGACTGGGACGGCTGGGTGACCCTGACCGACCAGATCGGCGAGAAGATCCAGCTCGTCGGCGACGACCTGTTCGTCACCAACCCGGAGCGTCTGGAGGAGGGCATCGCCAAGGGCGCCGCCAACGCGCTGCTGGTGAAGGTGAACCAGATCGGCACGCTCACCGAGACCCTGGACGCGGTGGAGTTGGCGCACCGCAACGGCTACAAGACGATGATGTCGCACCGGTCCGGTGAGACCGAGGACACCACCATCGCCGACCTCGCCGTCGCGGTGGGCAGCGGCCAGATCAAGACCGGCGCCCCCGCCCGCAGCGAGCGCGTCGCCAAGTACAACCAGCTGCTGCGCATCGAGGACGCGCTCGGCGATTCGGCGCGCTACGCCGGCGAAGTGGCGTTCCCCCGGTTCGCGTTCGAAAGCTGACCTGCGGTGCGAGCGACGGGCCCGGCGGGGGCGGCGAGCGTGACCCCGCGGGCCGCCGGGAGCACCGCGAAGTAGAGACCGAGGCGTGAGATGACGGAGCGACGTGCGCGTGGGACCAGTCCGGCCGGACGCGGAGACCGCCGCACGTCGCGTGCCGCCGGATCACGCCCGGCCGATGCCGCGGCCAAACGCGGCCGCAGGCGATCGGAGACCGCGGAGAAGCCGAAGCCGCGCAAGATCGCGTCCCGTTCCGCAGGCGACAAGCACGACCACACCTTCCTCGGTCTCTCCACCGGCAAGGCGGTGATCCTCGCGATGGTGGTGTGCGGGCTCGCGCTCACCCTCGCCGTGCCGATGCGCACGTACTTCACCCAGCGCGCGGAGGCCGCGCAACTGGCGCAGCAGCGCGAGGAACTCGAGGCGGATCTCGCCCGATTACGCGACCGCCGTGCGCAGCAACAGGATCCGGCCTACATCCGTACCGAGGCGCGCGATCGTCTGCGCCTGGTGATGCCCGGCGAGACGCCGTACATCGTGCAGGTACCCGGCATCGAGGCGCCCGCGCCGCCACCGGCGCCGACCAGAGCCAGAGAACCCGATCCCTGGTACACCGAAGTGTGGCGCAGCATCGCCGAGCCGCAGCCGACGCCCGCGGCCGCCGCGCCACTACCACAAGCACCGGAAGGACATAGGTGACCGCACCCACCGACCAGGATCTCGCGATCATCGCCGAGCAGCTGGGCCGCGCACCGCGCGGCGTGCTCGCCATCGCCTACCGCACCCCCGACGGGATCCCGGCCGTTGTGAAGACCGCGCCCCGGCTGCCGGACGGCACCCCCTTCCCGACGCTCTACTACCTCACCGATCCCCGGCTCACCGCCGAGGCGAGCAGGCAGGAATCCGCCGGTGTGATGCGGGAGATGACCGAACGGCTCGCCGCCGACCAGGAGCTGGCCGCCGCCTACCGCGCCGCGCACGAGAGCTATCTGGCCGAACGCGACGAAATCGAGTCGCTTGGCACGGATTTCACCGGGGGCGGGATGCCCGAACGGGTCAAGTGCCTGCACGTACTGATCGCCCACGCACTGGCCAAGGGGCCGGGCGTGAATCCGCTCGGCGACGAGGCCGTGGCGTTGGCCGCCGAGCACGGCCTGCGCGGTACCGCGATTCCGGCCGACTGGCCCGCGCCTGCGACCGCCCGCGAGAATCTGGAGCACAGCGATGAGTGACCGGGTAGCCGCCGTGGATTGCGGCACGAATTCCATCCGACTGTTGATCGCCGACGTGCTCGGCGACGGACGCCTGGCCGACCTGCACCGCGAGATGCGCATCGTCCGCTTGGGCCAAGGGGTCGACGCGACCGGCTCGCTGGCGCCCGAGGCGATCGAACGCACCCGCGTCGCCTTGGCCGACTACGCCGCGCTGATGCGCGAGGCCGGGGTCGGCCGGGTGCGGATGGTGGCCACGTCCGCCACCCGGGACGCCGCCAACCGGGAGGACTTCTTCGCCATGGCGCGGGCCGAACTCGGCGCCGTGGTCGCGGGCGCGGAAGCGGAGGTGATCACCGGTGACGAGGAGGCGCGCCTGTCGTTCGCCGGCGCGATCGGCGAGCTGTCCAGCGCGGCAGGGCCGTTCGTCGTGGTCGACCTCGGCGGCGGTTCCACCGAGCTGGTGTTCGGCGACAGTGCGGGAGTGCGAGCCGCGTTCTCCGCCGACATCGGTTGCGTCCGCATCACCGAGCGGTGCCTGGCGGGCAACCCGCCCACCGCGCAAGAGATCGCCGCCGCCCGCGCCTTCGCCACCGAGCGGTTGACCGAAGCGTTCACGCACGTGCCCGTGGAGGGCGCGCACACCTGGGTCGGCGTGGCGGGCACGATGACCACCCTGGCCGCGGTCGCGCTCGACCTCCCGGAATACGACTCCGAAAGGGTGCACCTCACCCGCTTGACCCTGGATCAGGTCCACCAGGTCTGCGACCGCCTGATCGCCATGGATCACGATCAGCGCGCCGCGCTCGGGCCCATGCATCCCGGCCGGGTCGACGTGATCGGCGGCGGCGCGGTCATCACCGAGGTCCTCGCCGAGGAACTGTCCCGGCGCGCGGGCATCGCCGAACTGGTCGTCAGCGAGCACGACATCCTCGACGGCATCGCCTTGTCGATCGCCTGATCCCGCTCGGGCCGGCGCGTCCGGTCAGGTCTGCAGCGGGTGTCCGTCGAGTTTCACCTCGGCGTGCGTGTCGGCTCCGGCCCGAACTCCCAGTCCGGCGCGACTGCGGCGAGATTTGCCGACCGCGATGTCGGCGAGGCGGGAGAGTGACTCCATATTCCGCGGCACCAACAAGAGCTCTTGCAGCACATTGGGCACCATTCTCCCCAGCCCGCGTTCGGCGTGCTCGTACATCCGGATCTGGGTCTCACCGGGCACGGTCTCGACGAGTTCCAGACGGATCCACGCGGCGCCGATCGGCGAGAGCTTGGCTTCCAGTTCGAGCATGTGCGGCGGATCCACCGACACGACCTTGGTGGTGTCGTTCACGGTGAACGGCCATACGCCCGCGCTGTAGTGCAGCTGGGCGCCGACGCCGGGCCACTCGTCGTCGACGTCGCGGATGTGGGTGGCGCCGACCACCCAGGCGCAGAACAGCCATCCGTCGGCCAGGACGGCGAAGACGTCTTCCGGTGTCGTCGGCACGGTGATTTCCACGTGGACCATCAGCTCAACGCTTCCTGGGTGTGGGCGGGGGCTGGTTTGCCTGTCGCTTGCGGGGTGCCCGGTCGTCCGGCAGGCAAACCACCGTGTCCTGGTCCGAGTCGCTCCGCCGGGGTGAACAGAACAAACGAATCCCCCGCGGCACCGCGCCGGATGCCATCTTCGGGAGATGGTCGAAGCGGCAAGTTCGGCACCGGTATCTTCTTCCCGGTTGGTCCGGGGACATCGGTGTCGGGTAGTTTGGCTCGGTTCTATGACCCAGGTCACGGGTTCGTGTACTCCGGTATCACCGGGAGGTCGTGGTGTGTGCGGGGCTGATCGTCACCGCCAACACGCTAATGACCAGCAAACTTATGGCCGACGTGCATCGACTCGCCGTATGGGTACAGAACACCAAGCACAGCAGCACGAATTAAGGAGAACGCGTGACTAACCCCGGGCCACAAGCCGATCCGGCGGGTGATGTCTCGTCTCGGTGGGGCGGCCTGTTCCGCACCAAGTCCATCGAACAGTCGATCCGCGACACCGACGAACCCGACTCGAAACTCCGCAAGGACCTGACCGCCTGGGATCTCACCGTCTTCGGCGTGGCCGTCGTGGTCGGGGCGGGCATCTTCACCCTCACCGCGCGCACCGCAGGCAATGTCGCGGGCCCGTCGGTCTCGCTCGCCTTCGTGTTCGCCGCGATCGCCTGCGGGCTGACCGCCCTCTGCTACGCCGAGTTCGCCTCCACCGTGCCGGTGGCGGGCAGCGCCTACACCTACTCCTACGCCACCTTCGGCGAGCTCGTCGCCTGGATCATCGGCTGGGACCTGATCCTGGAATTCGCCCTCGCCGCGGCGGTGGTGGCCAAGGGCTGGTCACAGTACCTCGGCGAGGTACTCGGCACCACCTCCCCGATCGTGCACCTGGGCCCGGTGACCTTCGACTGGGGCGCGGTGCTGCTGATCACGGTGCTCGGCGTGCTGCTCGCGACCGGCACCAAGGTGTCCTCGCGGGTGTCGGCGGTGGCGGTCGCCATCAAGCTGGGCGTGATCGCGCTGGTGCTGGTCGTCGGCGCCACCTACTTCAAGTCCTCGAACCTCTCGCCCTACATTCCGCCGTCCCAGGCGGGTGAGCGCGGCGAGGGCCTGCGGCAGTCGCTGTTCTCCTATCTGACCGGCGCCGGGCACAGCAACTTCGGTTGGTACGGCCTGCTCGCCGCGGCCAGCCTGGTGTTCTTCGCGTTCATCGGCTTCGACGTGGTCGCCACGACCGCCGAGGAGACCCGCAACCCGCAGAAGGCGGTGCCGCGCGGCATCCTCGGCTCGCTGCTCATCGTCACGATCCTGTATGTCGCGGTGTCACTCGTGCTCACCGGTATGGTGCCCTACACCGAGCTGGCCGGTGACGACGCGACCCTGGCGACGGCGTTCGGCATCCACGGGGTGACCTGGGCGAAGAACATCATCTCCATCGGCGCGCTCGCCGGGCTCACCACGGTGGTGATGGTGATGTACCTCGGGCAGACGCGGGTGTTGTTCGCGATGTCGCGCGACGGGCTGATGCCGCGCAAGCTCGCGCACACCGGCGCGAACGGCACGCCGGTGCGCGTCACCGCCATCGTCGGCGTGGCGTGCGCAGTGCTGGCGGGGTTCGTGGACTTCGGCACGCTGGAGGAGATGGTCAACATCGGGACGCTGTTCGCGTTCGTGCTGGTGTCGGTCGGCGTGCTCATCCTGCGGCGCACGCGCCCGGATCTGCCGCGCGGGTTCCGGGTTCCGCTCGTGCCGGTCGTCCCCGTCCTCGCGGTGCTGGCGTGCCTGTGGCTGATGCTGAACCTGTCGGTGGAGACCTGGCTGCGGTTCCTGGTGTGGATGCTGATCGGGTTCGTCGTCTACTTCGCCTACTCCCGGCGCAACTCCGTGCTCCGCAAGGCTCCTGCCCTGGAGTGACGCGGCCGTGTTCGGCTCCTCGGAGGTGGGCGGCTAGCCTGACGCCGTGTCGCAGCGTGAGTTGGTCGTGCTCGGAACCGCGAGTCAGGTGCCGACGAAACAGCGGAACCACAACGGGTACCTGCTCCGGTGGGACGACGAGGCGATCCTGTTCGACCCCGGTGAGGGAACACAGCGGCAGATGACCTATGCCGGTGTGACCGCCACCGGGCTCACCCGGATCGCCATCACCCATTTCCACGGCGACCACAGCCTCGGGCTGGCCGGGGTGGTGCAGCGGATCAACCTCGATCGGGTGCCGCATCCGGTCGACGTCTGGTTTCCCGCGTCCGGCGCGGTGTACTACGACCGACTGGTCAACGCGACGTCCTACTATCACCGCGCCGAACTGCGGCCGCGTCCGGTGGCCGGACCGGGGCCCGTCGACCTGCCCGAAGCGCCGTTCACGGTGACGGCGGTGCCGCTGTCGCATCCGGTGGACACCTTCGGCTATCGGCTCAGCGAGCCGCCCGGTCGCCGCATCCTGCCGGACCGGTTGCGCGCCTTGGGATTGAGCGGCCCGATCATCTCCGAACTGCAAGAGCGCGGCAGCGTCGAGTCGGAGGGCCGCACAATCACTTTGGCGGAGATCAGCGAACCGCGATCCGGCCAGAGCTTCGCCTTCGTGATGGACACCAGGCTGTGCCCGGGCGTCCGGGAACTCGCCGCCGATGTCGACATGCTCGTCATCGAAGCCACATTCCTGGACGCCGACGAACATCTGGCGGTCGAGTACGGCCATCTCACCGCGGGCCAAGCCGCGCGGGTGGCCGCGGACGCGGGCGTTCGCACCCTGGTGCTCACCCATTTCTCCCAGCGCTACCGCGACCTCGACGAGCACCTGGCGGAAGCGGCGAAGTACTTCACGGGCGAGATCCACATCGCCACCGATCTGGCCCGAATCCCGCTGCCTCCGCGCCGCTGACCCGCGCACCGGACATCCGACACGCCGAGATGATCGGTGGACGCTAACACCAGCCCGCCGTCACCGATCTAGTTCTCTGGGACGCCTGCCAGCCCCGCGCTGGAAACCGCCGTCACCGGCGCCGGTCATCCGACCGCGCCGTCCGGCACCCGGCCACGGCCGACGCCCCGCCACCCCGGCGAATTGCCGGAATTCCGGTACAGCCGTACGACTCGGTACGCTGTCCCGGACGCCCCTATAGCCCAATTGGCAGAGGCAGCGGACTTAAAATCCGCCAAGTGTCGGTTCGAGTCCGACTGGGGGCACTCAGGTGGACTGTCCAGGTCCCGCCGCCGGCGGCTCGGCACAAGAAGCGGCACCGGCCACTGACTGCTGTGTGGATCTTCGTAACCGTCTCGAGGACGCGTCGCACGGTGACCTACGTCGCCGGACGAGACATCCGGATCCGGCGCGGGGTGGTGACGCGGCACCGGTATGCGCAGGACATCACCAGCCCGGCCGGAACCTCTGGGGCGTGAGAACGGCGCATGGATAGTCCTCTCCGGCTACGCGCGGCATCGAAGTCGTTGTGGCGTAATAGAGTGGCGGTGTGGCTCTGGAATGGGTAGCTGTCGTGGGGACTTTGGGCGGCGCGGTTCTCGGGTCGGGTTCCACGATGCTCGTCGAGACGATACGAGCCCGGCGAGAACGATCGGTACGCCTGGAAGACACGCGCCGCCAGGCATACGTGAAATATCTGACGGCCCTGACCCAGACCGACAACGCCATGCAAGCCCTCGCCATCGGACGGTCGTCTCCGCTGGACCGCGCGGAGGCCACCGCGGCGTTCCGGTCGAACCACCTGGTCGCGGCGATCTACGAACTCGAATTGTTCGCGCCGAAATCCGTCTGCGACAACGCGTGGCTGGCATACGGCAGGCTGAAAGATATCCGAGAAACGCTGATCACTCAGAGTGTGACGATCGAGCGTGCCGGCGCGGGTTCACCAGAGTGGCGGGCGGTCCACGAGCCATTCTTGGCCGCGCTGAAGCAACTGCGCGAATCCATGCGGGGGCAGTCGGGTGGTCTCGAAAGGGCGCCATCCTGAGTCGGCGGATCGCGTACGAGGTGGGGCGGTCGCTGTTGACCTTCGGCTTTCACGAGGTGGGATCCAGGCCCACGTTCGTGCTCGACCGCGGTAGCTCGCTCTGCTGAGGGGCTCGAGGGAGACGGTATGTGCGGCCGTCGCGTCCGGCCCTCCCTGCTTCAACGCGAAAGGCCGTAGGCGCGAGCGATGATGCGTTCCATGACGGTGCGGGGGAGGAGTCGGCGGAGGGTGAAGAGGGCGGGGGCGTTGCTGCCTACGGCGTAGAGGGGGTGTGGGCGGTCGGCTTCGATTGCTCGGACGATCGTGGTGGCGACCTTCTCGGGGGTGATGCCTTTGGCCTGGTTCTCATCGAGCTTCGCCATGAAAGTGGTGAAGTCGGCGGTGTGGGGGGAGCCTTCGGTGAGGTATTTGGTGCGTCGTTCGCGGAGGCCGGTGTCGATCTGGCCGGGCTCGACCGCAGTGATCCAGACGTCGAAGGGGGACTCCTCGAAGCGGGCGGCGACCGCGAAGCCGCGCAACGCCGCCTTGGTGGCGACGTAGGAGGAGCGGTAAGGCATCGGAAAGCTGGCGAGCATCGAGCCGACCATGACGACGCGCCCGTATCGGCGTTCCCGCATGCCGGGCAGCACCGCTTTGGTCAACGCGATCGGACCGAGCACGTTGAGCTGGAACAGTCGCTCGACGGCGTCGGTGGGCAGTTCGGCGAGCGGGCCCGCCTGGCTCTCGCCCGCGTTGTTCACCAGGATGTCGACCTGGTCCAAGCCGGCCGCGAAGGCATCGATCGAGGCCGTATCGGTGAGGTCGAGCGCCCGGTATTCGACGCCCGGCAGCACGGCGTCGGAGCCGATGGCGTCGGGATTCCGGCTGGTGCCGACCACCCGGTATCCCCGCCCGGCCAGTGCGGCGGCCGTAGCCTTGCCGATTCCGGACGACGCACCGGTGACCACGGCGACGCGAGACATGACGCTCCTTTCGACAGCAAACACGCTGACGATATCGTCAACTCCACGGTCTGCGCTACCGCAAAGTAGCTTCGGGCCGTCCGTACGGCACCGGCCGGGCGCGCAAGCGCGACGGCTGCGACGCGCAATCCCGCGGCGGCGGGAAACGCGAAGACAACATGTGGTAGCGGGTCGGAGATTGCCCATTGAATTCTGTGTGGCGAGATTCGGCCAGGGCCTGGTGTGGGGTGGGCTGTCGCCTGCACGCTTCGCGGGCCTGTGAGCTGGGCGGACGGACGTGCCAGACGGCGTGGGATACGCACCGGCGCAGGCGAAATCGTTCACCGGCGGGAAGTCTGCCCGGATGTCGGCCGCAATGCGATAGGGCTAGTGTTGGCCGGCGCGGTGCAGGCCGGAGACGCTGCCGCGTTACCCCCCCGACGCCGAGGAGACTGTGGTGGTTGTCGATACCGTCCGAGAGGAACAGGCGATCCGTCAGATGACGGAGCGGCTGGTCGAAAACTACACCGAGACTTATTCTCCGGAGCATATCCAGAGCACGGTAGGGGCGGCGCGAAAGAAGTTCGAGGGCCACCCGGTGCGGCAATTCGTTCCCATTCTGGTCGAGCGGGTGGTGCGACGGGAGTTGGAGAAGTCCCCCGAAGCGGAAGTCCAGCCCATGACGGTCCCGATGGACAAGGCGCAGGAGCCCTCGGCGACTTCTCCGGGAAAACTCGCGCAATTGCGTGCGGTGTGGTCGTCGAGGAAGCGTTTCGCGCCGTATGCGGTGGGCGCCGTCGTCATCCTGACGGTGATCGCCGTCGTCCTCGCCGTGCGGCAACCCGCTCCCGAAGCGCCCGCCGCCGCGCCGGCTCCGGCCGCGCCGCTCACCGTTGCCCATGGTGTCGTGGGGTCCGAGAAGATGGGTTTCTTCCAGGACCAGAAGGTGATCGACGCGCTGGCGCGCAACGGCGTCCGGGTGGAGGTCGAGCCCGCCGGGTCGCGCCAGATCGCCACATCCATAGATCTCGCGAAATTCGATTTCGCCTTTCCATCCAGTGAACAGGCGGCCGAGCGAATTCAGCGGCAGCGCAACGTGACCGGGAAATACACGCCGTTCTCCTCGCCGATGGCCGTCGCGACATTCACGCCGATCACAGAACTGCTCGCCAAGGCGGGAGCGCTGCGCCCCGGGCCGGTGCCGACGCTGGACCTGCGCCGTTACCTCGAAATCGTCCGCAACGGTACCCGCTGGGACGAACTGCCCGACAACGCCGCGTATCCGGTGCGCAAGAACATCCTGATCTCCACCACCGATCCGCGCAGCTCGAATTCGGCCGCCATGTATCTGGCCGCGGCGAGCTATGTCGCGAACAACAACACGATCGTGCAGGGCCCGGCCGCCGAGCAGGCCGTCCTGCCCGCGGTGGCGCGGCTGTTCGTGGGCCAGGGGTACACCGACAACACCACCGAGGGCCCGTTCAACAACTACCTCGCCACGGGCATGGGCCCGACGCCGATGGCTTGGATCTACGAGGCGCAGTACGTCGAGGCGATCGTGCGCGGCCAGGTGAAGCCCGAGATGACGCTGCTGTACCCGTCTCCGACGGTGCTGTCCCGGCACACGCTGGTGCCGTTCGGCGCGACGGGCGACCGGCTGGGCCGCCTGCTGTCCACGGATCCGGAGTTGCAGCGGCTGGCCGCCGAGCACGGCTTCCGCACCAACGACGGCGCGCAGTTCGCGAAGGTCGCCGCCGAACGCAAAGCCCCGGTGCCCGCGGAACTGCTGGACGTCGTCGCCACCCCGACCTACGACACCCTGGAGCATCTGCTCGACGGAGTGACCAAGACCTACAACTGAAGCCACGTCCAAGTCCGGGTGTGTCCGCCCTCGCGTTTCGGTGCAGACGATACGGGCATCCTCCCCGCATCAGATACCGCGACAGCGGCCGGTATCGCGGCGGGAGGAAACACCAGTGACAGCGGACGACGGACCATGGGAGATACCTCCCATCGATGACGCTCCGGACATCGCGCGCGACCCCGCGCCGCCGCCGGGATCGACGTTGGCCGACACCAGGAACTGGGCCGGGTACGGATTGCTGCTGCTCGCGGCGGTGGGTGCGATAGCCGCCGCGGTGCTGGCGGCCTCGGGGCCGGCCCGTTCGTCCGTCGTCGCCGCGATCATCGCGGCCGTCTTCCTGGTGGCCGGTGTGGGCATGATCGTGCTGGAGCAGGTGCGCGCACGAGCCAAGGCCCGCAGGCGCACCGCAGAACCCGCCGCCGTGCCGCCGGGGTACTGAGAATCCTCAATCCACAGGCAGGAAACCGGAGTCGATGAACTCCCGCACAAAGGTGTCCACCACCGTGCGGTCCACCGCAGGGCAATCCACCCCGGTGCCCGCCAGTGCGGCGCGCGCGTGTTCGTCGTCCCAGTCGAGATGACCGGCGAGCCGGGCGAAGTCATGACTCAGTAGTGCCGCACGCACCAGCGAATCGTCGCCGAGAGCGTCGCGCCGCCGCGCTTCCCTGTCCAGGCCCGCACGCACGGTGTCCGCCGGCATCGTCGCCAGCGGGAGCCCGTGCGCTCGCAGACTCGCGAGGATCTCGCCGACCGCCACCGGCGCTCGGTTGACCAGGTGATAGACGGTTCGCGAGCGCGGCCGGACGGAGATCTCCACAATCGCGCCCGCCACGTAGCTCACCGGAACCAAGGAGACGGTCGCGTCCCCGACGTCGGGCGCCATGCCGAGCATCGCGGCGGCTCGCACCATGTTCCACAGCGAATCCTGCGGGCTGTTCACGCCGACCTCGGGGCACCCGCAGATGGTGCCCGGGCGGTAGATGGCGATGGGCACGCCGCGCTCGCCGGCCTGGCGGACCAGTTCCTCGGCGACCCATTTGGACGCGAGATAGCCGTTGCCGGACACCTGATCGGCGCCCAGCCGCACGTCTTCGCTGACCACCGGCGAATCCGGCGCCGCGGCGACGGCCGCGCCCATGGTGGAGACCAAGTGGAACGGCTTGACTCGCCGTGTCGTCGCCAACCGCAGGAGTTCTCGCGTGCCTTCGACGTTGGCCTGCCGGAGCCGGGCGTAGGGGTCGACGTGATTGACGCGCGCGCCGTTGTGGTAGATCGCGTCGATGCTGTCGGCCAAGCACTCGTAGTCGGCGGGGCCGAGGCCGAGGCGCGGCGCGGTGAGGTCTCCCGCGACGACGACGATCCGTTCCGCGGCGGTCGTCCCGGCGAGCCGGTAGTGGCTCAGCGCGGCCAGGATCCGGTCGATGCCTTCCTCGGCGTCGTCGGCGCGCACCACGCACCACACCCGCGCGTCGGTGCGGTCCAGCAGTTCTTGCAGCAGGTGGGCGCCGAGGAAGCCGGTCGCGCCGGTCAGCAGCACCTCCTGCGGCGGCCCGGTGTGCGCAGGCCGGCATCCACCGATGCCGATCTCCGGCTCCAACACGGCGTCGCCTTCCGGCGTGGGAGCGGTGGGGGCGCACGCACCGGCCAACCGCGCCGCGAGGCCGCCCACCGTCGGAGCAGCGAGGATCGCCGACATCGGCACGTCGCGCCGCAGCCGGTCCGATAGCCGCTGGTGCAGCGTGAACGCGAGCAGCGACGAACCGCCGAGTTCGAAGAAGTCGTCGCCGACGCCGATCGGCGACACCGCGAGCACCTCGGCGAAGACTTCCGCGATCGCGCGCTCCAGTGGGGTGCCGGGGCGTACCTCGGTGCGGGCGGCGAACACCGGCTGAGGTAGCGCGGCTCGGTCGAGCTTCCCACTGGTATTCACCGGGAACGCGTCCAGCGTCAGCACCGCCGACGGCACCATGTAGCCGGGCAGCACCCGAGCGACCGAGTGCCGCACCGCGTCCGGATCGACCGTGGCTCCCGGCGCGGCGACCACGTAGCCGACCAGCCGGTCTCCGGCGTCGGAGCCCTTGACCGCGACTGCGGCGCGGCCCACCGCCGGATCGGTCAGCAGGGCGGCTTCGATCTCGCCGAGCTCGATGCGATGGCCGCGCACCTTCACCTGGAAGTCGGTACGACCCAGATAGTCGAGGTTGCCGCCGCGGTTCCATCGCACGAGGTCGCCGGTCCGGTACATCCGCTCGCCGGGATGCGAGGGATCGGCGACGAACCGGGCCGCGGTCAGGCCTGATGCGCCGTGATAACCACGGGCCAGCTGAACGCCTCCCAGGTACAGTTCGCCCGCCACACCCACCGGAACCGGCCGCAGCCGATCGTCCAGGACCTGGCATCGCGAATTCCACTCCGGCACGCCGATGGAGACAGTGGCAGAGGTGTGGTCGGCGGCCGAGACGGCGTGCCGCGTGATGCTCACCGCGGCCTCGGTGGGTCCGTACAGGTTGTGCAATCCGGCCCCGCACACGCTTGCGAAAGCCCGCGCGGTCTCCGGAGGTAATGCCTCGCCGATGACGAAAACGGCTCGCAGCGAGGATAATTCGTCATCCGTCACGTGCTGGGCGAAGACCGTGAGCATCGCGGGAACGAAATCGGTGAGCGTCACCCGGTGCTCGGCGATCAGTCGGCCCAGTGCCGCCGGGTCGCGATGCTCCTCCGGGCCGGCCAGTACCAGCCGTGCACCCGCGCGCAAGGGCAGGAAGTAGCCCCACAGGGACACGTCGAAGGTCGCGGGGGTCTTGTGCAGATAGACGTCGGTGGCGTCGACGCCGTATTCGGCTTGCATCCAGTCGAGTTGGTGCACGATCGCCCGATGGCTGACCGCCACTCCCTTGGGGCGACCGGTCGAGCCGGAGGTGTAGATGAGATAGGCGGGATGGTCGGCGTGCCAGGACGCCCGGCGCTCGGCGTCGAGCACCGGTGCGGAGCCGAAGCGATCGAGATCCAGGGCATCGACGTCGTACGCCTCGGTGACCGTGAAGCCGTCCGCGGCGGTGGTCAGCACGCACCGTGGCGACGCCGACTCGAGCACGTACCGGATGCGTTCGGCCGGGTGGCCGGGATCGATCGGCACCCAGGCCGCGCCCGCCGCCACGATCGCCTGCAGCGCGACGACCTGCTGGATCGACCGACGCATCGCCACCGCGACCACACTCTCCGGCCCCACGCCCCGCTCGATCAGCCAGCGGGCCAGGCGCGCGGAGCGCTCGCACAGTTGCGCGTAGGTGAGCGTCTCGGGCCCGCACACCACGGCGATCGCATCCGGCGTCGCCGCGGCATGCCGCGCCGTCGCCGCGGTGAGCAGCTCGGCCGGGACGGCGTGCCCGGCTCCGGCGCCCCACGACCGGATGCGCTTGTGCTCGACCGGGTCCATGATGTCGATATCCCCGACGACCGCCCCGGGCTCGGCCGCGACCTGCCGCAAGATGCGGATGTAGCCGTCCAGGAAGCGCTGCACGGTGTGCTCGTCGAACAAGTCGGTGCTGTAACCGAATCGGATGATGATCTCGCCGGGCTCGCCGTCGTCGTCACGGGTGTCCACCACTCCGATGTGCAGATCGGTCTTCGCCGTGTCGGCGTCCACGTCGAGGAACGACACGCTCGGCCCGGACAGCTCGAGGGTGGCCTGCGTGAAGTTCTGGAACGCGAAGCCGACCTGGTAGAGCGGGTGACGTCCGGGCGAGCGGGTCGGATCGACCGCGTCGACCACGTGCTCGAAGGGCACCTCGGAGTGCGCGAAGTTGACCAGGTCCCGCTCCCTGGTGCGGCGCAGCAGAGCGGTGAAACGCTCCGCGGGCTCGATCCTGGTCCGGGAGACGGTCGTATTGACGAACATGCCGACGACATCGGCGAGCGCGGGCTCGGCTCGATTGGTCATCGGCACGCCGATCGCGATGTCTGTGCTGCCGGACAGGCGGGCCAGCAGCACCGCCAGCGCCGAGCGCATCACCATGAACAGCGTCGCCCGGTGGGCGCGGGCGAGCGTGAGCAGGTCACGGTGCAGGGTCGCGGGCACCGACCGCTGAGTGGCCGAGCCGCGCAGTGTGGCCACCGGCGGGCGGGGCCGGTCGGCGGGCAGATCGAGTTCGTCGGGCAGGCCGGCCAGCTCTCCGGTCCAGTACGCCAGTTGTCGCGACAGCAGCGACTCCGGGTCGTCGCGGGAACCGAGTAAGTCCTTCTGCCACAGCGCGTAGTCGGCGTACTGGACATCCGGCGGCTGCCAGGCCGGCGCGGCGCCCGCGCTGCGGGCGGCGTAGGCCATGGCCACGTCGCGGGCCAGCGGCGCGAGCGACGACCCGTCCGCACAGATATGGTGCAGAGCGCAGACCAGGACGTATTCGGTGGGGGTGTGCAGCAGCCGGACGCGCAGCGGCACTTCGGCGGACACGTCGAACCCGTGCCGCAGGATCGCACGTACCCGGTCGGGCACCGCCTCGTCGGGCAGTTCCTCGACCGCGAAATCGTCCACCACGCAGTCGGTGTCGAGGATCAGCTGGCGCGGCCCGGTCTCGTCGGCCGGGTACTTCGTGCGCAACGCCTCGTGCCGTTCGACGGTGTCGGCGAACGCCGCGCGCAAGGCGGGGACGTCCAGTTCCGACAGCCGCAGGGCGAAGCCGATGTTGTCCACCGAGGACGTCGTGTCGAACTGGTTGCGCAACCAGAACCGCAACTGGGCGGGCGACAGCGGGATGCGCTGCGGCCTCGCTTGCGCGCGCAGCACCGGGCGGGCCGTGTCGAACTGCTGCGAGCGAATGGCCTTCGCCAAGGTGGGGACCGTCGGATGGTCGAACACCAGCCGCGGCGGAATGCGCAGCCGCCAGGTTTCGCTCAGGCGCGCGGCCACCTGGGTCGCCAGCAGTGAATTGCCGCCCGCCGCGAAGAAGTCGGCGTCGGCGCTGAACCGCTCGCGGCCCAGCACGCGGGCGAACACCTCGGCGACCGTTTCCTCGCCGAGGTCGGCGGCGGGCCGATGGTCCGGCTCGTCGAGGGCACGCACGCGCAGCGCGGGCCGGTCGGCCTTACCGGTCGGGGTGCGCGGAATCCGGTCCACGACCGTGATCGTGTTCGGCACCATGTATTTCGGCAGCAGTGCGGTCAGCGCGTCGGCCAGGGCCGCGGTGTCGGGGGCGTGTCCCGGTTCCGGTTGGACGAAGGCGGCCAGCGTGGTCTCGCCCGAGGCGGTCTTGCGGTCGACGGTCACTGCCAGCCGCACGCCCGGCTGGGTCGAGAGGATCGCGTCGATCTCGCCGAGTTCGATCCGGAAGCCCCGGATCTTGACTTGGTCGTCGGCCCGGCCGAAATAGTCGAGAGCGCCGGCGGTGGTGCGGCGGACGAGGTCGCCGGTGCGGTACATCCGGGAGCCGGGCGGTCCGAATGGGTCGGCGAGGAACTGTTGCGCGGTCAGATCGGGTCGCCCGTGGTATCCCCTCGCCACCCCGGGGCCCGACACGTACAGCTCGCCGACGACGCCGGTGCCGACCGGCCGCAGCCGATGATCGAGCACCTGGCAGCGCATGCCGGGCACAGCGGACCCGATGGTGACCGGTGCGTCCGGTGACAACGCCGGACTGAGCGTCGCCACGATGGTGGACTCGGTCGGGCCGTAGGCGTTGTGAAACAGGCGCCCTCCGGTCGCCCAGTGCCGCGGCAGCATCGGGGCGCAGGGTTCGCCGCCGACCATGACCGAGCGCAGGGCGGGCAGTCCGGCAGGCTCGATGGTGGCCAGTGCGGACGGGGTGAGGAAAGCATGGGTGACGGCCTGCCGCGCGAGCAGTTCCACCAGGGCGGCGCCGCCGTACAGGGTCGGCGGGGCGATCACGAGTGTGGCGGCGGAGGAGATCGCGAGCAGCAACTCCAGGATCGAGGCGTCGAAACTGGGTGACGCGAAGTGCAGCACGCGCGCGTCTTTGTCCAGCGCGTGCCGGGTGGCCAGTTCGGCGCACAGCGGGGCGAGCCCGGCGTGGGTGACGGTGACGCCTTTCGGGCGTCCGGTCGATCCGGACGTGTAGATCACGTAGGCCGCGTGGGCGGGCCGAAGCCGTACCGGGCGCTCGAAATACGCGATCGGACTCGCGGGGTTCGCCGCCACCTGCGCGGCCACCTCGGCATCGTCCAACGCCAGCCAGCGCACCTCGGCGGGCAGCGCGGTCGCATGTTCGGTGCGCGTCAAGCCCAGCACGACGCCGCTGTCCGAAACTTGAAATCGGATGCGAGACAACGGAAGTGCCGGATCGATGGGGACGAAGGCCGCGCCGGTCTTCGCGATGGCCCACACCGCGAGCACCGCATCGAGCGAACGCGGCAGTGTCACCGCTACCGTCGATTCCGGCCCAGCGCCCGCCGCCAGCAGCGTGCGGGCCAGGCGGGAGGACTCGGCGTCGAGGTCACGGTAGGTGATCTCGGTGTCGTCGGACCGCACCGCGATGCCGTCGGGATTGTGCTCCGCCGCTGCGGCCAGCAGCGCGGCGAACGTCGGTGCTGCCGAGTCGGCCGACCTGCGGCGCCGGCCGTTCCGGGCGGAGGGGCGGGGATTCCGGATACCGCTGGTCATATCTTCGTCCCGTTCCGCGTGGCAGTAAACGCGCCAGATGCTATAGCGGCACAGGGCGATTCCTCACCGATGAGAAGGAGCCGCCCGCCCGCTTCGTCGGCGCTCGGTGACCCGCCAGCGTGCGCGGCGATGCCGTCCGGCACGCAGGGGAGTCCGAAGACGGAACGGTCGTCCGCGTCCTGGTCCACCGCGTCGCGCGGATGGCGGGCGAATGGGGATTCGCGACGTTCGCGATGACCTCGCGGATGTAAGGGCGACGGCCGCCATTCGTCCTCGGTGCGACAGGTCCGGCGCTGTGCCCGGTCGTCGGCCAACTGCTGGGCGACAGCACCGGAGCGGGCACCCACCACCGCGGCGACGAGCGTGATGTCGCGGGTGTGCGCCCGCAGCGTCAGCGTGCGGTCTTGTGCCGGTTACCGGCCGGAACAGGTGCCGGTCATCGCGTGCCGTGACCTTGGCAGGCTGTCAGCGCGCTGTTCTTGGTGGCGTTGAACCGGTCGATCGCCGTGTTGAGGGTGTCGGTGTCGGCGCGGCGGGCCAGCGTGTCGGCCAGGGCGTTGGTGTCGTCGCGGTAGGCGCGCAGCGAGGTGGCGATCGCGGACGGCACGTCTCTGGTCACGTTCTGGTCGACCGAGCGCGCATTGTTGCGCAACGTCGAGACAGCGGTGTCCGCTTTGCCGTTGGTCTCGGCATCTGCGCGCCCTTTGGTGTTGCTGGCATCGATGTAGTCGTTGAATGCCCGTACCGAGCTGCCGTTCGCGGCCAGGAAGGCGTCGCAGGCCGAGCCGGTCGCGCGTTCGACGGCGGCGGCCCGGGACGAGGAGGCGGCGGCCGAGGAGGAGGTCACCTCGGAGGCGTACGCCGCGAGGTCGGTCCGATTCACCTCCGCCGTACCGGAGACTTGCTGTGCGCAGGCGCCGATGAGCAGCACGCCCGCCGTGATGGCCGTCGCGGCCGCCGATAGGCTCGCGCGTTCGAGTCGTCGCATGATCGGCCCTCACTCCCCTCGGACGTCCGGCCGGGACGGATGGACGGAGCCGGACGATCCGACCGTACGTTGTGCGGACGGGACACGCGCGCCCGCGCCGATATCGATGGTCAACCGATATCGGCGCGGTGACCGGGTCAGCTCTGGCCGAGCATGATCCGCATCTGCTCGATCTCGACCCGCTGGGCGGCGATGATCGCCTGCGCGAGCCCCTTGGCCTCGGCGTTCCGGCCGTCGGCCAGCTCCGTTTCGGCCATGGCGATCGCGCCCTGGTGGTGATCGATCATCATGGTCAGCCACTGACGGTCGAAATCCGGACCGGATGCCGCCCGCAGCGCCGCCATCTGTTCGGCGGACATCATGCCCGGCATGCTGGGCATGCCGTGGCCGCCGTGTCCCTCGCTCGTGGTGGGCGCGGGCTTGCCGAAGCTCTGCAACAGGGCGGTGATCTGCTGCATCTCCGGGGCCTGTGCTTGCTCGACCTGCGTCGCGAGCGCCCGCAACTGCTGGTTGTCGGTGTGGCTCGGCACCAGTTGCGCCATCTCGACGGCCTGGGCGTGATGCGGATACATCATCTGCAGGAATGTCACGTCGGCGTCGTTGTAGTCGCTGCGCGCTGACGTGCTCGGGCCGGCCGAGATGGTTGTCGAGGTGCCGTGCTCGGTGGTGTGCCCGGTTTCGGCGTCGCCGCATCCGGCGAGACTCACCGCGGCGATCGCGGCGAGGACGAGGACCGAGCGGGTACGGGTGATGGACATGGGTGCTCCTTGTGCGGGGCGAAGTTCGGAGGACGGAGTCGACGAGGCCGCGACCGTGGTTCGGACACACGGCCGCGGCGGACCTGTCAGATCCGCAGAATCGCCAGTTCGGCCAAGGTGAGCACGGTCCAGGGCGGTGGTCGTTCGCGCCGTGCCCGCCAGTGCCGCGGCCGTGCCGCACCGGCGCCGGGGCGATCGACCGCCATCCGGTACAGCAGCACCAACGCGGCCAGCGCGAGCAAAGCGACCAGGATGAAGACGCAGCCGTGCTGCGTGCCGTGGCCCCCGTCGCACCCGCCGCCTGCGCAATGGGCGAGCTTCGTCGTGACGAGGGCCGGTGCGGTTGCGCTGTGTGACGCGGCTGCGTGTGCTCGCGGGGTTCCGGTCCGTGATGCGGGGGCTGCGTGTGCTCGCGGGGTTCCGGTCCGCGATGCGGTGACGGCGAGCGGTCGCCCGACTTCGGCGTGTACTGCCGTGTCTACGATGGCTCGCGCGGCGAAGAAATCGTCGGGCGCGATCACCGGCGTACGCGCCGCGCGGAGGGAATCACCGTCAGCGACGCGGGCGGGGTCCTGCGGCCGAAGTCGGTCGTGGCCGCTCGCAGCGCTGTCCGGGCGTGGCGATGTCGCATGGTGGGAACTGGTCGCTTCGTGACCGGTGACGTGCCGAGGAGCGGCAGTCCGTCCAGGACTGCCGGGCGCTGCCGCGGACGCGAGCTTCGTGGCGACGTGCGCACCGGCGATGTGGGCGTGTTCGGAGGCTCCGAAGACCACCGAATGCATGGCGACGACTCCGAGCAGGAGCGTCAGCAGCCCGACCAGCCGGGGCGGCCCGGCGGCGCGGAGTCTGCGGTGATCGGCCACGGGTACCGAGTCTAGCCGGTGTTGCCGGTCATACCCATTGGCGGTACCGGTATCTACGGGCTCGCGATGTCCACGACCAGCCGGGTCGGGTCGGCCAGCGCCGTGACGGTGAACGCGGGCCGGTCGGCCTGCACGCCGATGAACGACTGGGTGACACCCTCGTACACCGTGGTCCGATAGACACCCGCGATGCCGGTGACCTCCGGATCCACCGCCGGGTCGGGGCCCGCGTACGGTGTCACGCCACTGTCGAACGGATAGGCGGAGCCGAGGATCCGCACTTCCAGGATCGACCGGCCCGCCACGTCCACGGGATTGCCGCTGGCGTCCTGCACGGCGCGGTCGGTGTACCGGACGACCCAGCCGGGGGTGCCGACGCCGCCGAGCTCGTAGACCACGCGATCGAAACCGGCCTGACGCCCCAGGCGGACATCGGTCACCGTGAGCGCCGCGTCGCCGGAGGGCTTGCCCTGCTTCGGCGCGGCGTCGCCCGGGACCGGGGCCTGCGCCGCGGCGGCCGACGTCCGTGTCGTCGAGGCGACCGGGAGGCCCGGCCCCGCCCCGCCGTCACCGCAGCCGGTGAGCAGTGCCGTCGCGGCTGCGGCCAGGAACACCATCCTGTTGCGCATGGGCAGATGCTACTCAGCACAACGCGTCGGATGGCGTAACCGGAGCGCGTTGCGGCTGATTCGCCCGTAGCTTTCATCCGAGACGTGAGGGCACCCGTACGCCGCGCACGCGCTTGCTCTTTCGGACGCGGTCGGCAAGCGGTCGACTCGTCCCCGTGCGACTGTTGCTCGAAGCAGCGGCGAAAAGTCCTGTCCCGACTCGGTTCAGCGCCCAAGCCGCGATGCCGGAATCATGGCGGCATCGATTGGCCGGGGTGGGCGCGGTCTTGCGGCAACGATCTAGCACACTTGAGGTGTGGGAGATGTCGAGGACGTACTGAGCCGGCTGCGGCGGTATCCGGACGTGGAGGCGCTGAACCTCTACGCGGTGGACGCCGCCGATCGGCTGATCCTCGACGTCGCGGCCGACGCCCTGTCGACCGTCGATAGCGGGAAAGTAGCCGTTATCGGCGACTCCTATGGTGCGCTGACCCTCGGCGCCATCGCGGGGCATGATCTGCGCGACGTCAGGGTGCATCAAGACCTGCTCACGGGCGAACTCGCCCTCGCCAACAACGCTCGTGCGGCGGGACTGTCGGATCGCTACACGGCGCATCCCCTCGGTCCGGAGTTGCTGCGTGATGCCCAGGTGGTCCTGCTCCGCCTGCCCCGTGTACTCGCCGGGCTGGCCGAGGTCGCCGACGCCATCGCCCGCTACGCGGATCCGGCGGTCGAGGTGTACGCGGGCGGGCGCGACAAATATCTGACCAAGTCGATGAACGAGGTTCTCGCGCAGTCGTTCTCCGAGGTGCGCGCCAGCCGTGGCAGGCAGAAGTCACGCACGCTGCTGGTCACCGGTCCGAAACCCGTGGCCGAACAGGCGTTTCCGGTGCGCGAGCGGCTGGACGAGCTCGGATTCGAGGTGGTCGCGCACGGGGCGGCCTTCTCCGGCGCGCGCCTGGACATCGGCACCAGGTTCCTGCTCGAGCACCTGCGACTGATGAAGCCGGACGCGCGTGACGCCATCGATCTCGGTTGCGGCACCGGCATCCTGGCCGTCGCGTTGGCGACGGTGCGGCCGGGCATCAAGGTGATCGCCACCGATCAATCCGCCGCGGCGGTCGCGTCGGCGCGAGCCACCACCGAGGCGAACGGGGTCGCCGACCGGGTGTGCGTGGTACGCGACGACGCTATGTCATCGGCCGCGGACAACAGCGCCGACCTCGTGCTGTGCAATCCGCCCTTCCACGTCGGCGCGGCCGTGCACACGGGATCGGCGATCAAGATGTTCGCCGAGACCGGGCGGGTGCTGCGCCCGGGTGGTGAGCTGTGGACGGTGTACAACTCACATCTGAACTATCGGGCCGTGGTCGAACGGATGGTGGGCCGGACCGAGGTGATGGGCCGCAACCGGAAATTCACCGTGACTCGTTCGGTGCGTGGCTTACACGACCCGCGACAGCGGTAGAGTCCGAATTGTCCGGCTCGACGAGACTCCCCCGGGAACTCGCGACGGATGACAAACGTTGGACAGGGCAGTTGGATATCGAGGGAACGAACTCGATGAACAGCGGCAACGACTCCAGAAAGGGACGCCGTTCATGCGTACCACGAGCAATCCGGTTTTCAGGAACCTGCCCAGGCAGGAGGGCGGTGGATACGCCAGCTTCGGTTCCGGCGTGACCTCCGCGGGACAGTTCGGCAACCAGTACGGCCAGTACCCGCAGCAGCACGGCCAGTACCCCCAGCCCTACCAGCAGGCTCCTCCCACCACGCGGTCGATGACCATCGACGACGTGGTGACCAAGACGGGCATCACCCTGGCGGTGCTGGCTCTGTCCGCGATCGTCTCCTACGGCCTCACCAACGCGAACACCTCGCTCGCGCCGCTGTTCGTGATCGTCGGCGGCCTGGTCGGCCTGGTGCTGGTGCTGATCGCGACCTTCGCGAACAAGATGGACAACCCGGTGCTCGTGTTGTCCTACGCCGTCGCAGAGGGCTTGTTCCTCGGTGCGCTGTCGTTCATGTTCACCAACGTCGAGTTCGGCGGGGTCGGCGGTAGCGCGCTGATCGGCCAGGCGGTGCTCGGCACCTTCGGTGTCTTCGCGGGCATGCTCGTGGTCTACAAGACCGGCGCCATCCGGGTGACGCCGCGCTTCACCAGGATCATCGTCGGCGCCATGATCGGCATCCTGGTGCTGATGCTGGGCAACCTGGTCGCGAGCTTCTTCATCGACGGCGGCCTCGGCCTGCGCGACGGCGGCCCGCTGGCGATCGTGTTCAGCCTGGTGGTCATCGCCATCGCCGCGTTCAGCTTCCTGCTCGACTTCGACGCCGCCGATCAGCTGATCCGGGCGCAGGCCCCGGAGCGGGCGGCCTGGGGCGTCGCTCTCGGTCTCACCGTCACCCTGGTCTGGCTGTACGTCGAGATCCTGCGATTGCTGAGCTACTTCCAGAACGACTAGCCATAGCGAGAAGGGCGGTCGCCGGATCTCCGGCGACCGCCCTTCTCCGTCTGCGGCTCAGCTCAGGCGTTCGATGACCATCGCCATGCCCTGGCCGCCGCCGACGCACATCGTCTCCAGACCGAACTGCTTGTCGTGGGTCTGCAGGTTGTTGATCAGCGTGGTGGTGATCCGGGCGCCGGTCATGCCGAACGGGTGGCCCAGCGCGATCGCGCCGCCGGAGACGTTCAGCTTGTCCTCGTCGATCTTCAGCTCCCGCGCCGAACCGAGCACCTGCACCGCGAACGCCTCGTTGATCTCGACCAGATCGATGTCGTCGATGGTCTTGCCCGCCAGCGCCAGCGCGCGCTTACACGCCTCGATCGGGCCAAGGCCCATGATCTCCGGCGACAGGCCGGACACACCTGTGGACACGATTCGCGCCAGCGGCGTCAGCCCGAGTTCCTTGGCCTTGGTGTCGCTCATGATCACCAGCGCCGCCGCGCCGTCGTTGAGCGGGCAGCAGTTGCCCGCGGTGACGGTGCCGTCCGGCCGGAACACCGGCTTCAGCGCCGAGACCGCCTCGTAGGTGACGCCGGCGCGGGGGCCGTCGTCCTTGCTGACCACGGTGCCGTCCGGCAGCGTCACCGGGGTGATCTCCCGCTCGAAGAAACCGCTGGAGATCGCTTCCTCGGCGCGGTTCTGCGAGCGCACGCCCCAGCGGTCCTGGTCCTCGCGGGTGATGCCGGTGGAGGTCGCCACGTTCTCGGCGGTCTGCCCCATCGCGATGTAGACATCCGGGATCAGGCCGTCCTCGCGCGGGTCGTGCCAGATGCCCGCGCCGCCCTCGGCGGTCTTCGCGGTGCGCGCCTGCGCCTCGGCGAAAAGCGGGTTCTGCGTGTTCGGCCAGCTGTCGGCCGAGCCGTTCACATACCGCGACACGGTCTCCACACCAGCGGAGATGAACACCTCGCCCTCGCCCGCCTTGATCGCGTGGAAGGCCATCCGGGTGGACTGCAGCGACGAAGCGCAGTAGCGGTGCACGGTGGTGCCCGGCACGAAGTCGTAGCCGAGCTGGACGGCGACGACGCGGGCGATGTTGAAGCCCTGCTCACCGCCCGGCGAGCCGCAGCCCAGGATCAGGTCGTCGATCTGGGCGGGGTCCAGGGCAGGCACCTTGTCGAGCGCTGCCCGCACAATCTGCGTGGTCAGATCGTCGGGCCGCATATCGACCAGCGAACCCTTACGGGCCCGGCCGATCGGAGAGCGTGCGGTCGAAACGATGACGGCCTCGGGCATGAGGACTCCTTGGGTCGGACGGTTCTGGCGAACCGGAGTTGTTACTCGCGGGTTCGTACCGAATCTACGTCGCCCTGCCGAGTACCGGAAGCGCCCGTCCCGCCCAGTGCCCCCAGCAACACCGGGAGCAACTGCGCCGCGGCCAGTTCGTAGCCGGCGGCCGAGGGGTGGAATCCGTCGGCGGAGAACAGAAGCTCTGGTGCGGCGCGGAACTCGGGCGCGAGCAGGTAGCCCATGCGCACCGGGTGCCCGCCCGCGACCGTCGTCGCGACGTGCTGCGCCTTCGCCAATCGCACGCTCCAGTTCTGCACGACGATCCGCAGCGGCTGGGGAATGGCCGCCACCGTGCCGAGATTCGGGCAGGTGCCGACCACCACCACCGCGTCGGCGCGGCGCAGCCGGGCGACCGCGGCGGCGAGCCTGCGCGCGGAGGCGCGGATCGAGTGCTTCTTGGTGACGTCGTTCGCGCCGACGAGGATGATCGCGGCATCCGGCGGCGGGCCCGCGATGAACATCGCGTCCACCTGGCCGGCCAGGCCCTTGGACGTGGCGCCGGAGATCGCCTTCGTGCTCAGGCGGATCCGCTGCCCGGTCGCCTCGGCGAGACCCCGGGCCAGGCGCACTCCCGGCACCTCGTCGGCCACCGTGCAGCCGAGGCCCGCCGCGGTGGAGTCGCCGAAGATCATCAGGTGCAGGTCGGCGTGCTTGCCGGTGCGCCAGGGCTCGGGCTCCGCGCAGTCGGCGGTGTAGATGCCGTCCGCCTCCGGCGGCTTCGAGGTGTCCCGGCCGATCATCCCGCGCGCGACGCCCGCCTGCGCCATGAGCAGGCGGTAGGTCGCCCACCACACGGTGCCCGCCCCGGAACCGGCGAGCATGGCCGCCGCACCGGTGATCGCCGCGGCGCGCCGGCGAGATCGAGGTGCGCTCACGGCAGCGATTTTACGAAATCCCGCCGGACGATGAGTGCCGACGAATCGGCGCTCGTCGGGCGCCCGCCTCGCCCCGGCGGCCCTGCTCGCCGGTGGGGCGGTTCGGGTTCCCCGGACAGGTCAGCGATCGTGGCCCGCGTGGGGCGAAGCGGCGCGTCGGCCGGTATCGGACCGTGAACGGCGCGAGCCGCGGAACGGAACCACCAAGCGCCACGCCGTGGAGCTGTCTACGGGCGTGCCGAGTCCGTGGACCGGCTGACCTCAGCCAGGAACCACGAAGCTGCCGCGCGCGGGGATGCTCGCCGCGTCGGTGGAGACGGTGACCTCCACCAGCCCGGGGCCGGTGTCCTGGAACAGCGCGTACTGGATGCTGCCGTAGATTCCGGTGACCACGACGTTGTCGTAGCTACCCGTCGCGCCGGTGCTGACGTTGCGCCACGCCACGGTGGTGCGGACCTCGCACAGGGGCGCCAGGGGATAGATGCCGGGCCCGATGCCGTTGACGGGTAGCGCCCGGACGTTCAGGATGGCGCGCCCCGGCCATTCGGGCCCGGTGTCGGCCCAGGTGCGGATGCTGGTCCAGCACAGACCGCCGCGCGCGAGCGTGGGCACTTGCGGGAATTCGACGGTCGCCGCCTCCGCGTGCGCGCCGGATCCGACCACCAGGGCCACCGCGGATCCGGCCAGAATCGTTGCGGCGCGGGCGATGTTCGGCTGCCTCATGGCAGCGATCCTAAGGCCACGGGGGGCGGTTCGCCGGTAGTCCGCGCCCGCTGCACGTGGCGTGCGCGAACTCACAGTTAGTGCGTCTGCAACTATGGGGTCCATGCGCATCGCGGATCATGTCGTGGATCTCATCGGCAACACGCCGCTGGTCCGGTTGAACTCGGTCGTCGGACCGAACGCGGGACTGGTCGCGGCCAAGGTCGAATACCTGAACCCGGGCGGCAGCTCGAAGGACCGGATCGCGGTGAAGATGATCGATGCCGCCGAGCAGTCCGGCAAGCTGCGCCCCGGCGGCACCATCGTCGAGCCCACCTCCGGCAACACCGGCGTCGGCCTCGCCCTGGTCGCGCAGCAGCGCGGCTACAACTGCGTGTTCGTCTGCCCCGACAAGGTCAGCGAGGACAAGCGCAATGTGCTGCGCGCCTACGGCGCCGAGGTCGTGGTCTGCCCGACCGCGGTGCCGCCGGATCACCCGGACAGCTACTACAGCGTTTCCGACCGCCTGGTGCGGGAGATCGACGGCGCGTGGAAGCCCGACCAGTACTCCAACCCCGGCGGTCCGGACAGCCACTACGAGACCACCGGCCCGGAGATCTGGCGCGACACCGACGGCAAGGTCACCCACTTCGTGGCGGGCGTCGGCACCGGAGGCACCATCACCGGCACCGGCCGCTACCTCAAGGAGGTCTCCGGCGGGAAGGTCCAGATCATCGGCGCCGACCCGGAGGGGTCGGTGTACTCCGGCGGTACCGGGCGGCCCTACCTGGTCGAGGGCGTCGGCGAGGATTTCTGGCCGTCCGCCTACGACCCCGCCGTTCCGGACGAGATCATCGCGGTCTCCGACGCGGATTCCTTCGACATGACCCGCAGGTTGGCCCGCGAGGAGGGCCTGCTGGTCGGCGGTTCCTGCGGCATGGCCGTCGTCGCCGCCGTCGAGGTGGCGCGGCGCGATCCCGACGCGGTGGTTGTGGTGCTGCTGCCCGACGGCGGGCGCGGCTACCTGTCGAAGATCTTCAACGACGAGTGGATGAGCTCCTACGGCTTCCTGCGCGAGCGGCTGGACGGCACAGCCGAACCGCTCGTGGGCGACGTGCTGCGGGGCAAGTCCGGCGAGCTGCCGGACCTGGTGCACACGCACCCATCGGAGACGCTGCGCGACGCGATCGAGATCCTGCGCGAATACGGCGTGTCGCAGATGCCCGTGGTCGGCGCCGAGCCGCCGGTCATGGCGGGCGAGGTCGCGGGCAGCGTGTCCGAACGCGATCTGCTGTCGGCGGTCTTCGAGGGCCGGGCGCACCTGACCGACTCGGTGGCCCAGCACATGAGCCCGTCGTTCCCGCTGATCGGTTCGGGCGAGCCCATCTCCGCCGCGACGAAGGTGCTGTCGGACACCGACGCGCTGATGGTCGTCGAGGACGGCAAGCCCGTCGGCGTGATCACCCGCCACGACCTGCTCGGCTTCCTCAGCACGGGCAGCATCGGGAAGTAGCCGGACACCGAATTACGGAGCAGGCTCGCCGCACCGCGTAGGGCGGCGAGTGCGGCGTGGCCTATGCCGGGCGCCTGCCGCGCACCGTCTCGCGCACGCCGCCGGTGACCAGGTCGGTCCATTCGTCGGCCAGCAGGGCCAGCCGGTACCAGGCGGCGTGCACCCGGGCGTCGGACACCTTGTCGGCGGTGTGCAGCAGGTGGCTGGCGTGGACGTGGGCGGCGGCCATGCGGTCGACCGTGGCGCCGACGGATTCGGCGCGCAGGTGCTCCGTCGCCCGCTTCCTGGGCAGCTGGTCGATCACCCAGGCGTCGATAGCGGCCACGAGTTCGGCTCGGCGGCAATCTATTCCGGCCGCGGCCAGCGGGTCGAGGTGACGCCTTCGGTGCAGCGCCGCCAGTGTCCCGGCCCACCCGAGCAGCGGGTGGTCATCTTCCGGCTCGCCCGGATGACCAGCGAAGGCGGCCACCAATTCGCGCTGGTCCGGCAGCGGCCGGGCGCCGCCGTGCGAGCGCCGGGGCAGATGGTCACGCACGAACATGGCCGGCTCCCAGCGCTTCCGGAACCGTACGCATCGCGCGAGGGTCTATCGTCGACGTGTGCATCTGTGCACCTCCAGTGGTGTGACGGTGGAGGCATCGCCCCAATGCCCGGTTCCCCCAATATCATCCGCGTGCCCCTTGGCCTGGTGGTGACACTTATATGGCATGTGAATGACAAGAGGTAACAATCCTCTACCGCCCCCGCGCCGAGTCGTGTGAGGAGGTCTCCGCCGAGCCCGCGCGCATGCTCACGCGAGTCCGGCTGGGCAAGGGGAGCATCCGGGACAGGAACGGCTCAGCCGGGAAGCAGGCGGTGCGACATGGCGAAGACTGCGGCGCCCGCCCGGGTGTGGTGGCCGGTCTTGGCACGCAGTTCGGAGAGGTGATGTGCGACAGTGCGTTCCGGCAGGAGCAGTGCGGCGGCGATCTCCCGGCCGCAGTGGCCACGAGCCGACCGGCGCAGCACGGCGATCTCGATTTCCGAGAGGTCGTGGCCCGCGGGGCCGGTGCGGTCCTCGGCGGCCGCGATGACGGCGGCGCAGGCCGCACCGTCGAGTCGGCCCGCGGCGACTTCGGCCCCGAGGTGGGCGGCGGCTTCCGCGAGGCGTGCGGCCGGGCGATAAGGCCGCGCTTCGGTACAGGCCGCGAAAACGTCCGCCGCCGCGAGTAATCGCGCCCCGGGTGAGGTGTCTCGCCTGCCTCGGGGATAGCCGCTGCCGTCGAGGCGTTCGTGGTGCGCTGCGGCGAGATCGGCCAGATCCGCCAGTCCGGGGCAGCGGCGCAGAATGCGCTCGGTCCAATAGCCGCGCAACCGAACACGTTTCCAGTCCTGCGGACCGAGCGGGCCGCCGCGGTCCCAGACCGCGCTGGACACCGCGGCGCGGCCCAGGTCGTGCAGCAGGGCGGCGGCGCGCAGTGCCGCCCGATCGTCGGCGGGCAGGCCCATTCCAGCGGCTGCGGCGTCGGCCAACCCGGTCACGTGCGCCGAATGACCCAGTAGGTAGCGACCTTTCAAGTCGACGACCATCGCCATCGCCAGGCCGGGGCGCTCGAGTTCGGCGGCCGGAAGCGTCGACGGCGTTCCTGGTTCCGCGGCGAGGACGGCGGCGAGCAGGTCGGGAACGTCGAGCATCGCATGGATGGCGTCGGCGTCGCAGGCGGCCACCAGGTCGGGGTCGAGGTGCCCGCCGGCTCGTCGCCGCAACTCCTCGACGACCTCCGGCCGCCTCGCCATGAGGCCAACGGCGGGACGTGCCCGGCCGTGCTCGGCGGCCTCGCCCGTCGGTTCGCTGTCGCGCGGGGCGATCGGCGCTGGGGCGGTCGCGGGTTCCATACCGGCCGTATCGAGCGCGAGTACCACCTGTTCGGCCACGTGCAGGATTCGGCCAGGGAGCGAGATGGCCTCCCCGCGTAGCCGGTTCGGCGCGCCGAGCCCGTCCCAGCGTTCCTCCACTTCGGTCAGCGCGCGAACGGCGGCATCCGGCAGGCCCAGGCGCGACCCGAGCGCCCGGACGATCTCGCCCGAGGACCGCAGCTCCTGCGGCGGCGCGGTCTGCGACTGCGCGACGAACCGATTGCGCAGCGCCGATTGGGCGGCGGGCGCCCAATTGCCGAATCGGCGCAGCTGGGCGGTGAAGACGGCGGGATCACCCGGATCCAGCACGTGGCACGCGCGCTGGAAAGCGATGTCGTCGGCGTACCATTGCGCGTTCTCCGAGGCGCGGCCGGTGCACCCGAGGTCGGCGAGCAGCGCGGCGTGGAAGACCGCGCTGCGCTCGGCCTCCGGCAGCCCGATCCGCTCGGCGAGGCCGGTGGCGACCAGACAGGTGGCCAGCCCCTTCTCCAACGGCATCCCGGTGGCGAGATCGGTGGTCAGCGACAGTGCCGCGAAAACTTCGGCGGCGCGGATCGACGACATGCACCGACAGTAGTGTCCGTCCGTTGCTCGCGCAGGCTCGAATCGGTTCTGCGCGAGAAGGATCCGCGCCCGGATCGGACGGGCGTCCGATCGGCTGCCGGGCAGTCGGCAGGCTTCGGCAGGGCATATTCGGCGGGATGCGGCCGGGGGACGGGATTCGGCAATTCATCAGCACCGTTCGTGCCCCTTGCCGGTTCCTCGTCCTCCGTCGTCGGCCGGCCGCCGCCACGATCTCGGCTCAGGGCGATCGTCGCGCCCCTGCCGACCGCCGGCGCGGGCCCCCGGGGTCGCGAAGCGATCGAGCCGACGGGCTCGACGCCGATCGTTACCCCCGCGACTACCCGACCGGGTGTGAAAAGGTTGGTCAGCGGAAAGCGTTCGCGTCGGTCAAAGCCCGCCCGAGCACCAGCTGGTGCACCTCCGCCGTGCCTTCGTAGGTGAGCACCGACTCCAGATTGTTCGCGTGGCGCAGCACCGGATAGTCGAGCGTGATGCCGTTGGCGCCGAGAATCGTCCGGCACTCGCGGGCGATGGCGATGGCTTCCCGCGTGCTGTTCAGCTTCCCCGCGCTGACCTGCTCCGGTGTCACCACGCCGCGGTCCTTCAGCCGTCCGATGTGCAGCGCGAGCAGCTGCCCTTTGCCGAATTCCAGCGCCATGTCGGCCAGCTTGGCCTGGGTGAGCTGGTAGGCGGCCAGCGGCTTGTCGAACACCTCGCGGGTCCTGGCGTACTCGATGGTGGCCGCCAGGCACTCGCGCGCCGCGCCGAGCGCGCCGAAGACGATGCCGAAACGCGCCTCGCTCAGGCACGCCAGCGGCGCGGCCAGTCCCCGCGAACCCGGCAGCACCGCGTCGGCGGGCAGGCGAACGTCGTCGAAGCCCAGCTCCGCGGTCACCGAGGCGCGCAGCGACAGCTTGCGGTGCATCTCCCGCGCGGTGAACCCGGGCGTCCCGGCGGGCACCAGGAACCCGCGGATCACCTGCCTGCCCTCGTCCTCGGTCTGCGCCCAGACCACCGCGACGTCGCTCACCGACCCGTTGGTGATCCACATCTTCGAGCCGTTGAGCACCCAATCGGAGCCGTCGCGCTTCGCCCGGGTGCGCATGCCGCCCGGGTTCGAGCCGAAGTCCGGTTCGGTCAACCCGAAGCAGCCGATCGCGCGCCCCGCGGCGAGTTCCGGCAGCCAGCGCTGCTTCTGGTCCTCCGAGCCGAATTTGTGGATCGCGGTCATCGCGAGCGAACCCTGGACCGAGACCATGCTGCGGATGCCGGAATCCACCGCCTCCAGCTCCTGGCAGGCCAGGCCGTACGCGGTCGCCGACATGCCCGCGCAGCCGTAGCCCTCCAGATGCATGCCGAGCAGCCCGAGCTCGCCGAGTTCGGGGGCGAGTTCGCGGGCCGGGAAGGTGCCCGCCTCGAACCACTCGGCGACGTGCGGGCGCAACCGCCGAGCCGCGAAGGCCGCGACGGTGTCCCGGATCTCGCGCTCGTCCTCGGACAGCAACGCATCGGTGGCGAACAGTTCTTCCACGGTGACCATGGGCTCAGCCTAGAGGGGCCGGTTCGGCTGAGACCGAACTCACGCAGGAGGTGCGAGCGCATGATTTCCGGCGGAGGCACGAACTGCGCGTAAATCCATCGAATCGGGAGCCGGGATCCCGCCGTGCCGACTCGGTTGTGTCGATTTGCCCGATTCCCCTGCGCGCGCCGCCGCGATCTGCCCGCACCGGGAAGTTGCCCAGGAATCGCCCCGATTAGGCTGGCCCTCATGAGCGAGCTGGGATTCTCCACACGGGCCGTGCACGCCGGGTATGAACCCGATCCGCAGACCGGCGCGGTGAATGTGCCCATCTACGCGAGTTCGACGTTCGCCCAGGACGGCGTGGGCGGGTTGCGCGGCGGTTTCGAGTACGCGCGCACCGGCAACCCGACGCGGTCGGTCCTGGAGGCGAACCTCGCCGCGCTGGAATCGGGCCGCTACGGCCGGGCGTTCGCGTCCGGCATGGCCGCGACCGACTGTGCGTTGCGCGCCACGCTGCGACCGGGCGATCACATCGTGATCCCCGACGACGCCTACGGCGGCACCTTCCGGCTGATCGACAAGGTCTTCAGTCAGTGGGGTATCGAGCATTCGCCCGCGCACGTGTTCAACGTGGACGAGATGCGCGCCGCGATCCGGCCGAACACCAAGCTGGTCTGGATCGAGACCCCGACCAACCCGTTGCTGAGCATCGGCGATATCCCGGCGCTGGCCGACGTCGCGCACGCGGCGGGTGCGAAGCTCGTCGTGGACAACACCTTCGCGACTCCCTACCTGCAGCAGCCTCTGCGGCTCGGCGCGGACATCGTGGTGCACTCCACCACCAAGTACCTCGGCGGCCACTCCGACGTCATCGGCGGCGCGCTGATCACCAACGATCCGGAACTCGACGCGGCGTTCGCGTTCCTGCAGAACGGTGCGGGCGCGGTGCCGGGTCCGTTCGACGCGTTCCTCACGCTGCGTGGCATCAAGACCCTGGCCCTGCGGATGGACCGGCACTGCGACAACGCCGAGACCGTCGCGGAGTTCCTGTCCGGGCACCCCTCGATCTCCCAGGTGATCTACCCCGGCCTGCCGGAGCACCCGGGCCATGCGGTCGCGGCCGAGCAGATGCGGCGTTTCGGCGGGATGATCTCGGTGCGCCTGGGCGGCGACGTGGAGGCGGCGCGCAAGTTCTGTGCGCGGACCGAGGTGTTCACCCTCGCCGAATCCCTGGGCGGTATCGAGTCGCTGATCGAGCATCCAGCCGCGATGACGCACGCCTCCACCGAGGGATCCGAGCTGGAGGTGCCCGCGGATCTGGTGCGGCTGTCGGTCGGGATCGAGGATGTCAGCGACCTGCTCGCGGACATCGAGCAGGCGTTGAGCTAGGTTCACGGACATGAGGAAGCGGCCGCACCCGATGATCGGGCGCGGCCGCTCGTGTCCGCGGGGGTGTCGGCCGGCCCTGGCGGCGCGGCCCGGAGCATCAGCTGTGGTAGGGCTCGGCGCTGATCAGGGTGACCTTCATCGTGTTGCCGTTGGGCAGCGTGTATTCCCTGGTCTCGCCCACCTTGGCGTCGATGAGCGCGCCACCGAGCGGGGAGTTCGGCGAGTAGGTCTCCAGCTTCGAATCGCGGAGGCCCTCCTCCCGGGTGGCGATCAGGAAGGTTTCGGTGTCCGTCTCGTCGCCGTCGTAGTAGACCTTGACGACCGACCCGGGAAGCGCGACGCCGGACTTGGTCGGTGCGACGCCGACCTTGGCGTTGTTCAGCAGCTCCTGCAGTTGGCGAATGCGCGCCTCCTGCTGACCCTGCTCCTCGCGGGCGGCGTGGTATCCGCCGTTCTCCTTGAGGTCGCCCTCTTCCCGGCGTTCGTTGATCTCGGCGGCGATGACCGGACGGTTGGCGATGAGCGCGTCGAGTTCGCTCTTGAGCCTGTCGTGCGACTCCGGGGTCAGCCAGGTCACTTGCGTCTCAGTCATCTCGATCACTCCCTAGTAGTTGTTCCCGGCAGGCCGGGATTCCCTGAGCACCGGCGTGCGCCCACCCGGAAGCGGGCACGCACCAGTCGACGGCTAGAGCGATCCTGGGAAGTTCATCGAACCCCG
Source organism: Nocardia sp. NPDC004573 (assembly GCF_053602135.1). Taxonomy (NCBI): domain Bacteria; kingdom Bacillati; phylum Actinomycetota; class Actinomycetes; order Mycobacteriales; family Nocardiaceae; genus Nocardia; species Nocardia sp. NPDC004573. The sequence continues at coordinate 265,256 of NZ_JBSGDA010000003.1, forward strand.
ACAGGCCCTGGTCGCGGGCAAGCTCGCAAGCCCGAACCGTCAGCGCTGGCCGCCAATGCAGCAAACACGGCTCCGAGCCCCGGAACCGTGTATCACGCCATTTTAGCATGATTCACAAATGTGCTGGTCGGAGTTGATTTCCTGGGCAGGTCGCCGGTGGATGCGCGGAAATCAGCCAACCCGTAGGTAGCCGGGTACCCGATCGCTGCACGCGTACACACTGCCCGACGCGGGCCGCGCGGACGAGCGCACGACGGTGGTCAGTTCGACCGTCCCGCTGCTCGACGGTTCGATGAGCACCTCGCGCCGACCGAGTTCGGAACCGTCGCGCGCCATCGCGCGGACGAAACACACCACGGGCCGCTCCGGGTCGGCCCGGGTCACCTTGAGCCGGATCGTCATGGTCGAGTCGTCGACGACGACGTAGCCGAGCTGCTCGGCCTCGATGTCCTCCGGGCCGTACTTCTGATACCCGAGGTAGGCCACGCCGAGCCCGGCGAGCACCACCAGCACACCGAGCACCGGCACGACCCAGCGGTGCGGCTTACGTGGCCGCGTGCCGTACCGGTCGGCCAGGGGACCGCTCGGGGGCGTCGCCGCGGCTCCGGCGTCGCCGCCGCTCTCCGGCGCGGGCTGGCTCATGGTGGTCGCTCCCGGGGGGTACGTCGGAACAAATGTGGGTCGAATGGAACTATAGGTAACGAAGCCCCGACACCCGCGACCGAGAGCGACGGAGAACGAGACGTGAGTGGCCTTCGCCTCATGGCGGTGCACGCCCACCCAGACGACGAATCCAGCAAGGGTGCCGCGACGACCGCCCGTTACGCCGACGAAGGACACGACGTCCTCGTCGTGACGCTGACCGGCGGAGAGCGCGGAAGCATCCTGAACCCGGCCATGGACACCCCCGGCGTCCTGGAGCGCATCCACGAGATCCGCCGCGAGGAGATGGCCGCCGCGGCCCGCGCGCTCGGCGTGCGCCAGCACTGGCTCGGTTTCGTCGACTCGGGACTGCCGGAGGGCGACCCGCTGCCGCCGCTGCCGGAGGGCAGCTTCGCGCTGGTGCCGCTGGAGGAGGCGACCGAGGCCCTGGTCCGCGTGGTGCGCGAGTTCAAGCCGCACGTGATGACCACTTACGACGAGACCGGCGGCTACCCGCACCCCGACCACATCCGCTGCCATGAGGTGTCGATGGCGGCGTTCGAGGCGGCGGGCGATCCCGAGCGTTTCCCGGACGCGGGCGAGCCGTGGACGCCGCTCAAGCTGTATTACGACCACGGCTTCAGCATGAAGCGGATGGAGATCTTCGCCGCGGAGTACGAGCGTCTCGGTGAACCGTTCCCGCTGCAGGAATGGCTGGACCGGATGCGCAAGTACGCCGCCGAGCGGGGTGACACGTTCGCCCGGATCACCACCCAGATCGACTGCGCCAAGTACTTCCCGCAGCGCGACGACGCCTTGCGCGCCCACGCGACGCAGATCGACCCGAACGGCGCGTTCTTCGCCATTCCGATGGAGATGCAGCAGCGGTTGTGGCCGACCGAGGAGTTCGAGCTGGCCAAGACCCGGGTGCGCACGGAGCTGCCGGAAACCGACCTGTTCGCGGGTATCGAGGACGAGCGGTCGTGACGCTGGTCCTGCTCGCCCAGACGCCCGGCACGCCGACCGGGCCCGAGTTCGGCAAGGCGTCGCCGCTCGGTCTGGTCATCGTCCTGCTCCTGCTGGCGGGCACGTTCCTGCTGATTCGATCGATGAACCGGCACATCAAGGGGCTGCCCGCGACCTTCGAGCCCGAACATCCGGAGCCGGACCAGGAAGCCGACGAAGGGACCGAGCACGGCATCACGAGCCGGGCCGAGGAGCCGAAAGGCGCCGACCCCGAAGGGCGCGCCGAATCCGGCTGACGGGGCGAGAAAGCATTTCTGACCTGCTTTTTGTTACCTTTTCGCCCGCTCTTTCGTCAAAGCGGTAGTCGCGGCACGAACCACGGCTCGTCCTTCCGGACAGCCGCCCCGGACTCGTTGCTCGCGTCTCCTATCGACCGCTGACAGTCAGGAAAGAGCGATGACATTCGACGAACTGCGCGCTGCGCTGCCCGGCCGTGTGCTGGTGGCCGGTGACGATGGATTCGACGATGCGGCCCGGCCGTGGACGACGACAGTCGCGCAGCCGGTGGCCGCACTGGTGCACGCCAATGATGCGGCCGACGTCGCGACCGTGGTGCGGTACGCGGGTGGCGCAGGCGTACCGGTGGTCACCCAGCCGACCGGGCACGGCGCCTCCGGCGGGGTGCCGGACGCGATTCTGCTCCGCACCGGCCGATTGGACGGCATCGAGATCGACCCCGAGCGCCGAGTGGCGCGCGTCGGCGCCGGTGTGGCGTGGGGCCGGGTGCAGGCCGCCGCTGCCCGGCACGGGTTGACGGGCTTGGCGGGCAGCAACCCGGTCGTCGGCGTGGCCGGATACACCCTCGGCGGTGGCATGAGCTGGTTCGGCCGTAAGCACGGCTGGGCAGGCGACGCGGTGCGCGCGTTCGAGGTCGTCGACGCCGCCGGCGCCCGCCGCAGGGTCACGGCCGGGGACGATCCGGATCTGTTCTGGGCGCTGCGCGGCGGCGGTGGCGATTTCGCCGTGGTGACGGCGCTGGAGTTCGATCTGTTCCCCGCGCCGGAATTGTTCGGCGGCCGCATGCTGTGGCCGGAAACCCGGATCCGTGCGGTGTTCGACGTCTTCCAGGAGATCACCGCCGATGCGCCCGACGAACTGAGCGTATGGTTCCAGCGCCTGCAGATCCCGGACGCGCCGCCGATGGTCGGCATCGACGCCGTCTACCTCGGCGACCCGGATCGAGGGCGCGCGCTGCTCGCGCGGCTGGAGGCCATCGGTGCGCCGATCCTCGACAAGCGCGGTGTTTTCGGGCCCGCCGACATCGGCGCCGTCACCGGCGAACCCACGACGCCGAGCCCGTCGCTTTCGCGCACCGAGCAGCTGACCGAACTCGGCGACGCCGTGGTCAAGACGCTGATCGACGAACCGGTCGCGCCGCTGGCGAACGTGCAGATCCGCCACCTGGGCGGCGCGCTGGCCGAGACCAAGCCGGACGGGGGCGCCCGGGGCCCGATCGCGCAGCCGTACCTGCTCTACTGCCTGGGGCTCGGCTTGCCGCACCTCGCCGACGCGGTCCACGCGCGGCGCACCGCCATCGTCGACGCGTTGAGCGCGCAGATCAGCGGCGGCAAGCCGTACACCTTCCTCACACCCGGTGAAGACGCTTCCGCGGCTTTCGATACCGCGACGCTGACCCGGCTGCGCGCGATCAAGCGCGCCCGGGACCCGCACGGTGTCATCCGGGCCAACTATCCGGTGCTGGGGTAGGCCGGCGGCGGGCCGAGAGCAGCCAGTGGTCTCGGCCCGCCGGCGGTCAGAAGGGCCAGTCGGCGTCGCGGCCCGCCTCCAGCAGCGGGATCATCCGGAACGCGGCGTCGGTCAGGCCGCCGAAGGTGTGCCGGTACGGTGCGCCGCCGGGGGCGTGTCCGTAGCGGTATCCCGCCAGGTTCCAGGTGTAGAGCGGCACCCGGCCGGGCAGCGCCCGGCCGACGTCGCCGTCGTGCGCCTGCTCGTCGGTCAGGATGACGACCCGGTCGTGACCCGCGTAGTGCGCACGCACCGCGCCCGCCGTGTCGGTGCCCCAGCCGAGGAAGTAACCCTCCTCGCGCCACCGCCGCACCGCCGCGAGCACCGGCTCGGCGCGCCGCTGCGGAAAGACCAGGCTGGCGGGCCGAGTCTGGCCCTTCCAGCTGCCGCCGGGGCTGGAGTACGACACGACGTCCGCCTGCGCGCAGCGCCGGGCGAGCGCGAGGCCGAACAGTGCCGCGGCGTCCCAGCGCGCCAGCGAGCCGTCCTTGGCGAACCCGGCCTGCATCGAGCCCGAGGTGTCCACCAGCACCAGCGTGCGCCCGGGCAGCGCGGGCACGGCCGCGAGCGAATGACCGAGCGCCTGCTCGAGCGCGTGACCCCAGCGCAGCGACGGCGCGGCCCGGTACGCCGACAGGAACCGCATCGGCAGCTGCCGCGAGCGCGCCACCTGGTGCGGGTCGGCGAGCTCGGCGGCCACCTGCGCGGCCACGGCGTCGCTCACCCCGGCCTGGTCGAAGTTGCGCAGGTTACGCAGCTTGGCCATGTAGCCCATGGTCGGGATCAACGCCTCCCAGACCGGCGCGTCCATCGGACCCTGCAGCCAGCCTGCGACCGCCTCCCAGGTCATGCCCGCCGCGCGCAGCGTGGCACGGGCTCGCTCGGGGTTGTCGAACAGCGCGCGGCGGTGCTCGAGCGGACGTGCCATCAGCTCCACACGGGCACGCAGCACCGCCAAGGTGGCGGGCAGGTCGGTCTCGCGTCCGTATCGCCGATCCAGCGCGTGTGCGAACAGTGCGCCCTGCCAGGGCTTTTCGGCCGCGGGGGCGGGATGGGTGAGCTGCAGCACGTCGGCGAAGCGGAATGCGCGCGCGGTGCTGTCCCACTTGAGCACAGCGCGCTCGTCGTACAGACGGCGCACGGCGTCGGCGATGCCGCGCTTGACCGGCTTGGGCACCGCACGCCCGTGCACCGAGGTCCAGTACGCGAGCAGTTCCCCCGGCTCGTCGGCGCGCTGCAGCACCGAGTCGATCACCTGCCGCGACATTCCCGGCGCGTCCGCCTCCAGCCGCGCCTTGGCGAACTCGGCCGCGCCGACGAGCGCGGCACTGCGCATGTTCGCCTCGGTGCGCAGCCAGCGCAGGAAGCGGGCGGTCCACTCCGGGTCGGCCAGCGTCGTCCGGCGCACCAGCGCGGCGTAGCGGTCGTCGCGCTGACCGGCGGACTCGTAGAAGGTGTGCTCGCCGACCATGTTCGTGACGGCCAGCAGGAACAGCTCGCTCTGCGGCGTGCGCTCGTATCCCGGGCCGCCTTCGAAGGTGTGGCCGGTCGGACGGGTCTCGCTGGTGACCGGTGAAGTCGCGCCGGGGCGCGCGAGGTTGAACTTGCTCATGGATTCCCCCAGTTGTGCACGGGGACAAGCGCGGACGCCGCAGCCCGAGAGGAATCCTCCGCGGCGCACCGTTCAACGCAGGCACGGTCTGCCTGGGTGTGGAAGTCGCCGTGGAGGCGCACCGGGCCGGTGCGCGCGATGCCCCCCGAGATGGTTGTTCGTCGACGGCGATTCCCCGGGGTTTGTGGTGGAGAAGTAGCCGTCGACTTCGCACCGGGAGGTGCGATGGGATTGTGGCGCATCCGGTTTCATCCGGGTGCTCCGAAACTGTAGCGAGACGAATCCCCGCGCCGCACCTTATTTTCGCGGGCGTCCGAGAAAATGCGGCGACGGCCTGCTCGCCGTATCGAGCGACCGAATGGATTCGGCAGGAATCGAACCCGAAGTAACCGTTGCCTGCGCACCGGACGCGCCGCGACGTCGTGCGTGTGAACCGGCCCGAGATCATAGCTGGACCACGGACAATGCCCTCCGTGCTCGCCGTTACACCACCGCCGAAGGGCGGTCCGGAATCGAACCGGATCTTTCGGGTCCGAAGTAACCGTGGTTCGCGCACCGGGCGGTTCGCGCGTGCGTGAGTCGCGTTGTAGCGCACCCGAGATCGAAATCGGCCACGGAACGTACCGCTCTACCGTTGAGCTACCGGACCGTGGGGGTCCGGGCGGGACTCGAACCCGCAACCTGTCCATTAGAAGTGGAAGTATCCGTTGCCTGCGCACCGGGTGCTGCACCGAGGATAGCGGGACCGTCCGATCCCGCGCATCTCCTTTTCCCGCCGCCGTCACCAGAAGCACACCGCCGGCAACTATTTCGGCGCAAGGCGGAGTTCGCATTGCCGCGCGCTGGTCGGTGTCCTGTGTTACCAATTCAGCCAAACCGCTCGACCGGAGGATGCTCATGGACAACGTGATCGGACAGATCGACCGTGCACTCGATGCGACCGGAGCGATCGTCGCCGCCGTGGGGGGAGCGGGTCTGGCAGCGCCCACGCCGTGCCGGGATTGGGATGTCCGCACCGTGCTCAACCACACCGTGGGTGGGATGCACATCTTCGCGGCGGCCCTGAGCGGCACGGACGCGGGCGCCGAACACGAGTCCGACTGGCTCGGCGGTGATCCGCAGGGCGCCTACGCCGCGGCGGCGGAGGTCGACCGCGCCGCCTGGCATCGGCCCGACGCGCTCGACGGCACGGTGGGTATCTCGCTCGGGGACCTGCCCGGCCCCGCGGCGGCGCTGGTCCATCTCACCGAGGTTCTCGTGCACGGTGTCGACATCGCGGTGGCCATCGATCGGCCGGATCTGGCCGACGACCAACTGTGTGGCGAACTGCTCGCCACCATGCAAGCCATGGGCGGCATCGATTCTTTCCGCACGCCCGGAATTTTCGGGCCCGAGATCGCCGTCGCCGACGACGAACCGGCACACCGCCGGTTGCTGGCCTATGTGGGACGCGAAGTGCTGGCCCGGACGGCATAGTCGGCGGAACGAGCCGAAAGCGGCGCGGGGTGAGACAACGTAATCCGCCCTGCTGCCGGGAATTTCGTCGAACGCCGCATTGGGAAACGCGCAGCCCGGAAATCGACGATCCGCCTACCCGGGTGGGAGCGGCCGAACAGGTGTCGACGCTCCCACCCGGCACGAGGGGCGTCCGAGATCAGGGCGGCGACGGAATACCGGCTCGACGAATCGAGCCCAACGGGCCCGAAGGCCCTGCCTTTGGATAGCTCTGCCGATTGAGCTACCGGATCGCTCGCAACCCGGACGGGATTCGAACCCGCAACCCATCCACTGAAATAGAAGTAACCGTTTCCTACGCACCGGACGCGGATAGGACTGTAGCCGGTTGATCGAAAGGCCGCCAATCATTTTGGACCCTCGGTGGCGAACCCTCCTTCCGCGTCGGCCCAGCGGGCGTGGATGCTGGGGAGGGACATGACCGGACTGTCAGCGCGTGAATGCGGCGGCGTGTTCGGCGGCCCAGGCGGTGAAATCGAAGGCGGGGCGGCCGAGTAGTTCGCCGACGGTGCCGGTGGTGGGATGCCGACGCGCTCGCGGAGGCGGACGCCCCGGACGTGCCGATTCTGCTCTCGGTCGGGTAAGCGTCCTGTCACTGGTGGCAGTGTCGGTCCTGCACGCACCGTCAGCCCTCGAGACTGACGGTGCGTAGGTTCCGGGATCGTCCGAGGCCGGTGCAGCTGACAGTTGAAGTGCCGACGGGCAACCGAATACCTCGGACCATCATCATTTCAGCTGCCCGTAGGGAACGGTGTAGCTCTGTTGTCCCTTGCTCCGCCAACCTGTCTCGGATGGTTCAAGGGATGAGCCGGTCCTGGTGTGATCTCTGGGCCACGGTTCTTTCAGATGAATTTGTATGTCATCTTGCAGAATTCGCGCCAGCTCCATAGCGAAACCCTCCGCAGAGGTACTTTCCGATTCGCCTGGATCCAGAGCGGCCGAGGTGCCCGCGTCTGGTACCGCGAGACTCACCCACGCGGTCGGTGCCGGCCGTTCGATCTCCACGTGGAACTCCTGCCAGTCGGCGGGGTACTCGGTTTCGACCCGCGCCCGAATTCCGAGGGAATTCTCGATGTCGGCTGCAAGCAGGCGCGCGCCTCTGATTGCTTCTTCGATGTCCACGATCTAATTCTGTCATACTGTCAGGGCACGGTGCACTGGTTCAGTGGCGTGATGTAGATTTTTGAATCCTGCGTCTTGTGAAGTGCGTCAACATGAATGACGTCTCCGCTTTTCCAGAGATATTTTCCACTAGAATAGCGCGGCTGCCCGAAATGGAGCATGTCATCCTTGTCTGCGGATTGTGTGGCCGTAACGGGTTTACCGTTGACGAACATTTGCCAGTCGTACTTTCCTGGCCTATGGCTGAGGTCGTTGATGAACCACCACCAAGTGTAGTAGCCAATTGGATCGCCCTGATAGGGCCTGACCTCGGATTTAACCGTACCCCAGCTGGTTACCAACTGAAAGTCGGTGCACGGCGGCGGGGCTGCCGCCGCACTCGCTGCGGAAGCCGCTTCTCCCGCAGCAAACCCGACCACCAGTGTCAGCACAATCAGCCATCGTTTATAAGCCGTGTGGGGTGATTTTCCGGAAAGTGCGGTTTCCGGCGCTTTGTAGGTTTCTCTTCCTGTATGGAATTTGCCCCGGCCCTGTCGCCGGGTTTCGGCGGGCAGCGATGCAATCGGATCTGCAGCGACAGCCTTACGGAAGCGGTTCATAGCGAGTCTCTATCTTTCGGGTTGTTCCTGTTGAATAACTGCAGGTTTCGTGCAGTAATTGGTGCCAGCGGAGTGGTGAGCTCCCCCCGGCACCGGCCTTCCGGGGAACACCTCGACTACCCGGAGTGTGGCCCGAATTTCGCGCGATCTCTCTGGGATCTGTTGCGTTCTATAAGGTTTGACGCCGCAGGGTCGGGATCGGTTCCATTGATCTCGAACGTTCTCGAGCTTCGAATGGCTACTTTCTGGTTAACCTTCATCTGCGCGCAGGATCACCGTCTGCTCAACAGGTCGATGCCCAAATCTTGGACGGGCGGGTCGTAAGATGGGGCGCATGAACCGATTGGGCAGTGCGACGTCGCCGTATCTGCGACAGCACGCCACCAATCCAGTTGATTGGTGGCAGTGGGGGAAGGAGGCGAGTGCTGAAGCTACCAGGCGAGACGTGCCCATACTGTTATCAGTTGGGTATGCGTCTTGCCATTGGTAGCTACGGCGCTCAACAACTCATTTGGTGTCATGTGATGGCGCACGAGTCGTTCGAGGACCCGGCGACGGCCCAGCAGATGAACGACAACTTCGTCTGCGTGAAGGTCGATCGGGAGGAGCGACCGGACCTGGACGCCGTCTACATGAACGCCACGGTCGCCATGACGGGGCAGGGCGGGTGGCCGATGACTTGCTTTTTGACACCCGACGGCGAACCGTTCTACTGCGGCACCTACTACCCGAAACTGCCGCGCGGCGGCATGCCGTCGTTCACCCAGCTGCTCACCGCGGTCACCGAGACCTGGCGCACCCGGCGGGACGAGGTGAATCAGGCATCCGCGCAGGTGGCGGCGGCGCTGCGGGACCAGGCAGGCGGACTGCCCGACGCGGACCTGACGATCAGCCCGGAGTTGCTCGCCCACGCCGTCACCGCCGTGCTGCGTGACGAGGACGCCGAGCACGGCGGCTTCGGCGGCGCCCCGAAGTTCCCGCCGTCGGCACTGCTGGAGGGCCTGCTGCGGCACTGGGAGCGGACCGGTGACCCGGCGGTGTTCGAGGTGGTGGCCCGCACCGCGGAGGCGATGGCGCGCGGCGGCATCTACGACCAGCTGCGCGGCGGATTCGCGCGATATTCGGTCGACGCCGCGTGGCTGGTGCCGCATTTCGAGAAGATGCTCTACGACAACGCGCAGCTGCTGCGCGCTTATGCCCACTTGGCCCGGCGCAGCACGTCGGTGCTTCCCGAGTCGTTGTCGCACCGGGTCACCCGGGAGGTCGTGCGATTCCTGCTCGACGACCTGGGCACCGTGGAGGGCGGCTTCGCCTCGGCGCTGGACGCAGACACGCACTTGGAGCCCGGCAAGCCCGGCGTCGAAGGCGCGACGTACGTGTGGACGCCCGCCGAACTGGCCGGTGCGCTCGGTCCGATCGAGGGGGCGTGGGCGGCCGAATTCTTCGGCGTCTCCACCGCGGGGAACTTCGAACAGGGCACCTCGGTGCTGACCAGGTACACCGAACCCGTCACGGCGGAGGACGCCGCGCGTTTGGACCGTGTCCGCGCGGCGTTGATCGCCGCGCGCGACCGCCGCCCACAGCCGGACCGGGACGACAAAGTGGTGACCGCTTGGAACGGCATGGCGATCACCGCGCTCGCCGAGGCCGCGGCGGCGCTGGACGCGCCGGAGTGGACCGCCGCCGCCGTCCGGTGCGCACGCTTCCTGCTGACCGAGCACGTCGTGGACGGGCGGTTGCGACGCGCCTCGCTCGGCGGCGTCGCCGGTGCAGCGCCCGGCATCCTGGAGGACCACGCCTGGCTGGTCACCGGGCTGCTCGCGCTGCACCAGGCCACCGGGGAACTGGGCTGGCTGGAACACGCGCAACGCTTGCTTGACATCGCGATCGAGCACTTCGCCGACCCGGACCAGCCGGGCGGCTGGTTCGACACCGCCGACGACGCCGAAACCCTCGTTACGCGTCCCCGCGACCCGATCGACGGCGCCACACCCGCGGGCGCCTCCGCCCTGGCCGAAGCGCTGCTCACCGCCGCGGCCGCGAGCGACCCAACCCGGGCCGTCCGCTACCGCGAACTCGCCGATCGCACCCTCGAGCGCGGCGCGATCGTGCTGGCCCGTGCGCCTCGTTCGGCGGGGCAGTGGCTCGCTGTCGCCGAGGCGGCGCTCCGCGGTCCGCTGCAGGTCGCCATCGCCACCACCGAGCCGACCGCACACCCGACCGAATTGCTCGCCGCGGCTCGGGCGGCCGCGCCGGGTGGTTCGGTCGTCCTCGCCGCCGCCCCGAACACCGTCCCCCTGCTGGCCGACCGGCCCCTTGTTCGCGACGCAGCCGCCGCCTACGTCTGCCGCGGCTCTGTCTGCGACCTTCCGGTCTCCACCCCGGACCAGCTCCGGGCGGCACTGCAACGGAACTAGCCGACCACCGATACCCGAGTTCTTCCCGCCGGATGGCGGCACCGTGACTTTCGGTTTGCGACAGGGGGCCTAGCGCCGAGGCGGGGCGTCGACTTCGGCATCCGGCGTCATGGTTCCCTCGGCCGGGGGTTCGGCGGTGTGTATTTCGATGACCGGGTTGGTGTCCGCCGGAAGGTCGGGCTGGTCGGTGCCGGTGTCGATGGATTCGGGCTGGGTCCCGGAGGTGTCGATGTCGGTCCAGCAGACCGTCGGCTCCTTCATGCCGCGCAGCACGATGGTGTCGTAGCAGGTCCATTTGGCGCGCTCGTGTTCCGCACAAGCCTCGATCACGGCTTGGCTCACCAGGATCCGCCGCGGTACCTCCTTGGCCGCCGTGGTGAGCCGCGCGGCCTCGTTGACGGCGTCGCCGATCACCGTGAACTCGAGCCGGGTGTCGGATCCGACGTCGCCTGCGAAGACCGGTCCGCGTGCGACGCCGATGCCGATGTCGAGCTCCCCGGTGGCGATCACCTCGTCCCGGATGCGGCGCGCCGCCCGCAGGGCCGGGGTGGCGTTGTCGGCCAGCGCGATCGGCGCGCCGAAGACGCACAGCGCCGCGTCGCCCTCGAACTTGTTGACCAAGCCGTTGTTCTCCTCGGTCGCCGCGACGACGGTGGCGAGCAATCGGTTGAGTTTGGCCACGAACTCCTGCGGCGGCAGCCCGGTGGACAGTTCCACCGACCCGGTCACGTCGACGAACAGGGCCGAAACCTCGCGCACGTCACCGGTGAGATCCGCGCTACGGGCGAGCGCGCGCTCGGCCACCTCCATGCCGACATGCCTGCCGAACACCTCGCGCATCCGCTCCCGCTCGCGCAGATTCGCCGCCAGCTCGTTGACCGAATGCTCCAGCCTGCCGATCTCACTGGTACTGCCGATCGGCACCCGGGCGCCGAGGTCGCCTCGCGCGATCCGGTCCAGCGCGTGACGCAGGGTGCGCATCGGCGCGGCGACCGCGCGGGCGAGGAACGCGGTGGCCAGCGCGCCGACGCCGATGCCGACCGCGGACAGGTAGATGGCGGTGCGGACCCGGTCGGGCGGGGCCGCCGCCGGGTCGGCCAGCACGACGATCAGCATGAGCAGCGGAAGCGCCGCCGCGACCGCCCAGGTCAGCACGACCCGGACCAGCACCGAGGAACTCCAGTGCATGGTCCATCCGAGCACCCCGGCGACCACCGGGATGGTCGGCCGGATCAGCCGGTCCACGATCAGAAAGGTGACCGCCGCCGACTCGAAAGCGCCGATCGTGAACAGCGACGCCGTCACACCGGGGTCGTTGTCCGGGCTCAGCCGCGCGAAGACTACGGTCGCCACGATCACGCCGGGAATCCACAGCGCCAGCGCGCGCATGCTGATCGCGACGGGCAGGTGCAGCAGGCGTCGCGCCTCCACCTCGGTGGGCTTGCGTGCGGCGTCGAGCCAGCCGAAGTACAGCTTCCGGTCGCGCACCGCCAGCACGATGCCGGCCAGGAACCCGACCGCCGGATAGATGCCGACGAAGGCCAGCGCCCGTGGCCAATCCGGGCCCAGCCTGCCCAGGAATCCGTTGAGCCACAGCTGGGTGACGATCACCGCGAGACCGCTGAGGTTCGCCGTAGTGACCAAGACGGCCAACCCACCTCGCGCTTTGAGCGCCCAGACGACGAACTTCGAGATCATCGGAGTCGCGATCGCGATGGCCGGCGATGGTCGGTGGCCGCCGACTCCGATGCGGTCGGCTCGGCCGGGATTCCTACGCCTGACCGAGCGAGCTCGCGGCTTCTCTCGTGGCCGCGCCCACGTCCGGGGTGCGGCACGGCGATGCCGTGCGCGGCGGCGAGGAGGAACACGAACGAGCAGCTTAGAGCCATGACGAGCGGTACAGGCGGTTTCCCGGTGAGCTCGCCGGGCATGCGCGGCGACCGGCCGTTCCGGAGCGCCGTGGGGCGCTCGCCATCCGGCCGTGTGCAGGCGATGGGATGGACGGGCGGGTACCGAAGCTCGCATTCACCGGCATCAGTCCGCTCCCGTCGGGGCGCATCCAGTCGTCGGCGGGCCGGGGACCGCGCCAGGGAGGTCGGGCCGCGTACCGCCGAGGAGACGAGTCCGGCGAGCACCGCCCGGCAGAACTCGGGCCCGCGCGCGTACCGGCGCGCTCGGCGCCGCATCGCCGCGCGGCTCTCGGACGCACGCTGTTCCATTGCCTGCGCCGCCCCTCTCGTCCGACCTCCCTGTCGACTCTATGCGCTCAGCGCAAGACGACGAGCCAGACGGCCGCGTAGTGAGTCAGTGCCGCGAGCACCGTGGCCGCGTGGAAGAACTCGTGGTGACCGAAGACGGTCGGCCACGGATTCGGCCATTTGGTGGCGTAGAGAATCGCGCCCCCGCTGTAGAAAAGGCCTCCGATCAGCAGCAGGATCAGCGGCGCGATGCCGATCTGGCCGTTGAGCTGCCCGGCCACCGGCACGATCGCCCAGCCCAGCAGCAGATACAGCGGAACACCGACCCAGCGGGGGGCGCCGGGCCACAGCAACTTGAGCGCCACTCCGGCCAGCGCGCCCGCCCAGACCACCGCCAGCAGCGTCTGCCCGGTGCTTCCGGGGAGGCCGAGCAGGGCGAACGGGGTATAGCTGCCCGCGATGAACAGGAAGATCATCGAGTGGTCCGCTCGCTTCATCCGGATGCGGGCGCGCGCGGTGGGCCAGGTCACCCGGTGGTAGACCGCGCTGACGCCGAACAATCCGCACACGGTGATCCCGTAGATCAGCGTCGACCATCCCGCGGTTGTCGAGACCGTGGCGGCGGTGGCGATCAGCACGATGGCCGCGATCGCCGCGACACCGACGGCCCAGGTGTGAATCCAGCCCCGCATGCGCGGCTTGACCAGCGCCTCCGCGAGCGCTTCGCCCGCCGAGCGGGGGACCGGTGCCACCGCTCCCGCGTCGGCGGTGCCGACCGATTCGGACACGAGTACCTCCTCGATGGGCAGCCGGGCGGTCACCTCGCGGCCCGGGAACGGGCGGGTCGGGACCGAGCGACTGAACCCGTCAGTAACCTACGCAACCGTAACTTGCGTGCTCCCGGCTACTGTACCGGCGTATCGCGGTCGATGCCGAGATCGTGTCCCCGAGGCGTAGGGTTGCCCGCGTGGAACTTCCGAGTCAGGTGCGGGGTCTGCCGTATCGCATCTACGAGGCCCGCCTGTCCAGGCAGCTGGCGGGCAAGCAACATCCCCGGCATGTCGCCGTGATGTGTGACGGCAATCGCCGGTGGGCGCGGGAGAACGGTTTCACCGACGTCAGCCACGGCCACCGGGTGGGCGCGCTGAAGATCGCCGAGCTGGTCGGCTGGTGCGAGGCCGAGGGCATCGAGATGGTGACCGTCTACCTGCTGTCCACCGAGAACCTCCAGCGCGATCCGGACGAACTGGAAACCCTGTTCGAAGTGATCACCGACGTGGTCGAAGAGTTGTCGGCGCCGGAGCAGAACTGGAGCGTGCGCATCGTCGGCTCGCTCGACGGCTTTCCCGAGCTGATCGCCAAACGGCTGCGCACCGCGGCCGAACGCACCGACGGCTGCAATGGCGTGCACGTCAACGTCGCGGTCGGCTACGGCGGCAGGCAGGAGATCACCGACGCGGTGCGCTCGCTGGTCCGTCAGGAGATCGCCGCGGGCGAGACCGGCGAGGACCTGGTCCAGTCGATCACCGTGAACGCGATCGGCCAGCACCTCTACACCTCCGGTCAGCCGGACCCCGATCTGGTCATCCGCACCTCCGGCGAGCAGCGACTGTCCGGGTTCCTGCTCTGGCAGAGCGCATACTCGGAGATCTGGTTCACCGAGGCGTACTGGCCGGAGTTCCGCCGGGTGGATTTCCTGCGCGCGTTGCGCGACTTCGCCGCGCGTCATCGCCGTTTCGGCGTCTGATTAGATCCCGGTCCGTGGAATCCGGGATCACCGGCGTCGGTCTCGCCTACCGTGCGGTCTTCTGAGCCCGTTCGACCGTCGGCCGCCGAAGCCGTACCGGGAGCCGGATGACTCGATCGGCTACGCGGATCCGCGATATCGACGTCGCGCACCGGCTGGAAGAGACGTGGAAATTGTAAGGCAAATCACAATTTCCGCAGCCGCAGGCGATTGATGCTGTGGTCGGCGTCCTTGCGTAGCACCAGGGTCGCGCGGGGACGGGTGGGCAGAATGTTCTCCACCAGATTCGGCCGGTTGGTGTTGTTCCAGATCTCCTGCGCGGCGGCGGTCGCCTGCTCGTCGGTGAATCCCGAGTAGTGGTGGAAATGCGCGTTCGGATCGGCGAAAGCGGTCTTGCGCAGAGTGAGAAACCGTTGCACATACCACTTCTCGATGTCCTCGATGCGGGCGTCGACGTAGATCGAGAAGTCGAACAGATCCGAGACCATCAGGCGCGGACCGGTCTGCAGCACGTTCAAACCTTCCACGATCAGAATGTCGGGCTGGCGCACGCAGTGCAGCTTGCTCGGCACGATGTCGTAGGAGATGTGCGAATACACCGGGGCGCAGACCTCGGCGGCGCCGGATTTCACCTCGGTGACGAAACGCAGCAGCTTGCGGCGGTCGTAACTCTCCGGAAAACCCTTGCGGTGCATGATGCCGCGCCGGGTGAGTTCCGCGGTGGGATAGAGGAACCCGTCGGTGGTGACCAGGTCGACCCGCGGGTGGTGATCCCAGCGGGCCAGCAGCGCTTGCAGCACGCGCGCGGTGGTGGACTTGCCCACCGCGACGCTGCCCGCCACCCCGATCACGAACGGTACCTGCTGGTCGGGATGGGTTTCGCCGAGAAAGGTCGCGGTCGCGGCGAACAACCGCTGACGCGCGGCGACTTGCAGATGGATGAGACGAGCGAGCGGAAGATAGACCTCCGCGACTTCCTCGAGATCGATCTGTTCCCCGAGACCGCGCAAGCCGATCAGTTCTTCCTCGGTGAGCACCAGAGGAGTCGATTTACGCAGGGTCCGCCACTGTTTCCGGTCGAATTCCACGTATGGACTCGGCTCGCTCATCCGTGCCACTTACCCGACGCTCCGTTTCGGCAAACACGCACAGTTACGGTGCGGATCCGGTGAGATTCGGTCTAGCTGTCGCCGCATAGCCGAATTCTGCTCCGCGCCACCCGAGTGGGATGAGCGGGGTACCACTACCCGTTGGTAACCCGCTCGATGACCCGGGTGTGAGCCGCTAATGTCGGCTGGCATGGAAGCGCATCCGCTCGTCACCGAATACCTGCGGCTCGGCCTCGCCTTCGACCGGCTGGAGGAAGGCTTCGTCGACGCCTACACCGGCGACCCCGCGCTGCGCCGCGAGGTGCAGAACGCGCCCGCGCCGCAGCCGCGCGAACTGGCTCGTCGCGCCGCCGAGTTGCGCGCCGCGGTGCCGGAGGCCGGGTTGGCGCCGGAGCGCACCGAATTTCTCGACGTGCACCTGCGCGCGCTGGAGTGTTCCGGACGGAAGTTCGCCGGCGACGACATCGGCTTCGTCGAGGAGGTCCGCGCCTACTTCGATGTCGACATCGCGCCCGGCGACGTGGACAACTACCGCGACGCGCACCGGCAGATGGACGAGGTACTCGCCGGAGACGGTCCGCTGGCCGAACGGGTGGCAGCGCATCGCAAGGCCGACGAGATCCCGCCGGAGCGCCTGGCGGTGTGCGTCGAGGCGTTCTCCAGCGCGCTGCGCGAACTGGTCCGCGCCCGGTACCCGCTGCCGGACCACGAGCACGTCACCTACGAGGTGGTCGGCGACAAGCCGTGGTCCGGATTCAACTACTACCTGGGCAACTATCACTCCCGAGTGGCGATCAATTCCGACCTGAAGCAGCACATGGCGCATCTGCCGCAGCTGATCGCGCACGAGTCCTACCCCGGGCACCACACGGAGCACTGCCGCAAGGAGGCCGGGCTGGTCGCCGCCGGGCAGGCCGAGCAGACGCTGTTCCTGGTGAACACGCCGCAGTGCCTGATGGCCGAAGGGCTCGCCGATCTGGCGCTGCGTTCGATCGTCGGACCCGGCTGGGGCAAGTGGGCGCAGGAGATCTACGCGGATCTGGGCCTGCGCTTCGACGGCGAACGAGCCGAACGTCTTTCGAACGCCTCGGCCGGACTGCTCAGCGTGCGCCAGGACGCCGCGCTGCTGCTGCACGACCGCGGGCGGTCGGCCGACGAGGTGGCGGAGTTCTTGCAGACCTGGAGCCTGACGACGCCGGAGCGGGCGCGCCAGTCACTGCGATTCCTGTCCTCGCCGCTGTGGCGCGCCTACATCTCCACCTACGTCGAGGGATACCGGCTGCTGGGCGGCTGGCTCGATCGCGCGGTGGACGCCGAGGAACGCGCCGATCGTTTCCGCAGACTGCTCGACGAGCCGCTGACACCGGGAGCGGTGCGCGCGGCGGCGTGAGGATTACTGGATCACCGCGCAGCCCTGTCCGCCCGCTGAGATGCTGCACAGCAGCAGCGAGAGGGTGCGCAGCAGCGCCTCGACCGGAGAGGTGGGCACCGAGACCGAGCCGACCATGTTCGTTCCCTTCGTCAGGTGTTCGTGAACTGTCACCAAGGAAACCGGTCGGCGCATCATCGTTCGTTACGGCTTGTGAAGCCCCATGAATCGGTGCTCAGGCGCCCGCGAACGTGATGCGCACCGAGATCGGGTCGCTTTCCAGCGCTTTCATGGTGCGCTCGGTGACCGAGGCGGCGACGCGCCCCTTGGCGAACGTGCGTGAGCGGGCCACCACGTCGTCCTCCGGAACGAACCTGGCCGTGCCGGTGCGCCAGTGGCTGCCCTGCCGGAGCCGGACGTGCGGGTCGGCGGCGATGTTGCGGGCCCAGCCGGACCGATGGCCGTGCTGCGAGATCAGCCACGCGCCCGTCGCGTCGATCGACGCGGTGACCGGCACGCGCCGCGGCAGGCCCGATTTCGCGCCGACCGTCTCCAGTTCGGCGATCAGCGACGACCGGAGGCCGAGCCGGTCGAGCAGGCCGACGGCCGGGTTGACCAGGTAGCGGCCGATCAAGCGTTCGCGCCGGAACTTGCGTACCGCGGCGCTGGGTGTTCGTCCCGCCATGGCAGTGCTCCTCAGGATCGATGGTGCGGGCGAAAAATGGCGCAGGTGGTGGTGGCGTGCGCGACCAGGCGGCCTTGCTCGTCGACCACGCGTCCCTCGGCGGTCGCGGTGGTGCGCCCGAGATGGATCGTGGTGCCGGTGGCGGTGAGGCGCTGTCCGTCGGTGGGCACGGCGCGGATGTAGTTGATCTTCAGTTCCAGCGTCGTGTACCCGACCCCGGCCTCCAGGGTGGTGTGCACCGCGCAGCCCATCACCGAGTCGAGCAGCGTGGCGCAGATGCCGCCGTGCGTGGTGCCGAGCGGGTTGGCGAAGTCGGGCCTGGTGCGCAGGGTGAAGACGACTTTGCCGTGTTCGAGCTCGCCGATCTCGATGCCGAGCAGGTCACCGATGAACGGCGGGCGGTCCGTCCTGGTCATCGCGGTGCGCAGGAGGTCGAGACCGGACAGCTGAGCCAGGTCGACGGTGGCTTCGGACATTTGCCCATCCTTTCGATGAACCGATCGGTCCACATCTGACATGATTGCAACATGGACCGATCGGTTCACGCAACCCTCGGGCAAGGAGTTCGCATGACGGCAGGGCCGCGCACCAGGCTGATCGAAAGCGCCATCGAACTGGTCCGCGAGCAGGGCGTGCACGCCGCGGGTCTGGCCACCTTGCTGGAACGCAGCAACGCCTCGCGCAACTCGCTCTACCAGCACTTCCCGGCGGGCAAGGGCGAGCTCGTCGAGACCGCCACCCGAGTCGCCGGCGCGCGGATCGGCGAGGTGATCGACAAGGTCACCGCCGCGCCGCCGCGGCGCTGGTTCGACGCGCTGCTCGGTTGGTGGGTCACCGCACTGGAGCGGACCGGCTATCGTGCCGGATGCCCGGTCGTCGGCGCCGCGCTGGCCGAGGCGGAGCCACGGGTGCAGGCCGCCGCGGGCGAAGTATTCGCCGCCTGGCACGAGCGGCTCGGTGCGGCACTGGTGGCCGCGGGCATGTCCGCCGAGGAGGCGCGTTCCTTCAGCAGCTTCGCGTTCAGCGCGATGGAGGGAGCCATCGTGCAGGCGAGGGCCATGAAGTCCACGCGTCCGCTGGAAGACGCGCAGCGGCATCTCGCGGCATTGCTGGCGAACTACCTGCCGGAGGACGACGAATCCCGCTGAACGTCGGTCCGCGGGGTCGGCGTAGGCCCGGGGCGTGTCGCACGTCACGAACGGACCGCGCGACGCGCCAGCGTCCACCGGGGAGGGATGAACCCCCTGCTCGAGGGCCGGGCGCACGGCCCATAGACTGAGGTCGTGACGCAGACGACCGCCTCTGTCAATTCCCAGTCTCTCGGTGAGCTCGATCCGGAGCTCGCTGCCGCGATGGCAGGCGAGCTCGCCCGCGAACGCGACACGCTCGAGATGATCGCCTCGGAGAACTTCGTGCCGCGCGCGGTGCTACAGGCGCAGGGAAGCGTGCTGACCAACAAGTACGCCGAGGGCTACCCCGGGCGGCGCTACTACGGCGGCTGCGAGCACGTCGACGTGGTGGAGACCTTGGCGCGCGACCGCGCCAAGGAGCTGTTCGGCGCCGAATTCGCCAACGTGCAGCCGCATTCCGGCGCGCAGGCCAACGCCGCGGTGCTGATGTCGCTGATGGACCCGGGCGAGAAGCTGCTCGGCCTCGACCTCGCGCACGGCGGCCACCTGACCCACGGCATGCGCCTGAACTTCTCCGGCAAGCTCTACGAAGTGCACTCCTACGGGGTGAGCAAAGAAGACCACCGCGTCGACATGGACGAGGTGCGTGACATCGCCTTGCGTGCGCGCCCGAAGGTGATCGTGGCGGGCTGGTCGGCCTACCCGCGCCACCAGGACTTCGCGGCGTTCCGCTCGATCGCCGACGAGGTCGGCGCCTACCTGTGGGTGGACATGGCCCACTTCGCCGGTCTGGTCGCCGCCGGTCTGCACCCCTCGCCGGTGCCTCACGCCGACGTGGTGTCCTCGACCGTGCACAAGACCCTCGGCGGTCCCCGCTCCGGCCTCATCCTGGCCAAGCAGGAATACGCGAAGAAGCTGAACAGCTCGGTGTTCCCCGGCCAGCAGGGTGGCCCGCTCATGCACGCCATCGCCGCCAAGGCCGTCGCGTTCAAGATCGCCGCGAGCGAGGAGTTCCGCAACCGTCAGGAGCGCACCCTGTCCGGCGCGAAGATCCTGGCCGAGCGGCTCACCGCCGCCGACGTCAAGGACAAGGGCATCAGCGTGCTCACCGGCGGCACCGACGTGCACCTGGTGCTGGTCGACCTGCGCAACTCCGAGCTCGACGGCCAGCAGGGCGAGGACTTGCTGCACGAGATCGGTATCACCGTGAACCGCAATGCCGTTCCGTTCGACCCGCGCCCCCCGATGGTCACCTCCGGCCTGCGCATCGGCACCGCCGCCCTGGCCACCCGTGGCTTCGGCGATACCGAGTTCGCCGAGGTCGCCGACATCATCGCGGGTGCGCTCGCCGGTAGCGCCGACCTGGACGCACTGCGGGCCCGGGTGAGCAAGCTGGCCGAAGACGTTCCGCTGTACGACGGCCTGGAGGACTGGCGCCTGCTGGGCTGACGCCGGGTTCGCTTCGTGCGTCCGGCGGGCCGGAGGCACGAAGCGGGCGCGCGACGAGTCAGCCGGGTAGGTCCATGCGCGCCCTGGCTCGCACGATCGACTCGTCCAGGTAGCGAGTGATATCGGCGCTGGTCCCGGGGCGGATCATCAGCGCCCGGTTCGCGGGGACCTCGCAGTAGCGGCCGTCCGGCGTGTCGATCCAGCGGAGGCGGCCGGTGCGCAACGGTTCGGCGTTGCGCGGGCCGAGGAGCACGACCGCGGTGCCCCGGGTGGTGCACGACTGCCGCCAGAAGCGCCGGTAGCGTTCCTTTGCCTGGCTGGCCGGCGCGTTCCCGAACAAGTCGGGGCGTTCGTCGTTGAGATCATCGAGCAGGAAACTCTTCTCACCGACGGTCCCGGCCGGGGTATCCGGCAGCAAGCGCACGACTTCGGTGGCGAGCTGGTCGGTTCGACAGCGCCGCAACAGCACTCGACCGCCATCGGGTGCGGGCGATTGCACGGCGAGCACGCCGGAGCCGCCGCGCGTCCCGCAGGCGACGACGCGCAGTTCGACCCCGTCGCGCGTGTTGTCGTAGCCGAACAGTTCGACGCGCCAGTCGGGAACGGCCAGCGTGGTGATCGCACCGCGCAGCGGCAGCCGCTCGTCGCGGCCGAGTTCCGCGCGGAACTGCCGCTGATACTCCTGGTACTCGTGCAAACCGGGGAACCGGCTGGTGAACCGGAACGGGAACGGCATGCGATCCTGTCCGGTCCCGAACCACGCCGCGGCGAACTGTTCGGCCGTCAGCGACCATTGCGCCGTCATTTCTCGCCCAGTGCGGGCGGCACGGTCGGCTGCACCTCACCGAGCAACTCCTTCGCGTGCTCCTCGGTGCGCAGGTATTTCGGCGACTTGTGCTCATCGTCCTCCGCGCGCCTGCCGCGCAGGCCCGGTGGGACCATGCCCGAGTAGCCCGAACCGGCGGACGCCGGCGAGCGTCCTGGCACGGTGGATTGCGGATTCGCCGCAGCCGGGGCGGTGGGCTGAGCGGGACGCGAAGTGCCCGATCGCGCCTGGTTGTCCGCGACGCCGGGGGAGCAGGCCGCTCCGGGCCTCCCCGGCCGGGCCTGCGTGCCGTTCGGCCTGCCGTCGAACGATGTCGGGACGACGGTGGCGGGTGTGGCGGCGGGCGTCGTCGGGACGAAAGATGTCGCCGGAGTTGTCGTCGTCTGCGTCCTCGCGGTGGACGCCGGCGTGGTCGATGCGGTGTCCTGGCTCTGCGACAGGGCCTGCGACGTGGTCGTTTCCCCGGTGCTCTCCGCCGTCGGCTGTGTCGGCTCGTCGGGCGTGCCTTCCCCCTCCGCCTCGCTGGGCGAGGCGGTGCCTTCGGATGTCGTCGGCTTGTCGTCGGTGGAGGAACTGCCGGGGGCAGGGCGGCCGCCGTCCACCGGCTGCGACCCGACGCTCGGGTCCACGTCCGTCGAGGCGCTCGTTTCGACACCCGTCGGCGTCGTGGCGGCGGGGCTGACCGGAGGCGGCAGCGTCGGGATGGCCGGGGCGGTGGCTCCGTACGGCTGGATGTACTGGGTGTTCATCTCGTCGCGGGCCTGCTCCTCCCGCGAGTTGCGCTGTTCCGGATTCGCCGCGCCGGCCGAGGCGTCCACCAGGTCGGGCACCGATGACTTGAACTTCGCCGCCGCGTTCGCCGCCGCCGACAGCGGCAGACTCTGCGCGCTCAGGGCCTCGCCCAGTTCGCCCACCCGCGCGGCGTAGTCCCGCACGCCACGGACCGCGCTCTCGGCCGCCGCGCCCTCCCAATGTTGTTCCACCGCCTTCTCGACGGCGTCCTCGAAGCGCTGCCCCGCGTTCGTGACCACGGCCGCGATGGCCGACCACGCGGCGAACGCGCCGTCGAGCCCGGCCGGATTCATGGCGTCGGCCGCCTGTTTGATCTCCGCGTGCGAGAAACTCTGCGCGTTCTCCGGATTGGTGATCGCGCGGCCGTCGGTTTGTCTCATAATTCGCTTCCCCGGTGCTCAGCTGCCCGCGGGCAGCAACGGTGCGACTGCTCGGGCGATATCGGTGGCGATATCGCAGGCGACGAGGTGCTTGTTCATCGACGTCTGCGGCACGTTCGTCAGGATGTAGAGCGAGCCGGACCCCATCTCGATGTTGATCGTGCAGCCGCCGGGGACATCCGGACGGGCTTCGTAGCGCACGGCTTTTCGATCGCCTGCCGGAATGTCCACGGCAGATGGATATCTGCTGCGCACCTGCTCCAGCGTGCCGTTAGTGGTCTCGATGACGAATCCGTACCCGGCCCGCGCGACGTATCGGCAGCCTTTCCAGCTGGTGCCGCCTTGGCTGTCCTGCCTGGGTTCCGGGGGTCTCGAGTCCCACTGGCGCGCTGCGAGGAATTGGGGTGTCAATGCGGTACAAGGATCGAACGCCGACTGCGCGTTCGGCCCTGACGATGAGTTCTGGCCGCCGGTCGCGCTGAGCGACGAGGTCACCGATTCGTCCGGTGCCATGTCGTCACCACATCCGGCGAGCAGGATGAGTCCTATCGCTCCGGCGGCGAATCCTGTTGTCCGAAGGTCTGTGCCCGCCCTCATACGCTGAGCTCCCGCATCGCGGCCGCGAATTCCGTATCTGTACGAACGTAGCCGTCGCGAATGGCTTGGAACAGGGAGCGGATCTCCTGCGCGGCGGAGATGTACTCCGTCAGCGTGTCGAATGCGTTGTTCGGACCGCCGAAGGCTTTCTCCCGGAACAGGCGCACGAGTTCGACTGCGGAGGTCAGCTTCGGATTGTCCTCGCCCAGACCCCAGCCCTGCCGTTCACCCAGCTCGCGCGCGTCGGTCTGTGCTGCCACCAGCGCATCGATCAACTCTCCGCACGCCTGGTCGATCTCCACGAACCCTTGCGGGTCCATCCGCACCCGCAAGGCCCCGGTTTTCGCAGCCTCGATGTACCCGGGAAACGGGCTGTCCGCCATCGCCGCCCCTTCCGTCAGTGCCGTCTGACCTTATAGACGCGCCCCGTCTCGCTCCGGTTCCATCGAAACACAGCGGGTTCCGCGGGGAGCCGCGTCGCGCCGATCGTCATGGCCGGTGCGACGGTCCCGAGCTGGGATGTTGTGCCGAAACCCGGTGGCCCGCAGGCTGTCAAGGCCGCTGACGAACGGTCAGCGCGGATACGTCGCTCCGACCAGCGCGGGGTAGTCCTGCAAGTCGATGTCGTTGGCGGCGCTGTCGCTGTATTTCGTCATCAGCGCGAACATCCGGGATCCGAGGAACCAGTTGCGCATCTTGATGCCGCGCGCGGTCCCCGGCGCCAGGAAGCGACCGGTGTTGCTGTTGCCCGCGATCTTCGAGTAACGCTTCATCATCGCGTCGTAGCGGGCGAAGGCGACGGTGTGATCCCCTTCTGCCGAGGCCAGTTCGCCCGCGATGACATACGCGCCGACCACGGCGAGCCCGGTGCCGAAGCCGCCCAGCGTGTTCCCGTACCCAGAGTCACCGACCAGCGCGACTCGTCCCCTGGTGTACCCGTCCGGCATCCTGACCTGACCGATCGAGTCCAGGTAGAAGTCATCGAATTCGTCGAGTTCGGCGAGCATTCGCGGCACCTCCCATCCCACCCCGGCGAAGGCCTCGGCGACGATGCGCCGCTGGGCCGCGCTGTCGTCGCGAGCGTAGTCGAGCTCGGGGGCGGCGAACATGTACATCTGCTGCGCCTTCGGGCCGCCGCTGATCGCGAGTCGTCCCGGCGCGTTGTGGGCGTGCGCGACCATCCGTTCGCGCGGCCCGGTGATCGTGCCGTGCCACGGGCTGGCGCCGGCGACGGCGTAGTAGTAGCCCAGGTGCTTCACGAAGTCCCGCTCGGGGCCGAAGGCCAGTCTGCGGACCCGCGAGTGGATGCCGTCGGCGCCGAAGACGAGGTCGAAGGTGCGGGCGGGCGCGTGCTCGAACTCGACGTGCACACCGGCCACGGTGTCCGTGAGCGCGGTGATCGAATCGCCGAACAGGTATTCGCAGTGGTCGGCAGTGCGCCGGTAGATGATCTCGGACAAGTCGCCGCGCAGGATCTCGACGTCGCCACCGGTGAATTCCCCCGACATCACCGCCAGTCGTGCGCCCCGCTCGTCCACGAAGACGGTGTCGGTGGTGCCGGTCCTGCGCTGCTCGATGTCGTCCAGGACGCGCATCCGCTCGAGCACGGTGCGGTGGGTTCGACCCTTGAAGTCGACCGCCTGACCGCCGGGGCGCAGTGCCGGAGCGCGCTCGACGACGGTGACCGCGAATCCGTAACGGTGCAGCCAGTAGGCCAGCGCGGGTCCGGCGATGCTCGCGCCGGAGATGAGAACGGTGGGGTTGCGCATGAGTGCTCCTCGGTGCTGATCTGCGTCCGACAGAAACTGTATCTGTCGGACGCAGATCAGCGTATGGTAGACACAGTTTTGCGTCAAGACGTTCTCCGGAAGGATTTCGGGCATGCCGACACCGACCGCACTCGAGTTGCTCTGGGGCACCGTTCAGCGCCCCAAACGGGGTCCGAAACCCGCCCTCTCACTCGAGCGGATCGTGGGGGAGGCCATCGCCCTCGCCGACGCCGAAGGGCTGGCGAACCTGTCCATGCAGCGGGTGGCCGAGCGGCTGGGCTTCACGAAGATGTCGCTGTACCGCTACGTGCCGGGCAAAGCCGAGCTCGTCGCGCTGATGCTGGACACAGCCCTGGGCGCGCCGCCGGAACTGCGCGCAGGCCAGGAGGGCTCGGAGGACGGCTGGCGCGAGCTGCTGAGCGTGTGGTGCGAGACGATCTACGAACGCTTCCGCGCCCACCCTTGGTCGCTGGAGGCGTCGGTGGGCGGGCGGCCGGTCGGCCCGAACGAACTGGCCTGGATGGAAGCCGCGCTCGGCGCGCTGGCCGGGACCGGACTCACCACCGCCGAACGCCTGGACACCATCGTCCTGCTGACCGGTCACGCCCGCAGCCTGGCGCAGCAGGTGCGCATGGTGGACTCCGACGAGTTCGAGAGGCAGGTCGCGGGGCAGTTCGCCGAAATGGTGGCCGCCGCGGCTGATCGATACCCGGCCTCGGCGGCGGCTTTCGCCGAGGAAGGCGCGGTCGGGGGAGGGGTGGGGGCGTTGAAATTCGGTATCGCGCGCATCCTCGACGGGCTGGCCGTGCTCATCGCGCGCCGCGGGTGACCGGCTCGGCCTACGCTCGGACCATGACCGACGAACCCGACCTGAAACAGGACGCGATCACCACTGTGCGGGAGTTCTTCGCCGCGCTCGCGATGGGCGCCTCCGAGGAGGCGATCGACCTGCTGCACCCGGACATCGTCTGGAAGAACACCTCGCTGCCCGATGTGCGTGGCATCCGGCGAGTCGGCGGCGTGCTGCGCGGGCTACGCCGCGACTGGCTCGGCTTCGGGGTGGACCTGCACCACATCGCCGCCGACGGCGACATCGTGCTCACCGACCGCACCGACTACCTGCGTTTCGGGCCGGTGCGCGTCGGGTTCTGGGTGACGGGCACGTTCGAGCTGCGCGACGGCCGAATCATCCTGTGGCACGACCACTTCAGCTGGGAGAACTTCTTGCGCGGCACGGCCGCCGGCCTGTGGCGCGCGGCGTCGGCCCGTCGCTGATCCGGTCTCAGGAATGCTTGGCGAGGTAGTCCAGATAGACCGGCCGCAATACCTCGGCGACCGCGCCGTCGCCCGCGTGCACATAGTCGTCGAGCATGGGCAGCACGTACTTGATGTCCGCCTCGCTTTCGCCGACATTGCCCGCGGCGGCCTCCGCGGCCGGGATCGACGTGAGCAGCCGCCACAGGAACTTCACGTCACCGCGTCGCACGGCGAGCCGCATCGCCCGGTCGTGCAGTTCCTTCGACGACAGCTTCTCCAAATCCTCGTTACCGGACATACCAGCGACTCTATCCGCCGAATCGGCCGACAGCGACGGCGTGGCGAATCCGGGGGCCGCTCGCACGCCGTGCTGCGATGACCGCCATGACCCAGCAACCGCAGCCCGGCTTCCGCGTCAAGCGCGTCTACGACGAACCCGACCCCGACGACGGCACCCGGGTGCTCGTCGACCGGCTCTGGCCGCGGGGCATCACCAAAGCGCAAGCGCGGGTCGATCGCTGGCCCAAAGCGCTCACCCCGTCCACCGAGTTGCGGCGCTGGTTCCACGCCGATCGGGACGCGCGGGGCCCGGAATTCGCCCGGCGCTACCGCGCCGAACTAGCGGTTCCGGAGGTTCGGCAAGATTTGCGGGATTTACGCGCTCTGGCCGCCGAAGGTCCGGTCACATTGCTCACGGCCGTACAGGATCCGGCGCACAGCCATGTTCCGGTGTTGCTCGATGTGCTCCGTTGAGCGCGGGTGACGTGCGGGTTTACCACAAATTCACGGACACGCCTCGCGGTCCCCGAGCGCGGAACGGGGGACCGCAGGTAGCGTCGGGTGTGCGGGCCGCGGCGGTGTGGCTCGTACGGGAGGTCCTGACCGTGACTGAGCTACTCAGTACGAGGGGGCCGGCACCCGGCCCTCGTGGCGCCTGACGGCAACGTCGGGTCCATCAGGACGGACCGGTCCAGCGAGATCGTTCGTGCGACTGCCGCGCGAACACAGAGGAGCCCACCGTGACTGCTGCACGCTCCGTTTCCGCTCCCTCGGCGAACTCCAGCTCCGCGAAAGGCGGAGCCGCCGCGAAGGGGGCCCGCCCCTCGCAATCAGCCGGCAAAACCTTCGTCATCGACACGTCCGTCCTGCTGTCGGATCCTTGGTCCTTCACGCGGTTCGGCGAGCACGACGTGGTGTTACCCCTGGTGGTCATCAGTGAACTCGAAGCCAAACGGCACCATCACGAGCTGGGCTGGTTCGCGCGCGAAGCCCTGCGCAACCTGGATGATCTGCGCCTGCAGTACGGCAGGCTGGATCAGCAGGTGCCGATCGGCACCGAGGGCGGAACGTTGCAGGTGGAACTGAACCACACCGATCCCGCGGTCCTTCCGGTCGGCTTCCGCACCGACACCAACGATTCCCGGATCCTCGCCTGTGCGCTCAACCTCGCGGCCGAGGGCCGCGAAGTGGTGTTGGTGTCCAAGGACATTCCGCTGCGGGTCAAGGCGAGCGCGGTGGGCTTGCACGCCGACGAGTACCACGCCCAGGACGTGGTGACCTCGGGCTGGTCCGGCATGGTGGAACTCGATGTCAGCACGGCGCGCATCGATCAGCTCTACGCCGAGTCCGTGATCGATCTCGATGAAGCGCGAGAGCTGCCTTGCCACACCGGCATTCGGCTGCTCGGCGTCAGTTCGAGCGCGCTGGGCCGGGTCACACCGGACAAGCGGGTGCAGCTGGTGCGCGAGCGCGAGGCGTTCGGGCTGCACGGCCGTTCCGCCGAGCAGCGCATCGCGCTCGACCTGCTGCTGGACGAGAGCGTCGGCATCGTCTCGCTGGGCGGCCGGGCGGGTACCGGCAAGTCGGCGCTCGCGTTGACCGCGGGCCTGGAGGCGGTGCTCGAACGGCGGGCCCAGCGCAAGGTGGTGGTCTTCCGCCCGCTCTATGCGGTGGGCGGCCAGGACCTGGGCTATCTGCCCGGCACCGAGAGCGAGAAGATGGGCCCGTGGGCCCAGGCGGTCTTCGACACGCTCGACGGGCTGGCCAGCCGTGAGGTGATGGAGGAGGTGCTCAGCCGCGACATGCTGGAGGTGTTGCCGCTGACCCATATTCGCGGGCGGTCGCTGCACGACTCCTTCGTGATCGTGGACGAAGCCCAGTCGCTGGAGCGCAATGTGCTGCTCACGGTGCTCAGCCGGCTGGGAACCGGCTCGCGGGTGGTACTCACCCACGATGTGGCCCAGCGCGACAATCTGCGCGTCGGCAGGCACGACGGTGTCGCGGCGGTGGTCGAGAAACTCAAAGGCCACCCGCTTTTCGCGCACATCACGCTGACCCGTAGCGAGCGCTCGCCGATCGCTGCGCTGGTCACCGAGATGCTGGAGGAGTACGGTCCCAACGCCTGATCCGGCGGTGCCGTCCGACGCGGTGTTTCACGGCATATCCGGTGGGTATCATCCGCCGCGATAGCTGTTCGGTATGACCCGGTGACCGTCCTCGGTCACCGGGTCATCGCCTGACAATCGGCCGAGGCTACTCGTGGCGCCGTCACGGAGTCCGTGGTGTGCCGGTAGCCCACAGCGAGAGGATGGACATGCACCACTTCGCTCGACGAACGGCTGGATTCACCGCAGTGCTCGCCGCGGCAGGGCTGGTCTTGGCCGGCTGCGGCGACGATGACGACAAAGGCGACGGCGCCAAGACCGGCATGGCCAGCATGACCGGCATGGTCACCTCGATGGTCAGCCCGGGCAGCGCCACCGGGAGCCCCACCCGCACCGGGGAGGAGCCGACCGGCACCACGGGCGCCACGGCCACCACGGGGGCGAGCGCGGAGGGCACCAAGATCGCCACTCCGGCCGGTGAGATCAGCGTCGACGGCGACATCTACGAGAAGTACATGCAGCTCGGTGGCCCGACCGGCACGCTCGGCCTCCCGCTGGAAGCCGAGGAGAAGGGACCCGACGACGGGGAATACCAGGACTTCGCGGGCGGCACGATCTACGAGCCCAAGGACGGCGAACCGCACGTCGTCTGGGGCGAGATCCGCAAGGCGTGGGAGGACAACGGTGGCGCGCAGGGGCCGCTCGGCTACCCGGTCAGCGACGAGAAGGATATCCCCGGCGGCAAGCAGAGCGACTTCTCCGGCGGCACCATCACCTGGGTGAACGGTACTATCACCGTCACGCCGAAGTAGGAGCCAGATATTCGGCGTCCGGGGTCGCGGTGTGGTCCCGGTTGCCTGTGAATCCCATCCATCCGCTCCCGCTCCGCGGGCCAAGCCGCTAGGTTATCTCGGTGCAAACTCTCCTGACCGACCGCGAACTGCTCGAATCGCTCGCGGTGGACGTAGAACTGCTGCTGCGTAAGCACGTCGATGTCGCCGACGGGTGGCAGCCCCACGACTTCGTGCCGTGGGACGACGGGCGCAACTTCGCCTTCCTCGGTGGTGACGACTGGACGCCGGAGCAGTCCGAACTCGGCGAAACCGCCAAACTGGCGTTGACCGTCTCGGTGCTGATCGCCGACAACCTGCCCTCGTATCACCGCGAGATCGGCAAGTACCTGCGCACCGGCGCCTGGTGGCGCTGGGTAGGCCGCTGGACCGCCGAGGAGAACCGCCACGAGATCACCATCCGCAACTACCTCATGGTCACCAGGGCCGTCGACCCGGTGGAGCTGGAGCGGTTGCGCATGGAGCACATGACCAAGGGCTTCCGCCGCCCGGCGATGCACCTGCTCGACGTGCTGGCCAACTGCGCTTTCGAGGAGGCCGCCAGCGCGGTCCGGCATCGCAACACCGCCGCGCTCGGCGAGAATCCCCTGGTCACCGCCATCGCCGAGCGGATCGCGGCGGACGACGAACTGCAGTCGGTGTTCTTCGCCGACCTGGTCGCCGCCGCGCTCGATCTGGTGCCCGACCAGACCGTTCGGGCCATCGCCGACCGGGTCGCCGGCTTCGAGGTCCCCACGGTGACGCTGCCCGACGGCCGCAGCAGCGACGCGGTGCTCGCCGAGGCGGGCATCTACGATCGCGCCAAGGAGGGCGAGCTGGTCTTCGCCCCCTTGCTGCGGCGGTGGAACATCTTCACTCGGACCGATTTCGGTCCGGACGGGGAGCTGGCGCGCGAGGAGCTCGCGCACTTGCGCGACTGACCTGGCGTCATCCGGTCCGTCGCGACGGCCTCGATCCCGAACGCCACCTCGGTAGCCGCACGGTTACCGAGGTGGCGTTCGTTTCGGCGGTGTGGCGCCGAGGGCGGTCTGGTCAGTCCTGGTCGGCCACCTTCGCCATGGCCAGGACATCGAGACGGCGGTCGAGTTCCTCCTCGGTCAGCTTCTCGCCCAGCAGACCGCGGTCGATGACGGTCTGGCGGATGGTCTTCTTCTCCTTCAGCGCTTCCTTCGCCACCGCGGCCGCCTCCTCGTAGCCGATCGCCGAGTTCAGCGGCGTCACGATCGACGGCGAGGACTCGGCGAGCGTGCGCAGATGCTCGACATTGGCGACCAAACCGCGCACGCACTTGTCGGCGAACAGGCGGGAGACGTTGGCCAGCAGGCGAATCGACTCCAGCAAGTTGCGCGCCATCACCGGGATGTAGACGTTCAGCTCGAAGGCGCCGTTCGCGCCCGCGAAGGCGACCGCGGCGTCGTTGCCGATCACCTGCGCGCCGACCTGGGTCACCGCCTCGGGGAGCACCGGGTTCACCTTGCCGGGCATGATCGAGCTGCCGGGCTGCAGATCCGGCAGCTGGATCTCGGCCAGTCCGGTGAGCGGGCCCGAGCCCATCCAGCGGATGTCGTTGGCGATCTTGGTGAGGCTCACCGCGATCGTGCGAAGCGCGCCGGACGCCTCGACCAGGCCGTCGCGCGCGGCCTGTGCCTCGAAGTGGTCCTCGGCCTCGCGCAGCGCGTCGATGTCGGTGGCGCGCACCAGTTCCGCGACGACCTTCGCGCCGAAGCCCTCCGGCGCGTTCAGGCCGGTGCCGACCGCCGTTCCGCCGATCGGCAGTTCGCCCAGCCGCGGCAGCGTCGCCATGATGCGGTCGATGCCCGCGGCGACCTGACGGGTGTAGCCGCCGAATTCCTGGCCGAGCGTCACCGGGACCGCGTCCATCAGGTGGGTGCGGCCGGACTTCACCACGGTCCGCCATTCCACCGACTTGTCCAGCAGCGCCAGCCGCAGATGCTCCAGCGCGGGAACCAGATCGGTGATGACCGCTTCGGTAGCGGCGAGATGCGTTGCGGTGGGGAAGGTGTCGTTGGACGACTGCGACATGTTCACGTCGTCGTTCGGGTGGACGGTGACACCTTTCGCCTTGGCCAGCGAGGCGATGACCTCGTTGGCGTTCATGTTCGAGCTGGTGCCGGAACCGGTTTGGAAGACGTCGATCGGGAACTGGTCGTCGTGCCTGCCCTCGGCGATCTCGTTCGCCGCGGCGATGATGGCATCGGCCTTCGCGGGATCGAGCAGACCCAGGTCGCGGTTCACCGTGGCGCACGCGGCCTTCAGCAGGCCGAGCGCGCGAATCTGCGCCCGTTCCAAGCCGCGTCCGCTGATCGGGAAGTTCTCCACGGCCCGCTGGGTCTGCGCCCGCCACAAAGCGTCCACCGGAACCCGGACCTCGCCCATGGTGTCGTGCTCGATGCGGTACTGCGTCTCCTCGCTCATGATCCCGACCCTATGCCGCACCCGCGTTCCGTGGGGCAGCCACGCCTGAGGTCATTCGCACACCTCGGCAGGCCTTTGTCGGGAATACGTACCGTTCGCTTGGTGGCGGCGCCGCATGCCGGGAGCTGCGCCTACCTACCAACCGCCATACGAGGTACATGCGAAGCAGACAATCGATCCGCGATAGGCCACACGGTGAAGAGCGGGGGGTCGAAGCGGGTGGCGGCCGAGCATGAAGCGGACCCTCCTCGACCAGAGTCCGCGATGCTGCGGAAAGCCACACCATCCGGTCGACCGTGCACAACAGCGCGCTCAGCACGCCATCGATATCCCATCGGTAGAAAGCGACCTGGACCCGATGAACGGCGCACATCCGGAGGCGCGATCTCCCAGCAGGAGTCAATGGCCGCGCAGCACGGAGCGCGCCGCCAAAGCCACGGCAGCGGTATCGGTACATGGAGGTGGAGGTGCGATCACCGCCCCCGCGCCCAGCGCACCTCAACCACGTCTTTCGAGCGAAGCGAGACCGAGCATTGCCCGTTCGCGGCCCGGCTCGCGTTTGCGGGGCCGCCGCGTCCGCGACGAAGTCGCAAGCGGTGGTCGCGCAGACGCGAGCCACAAAGGGGCCGCGAACACCCAGCGCCGCAGGCGCTGGAAAAAATTACGGCAGCGGCGGGACCGCGTGTTCGTCACCGATGAAATCGACCGAGGAGTATTCGCGCAGCTTGGTCAGGCGGTGGTAGGCGTCGATCATGCGGACCGTGCCGGACTTCGAACGCATGACGATCGACTGCGTGGACGCGCCGCCGCCGTAG
This sequence comes from Nocardia sp. NPDC004573, assembly GCF_053602135.1. Lineage (NCBI taxonomy): Bacteria > Bacillati > Actinomycetota > Actinomycetes > Mycobacteriales > Nocardiaceae > Nocardia > Nocardia sp. NPDC004573. The sequence continues at coordinate 297,729 of NZ_JBSGDA010000003.1, forward strand.
TAGCGCACGCCGCGCAGCAGGTCGCCGTCGGTGACGCCGGTGGCGCAGAAGAAGACGTTCTCACCGGAGACGAGGTCCTCGGTGGTCAGCACGCGGTCGAGATCGTGACCCGCGTCGATGGCCTTCTGCCGTTCCTCGTCGTCCTTCGGCGCGAGCATGCCCTGGAGCTCACCGCCCATACAGCGCATCGCGGCGGCGGCGATGATGCCCTCGGGTGTGCCGCCGATGCCGACCAAGATGTCGGTGCCGGAGTCGGGGCGGGCCGCGGCGATCGCGCCGGCGACGTCACCGTCGGAGATCAGGCGGATGCGAGCGCCCGCGTCGCGCACCTGCTGGATCAGCTCGGCGTGCCGGGGACGGTCCAGGATGCAGACGGTCAGGTCGGACTTCGCGGAGTTCTTCGCCTTGGCGACCCGGCTGATGTTCTCGCCGATCGGGGCCGAGATATCGATCACGTCGGCGGCGTCGGGGCCGACGGCGATCTTGTGCATGTAGAACACCGCGGAGGGGTCGAACATGGCGCCGCGCTCGGCTACCGCGAGCACCGAGATCGCGCCGGGCACGCCCTTGGACATCAGCGTGGTGCCGTCGATCGGATCCACCGCGAAGTCCACTTCGGGGCCGGTTCCGTCGCCGACGGCCTCGCCGTTGTACAGCATGGGCGCTTCGTCCTTCTCGCCCTCGCCGATGACGACGACGCCGCGCATGGACACCGAGCTGACCAGCTGCCGCATGGCGTCGACGGCCGCGCCGTCGCCCCCCTCCTTGTCGCCGCGTCCGACCCACCGGCCCGCGGCCATCGCCCCGGCCTCGGTCACGCGGACCAGCTCGAGTGCGAGGTTGCGGTCGGGCGCCTCGCGGCGGCTAGGTGTGGGAGAAGTTGCCGTCATTGCGGGGTGCCTCCTGTGCGTCGGTACGTACCGGTCAATTGTCTCATTCGATGTGGCACGGGCGTACACCCCTGCTCGAGGTGTCGGGGTGCGCGGGGCGATGTCGCCGCGCGAGTGGATACTGGGAGCGTGTCGTACCAAAAGCCGCGCATCCTGAACGACTACCGGGATCTGTTCTGGTCGCTGATCCCGTTGGTCCTGATCGCGCTGGTGTTCGCGGGGCTGGCCAGCCAGTGCAGTTTCGCCGCCAACGGTCCGACGCAGGGTCAGATCCCGCACTTCGACGCGCGGGCGGCGCTCACCGCCGATGCTCGCTCCCTGCCGTTCCCGATCCGCAACCCGGATCTGCCCGCGGAGTGGACGCCGAATTCGGGTAGTCGCGAGTCCATCGGCGGCAACGGCGGCGGTCCGGTCAGCACGGTCGGCTACATCACGCCGCAAGGCACCTACATGCGTTTCAGTCAGAGCAATGCGACCGAAGAGGCGCTGGCCCGATTCGTGCTCGGGTCCCGGTACGCCACCGGCACCGAGCAGGTCGGCGCGCAGAAGTGGGTCGTCTACGCCGAGCAGGGCTCGGAGACGGCGTGGATCACCGACCTCGGCCGGTCCCGCGTGCTGATCACCGGCGCGGGCAACCAGGCGGCGTTCAGCACGCTCGCACAGGCGATCGCCGCCGCCCAACCACTGAAGCCCTGAAACACGCTTGCCTTCGTCCGCGCGCGGCCGTTAGGTTTGCCGCGGTAGGAGACACGTGCCGAACCGGATCTCGGAGGTCGATGAATATGGCTGTCATCAGCTGTATCCCGCATGCCCTTCGCCGGTTCGCGCGCCACTGATTCTTCCCGCAGACGCGTCGGCGCGAACCGGTCTTTTCTCGATGACCAGGAGTGTCACGTGTCTGTTTCTCTCTTCGCCGATCTGCTCACCGACCGCCTGATCCTGCGCTCGTGGACCGCCGCCGCGGCCGCCGACGTGCTCGGCGACGGGCGTCACGCCGGGTGGGCGGCGGACTTCCCCGCCGAGGGCGATCGCGTCATCGCCGGTCTGCTCGCCGCCCATCAGGACTGGTACGGGCCGTTCGGGCACCAGCTCGTCGTGGAGCGAGCCGGTGGGCTCGTGGTCGGATCGATCGGGCTGTTCTGGCCGCCCGCCGACGGTGAGCTGGAGATCGGCTACGGCATCGTCGCCTCGCGTCGCGGCCGCGGCTACGCCACCGAGGCCACCGTCGCGTTGACGGCGCACGCGCGCACCGCGCCCGGCGTCCACGCGGTGCGCGCCGACGTGGAACTGTCCAATCCGGCGTCGGCACGCGTACTGGAGAAAGCCGGGTTCGAGCAGGTGAGCAGCGCGGACGGCGTCGCACGGTTCCGCATCACACTGCGCTGACGGTGACCATGGGGACTGTCGTCAGCGGTGGCTGACCACGTTGACGACGGTCCCGCTCGGGTCGCGCACGAAGAAGCGGCGCACACCCCAGGGCTCGTCGCGCAAGGGGTAGACGACCTCGGCCCCGGCGGCGGTCACCGCCGCGTGCACGGCGTCGACGTCATCCACCTCCACACTCATATCCGGCTGGAGTTGTTCGGCGTCGGGACCGACGAGCAGGACTTGGGCGGTCGGGTTGGACGGCGAGGCCATCGCCACGACCCAGCCCAGGTCCATCGCCTCCTGGAAGCCGAGCAGCCGGTAGAACGCGCGGCTCGCGGCCAGGTCGGTGGTGCGGATATCGGGCGTGGCCCGGCGGATCGTCATTCCTGCCGCTCCAGGTCGGTGCGGTGCAGTGCGTCCTCGACGCGCTTGCGCGCGCCAGCCAGGTGCTCTTCGCAGCGAGTGGCCAGCGCCTCGCCCCGCTCCCACAGCGACAGCGATTCGTCCAGGTCGAGGCCGCCTTGCTCGAGCATCTTGACCACGTTGACCAGTTCGTCGCGCGCGCGTTCGTAGCCGAAACCGGCGATCTCGGCCGCGTCGTCGGCCGGATCGGCGCCTGTCCCGTTCTTGTCCGTGGACTTGCCGGATTCGGCCAAGATCAGTTCCTCCCTGTGTCGGTGTGCCGCGCGCCGAGCGCCTGGGTGCCGAGCGCGGCGGCGGTGACGGCCCCGTCGGCGACCCGGATGCGCAACTGGCTGCCCGCGGGCGCGTCCTCGATCGAGCGCACCACCTCCCGCTCCCGGCCGGTGACACGCTGTACGACAGCGTAGCCACGGGCCAGCGTGGCGGCGGGGCCCACGGCGGTGAGTTGCTCGCGCAGGTGCCGGGTGGCCGTCGCCTCGGTGCGGATCAGCTGCTCGGTGGAGCGGTGCGCGGCCGCGCGCAGGCGTTCGACCTCTTCCTGACAGCGCTCGATCTCGCGCAGGGGATCGGCCAGCACGGGCCGCGAGCGCAGCTGAGCGAGCGCCTTGGTCTCCCGGTCCACCCAGCCGCGCAGTGCGGCGGCGGTGCGTTCGCGCAGTTCGCGGATGCAGGCCAATTCGGCGGCGGCGTCCGGGACGATCCGCTTGGCGGCGTCGGTCGGGGTGGCCGCGCGCAGATCGGCCACGAAGTCGCTGAGCGGATTGTCCGGCTCGTGGCCGATCGCGCTGACGATCGGCGTGGTGGCGGCCACGATGGCACGACACAGTGCCTCGTCGGAGAACGGCAGCAGGTCTTCCACGCTGCCGCCGCCGCGCGCGAGCACGATGACCTCGACGGCCGGATGCCGATCGAGCTCGGCGAGTGCCGTGAGCATCTGCGCCACCGCGGTGGGTCCCTGTACGGCTGTGTTGCGAATTTCGAAGCGCACGGCGGGCCAGCGGTTCCGGGCGACGCTCAGCACGTCGCGCTCCGCGGCGCTCGCGCGTCCGGTGATCAGGCCGATGGTGCCGGGCAGGAACGGGATGGGGCGCTTGAGCCGGGGATCGAACAAGCCCTCGGCGGCCAGCAGCGCCTTCAAGCGTTCGATGCGGGCCAGCAGCTCGCCGATGCCGACGGGCCGGATCTCCAAGACGCGCAACGAGATCGTGCCGCGTCCGGTGAAGAACGAGAGCTTGCCGTAGACGACAACCCGGCTGCCCTCTTGCAGGGGCACGGGGGAATTGCGGATGAGATCCGGGTCGCAGGTCACCGACAGCGACATATCGGCGGACGGGTCGCGCAACACCAGGAACGCGGTGCGGGTGCCCGGACGGAGATTGATCTGGGTGATCTGGCCCTCGACCCAGATGCTGCCGAGCCGGTCGATCCACTGGGCGACCTTGATGGACACCGAGCGCACCGGCCAGGGGTGCTCGGCGGAGTTGGCCGGTGTGGCGGGTTGGCCGGAGGTCTCCCGGCCAGCCGCCGACGAGGGGGTCCGGGGTTCGGTCACTGGGCCTGCACAGTGGCGATCCGGTTCGTGAGCATGGTCACGAACGGCGCCCTGGCGCGGGTGTGCTGCTCGTACTCCAGCAGCGCGGTGAGGTCTTCGATCGTCAGCAGGCGCAGCCGGGCGCGCAGCTGGGCCAGGGTCATGTTGGCGTAGTCGTAGCGGACGGCGACCTCCGGCTCGGCGATGGCGGGCGCCTCGGCGACGGGGTCGGGGTCGGTGTCCGGATCGGCCGGTTCCGGCTCCACGGCCGGCGGCTCGGCGATCGTCGTCACCGACGCGATGTGGCCGTTGGTCGCACCGGTACGGGTGTCGTCGGTGAACGATTCCGGCGCGCGGAACGGTTCGGGATCGTCGGGGGTGTAGAGGTCGAATCGACTGGCGCGGAGCGTGGTGGGGCTCGGGTCGTCGGCGATGTCCTCGTCGAACGTGGCCCACTCCGGCTGTTCGACCGAGCGCTGGGACAAACGGTCGAAGACCGCGTCGCCCTTCAGCGCCAGACTCGTCACGAACTGCTGGACGTGCATCGTCGTCTGCAGCACCTGACTGATGGCCGTGATCGGGAAATTCATTGCCGCCGTGGGTAGGCGGCGGGATTCCTCGAGGGCGTATACGGCGGCTCCGGCGGCGACCCGGGCCAGAAAGGGTGGTCGAAACATGGTCCTAGCCTGCCCGAAATGGTGTGTTATGCAAAGGAGGGGTGCGCGCGGTTCGGATATTCGCCGGTTCCCACGCGCGGCCGATCGGCGGGAATTACGCGGCACTGTGCTCATAATGCGGAGAATAAACCCAGGTCCCGGCGGGAGTGTCCGAGACATTCGCCGCGGGCGGTTCGGTCATCCGATCGGGCCGGGCTTTCCACCGCAGTTCGCGGCCGTACGCGGCGGGCCGCGCGGCGATGTGACGGGCAACTCCCGGACGTGGCGTGCTCCCGGTCCGCACGTATCCTGTGGGCATGTCTTCGGCCATTCCCTTGAACGTCGGAATCGCCCGCTCGGCAGGCGCCGGAAACGCCGTCGCCGAGGGCGGAAAACGCGTGCTGCTCGCGGAGCCGCGCGGATACTGCGCCGGCGTGGACCGTGCGGTCGAAACCGTCGAGAAGGCGCTGGATAAGCACGGGGCGCCCATCTACGTGCGCAAGGAGATCGTGCACAACCGGCACGTCGTGGAGACGCTGCGCGACCGCGGCGTGGTCTTCGTCGACGAGACCGACCAGGTCCCCGAGGGCGCGGTCGTGGTGTTCTCCGCGCACGGCGTGGCGCCCACGGTGCACGCGACGGCCGCCGCGCGCAATCTGCACACCATCGACGCCACCTGTCCGCTGGTGACCAAGGTGCACCAGGAGGCGAAGCGCTTCGCCCGCGACGACTACGACATCCTGCTGATCGGTCACGAGGGGCACGAAGAGGTCGAAGGCACCGCCGGTGAGGCGCCCGACCATGTCCAGTTGGTCGACGGTCCCGACGCGGTGGACAAGGTCAGCGTGCGCGACGAGTCGAAGGTGATCTGGCTGTCGCAGACCACGTTGAGCGTGGACGAGACGATGGAGACGGTGCAGCGGCTGCGCGAGCGCTTCCCCGCCCTGCAGGACCCGCCGAGTGACGACATCTGCTACGCCACGCAGAACCGCCAGGTGGCCGTCAAGGCGATGGCGCCGGAATGCGACTTGGTGATCGTGGTCGGCTCGCGCAACTCGTCGAACTCGGTGCGCCTGGTGGAAGTGGCGCTCGGCGCCGGCGCCAAGGCCGCCTACCTGGTGGACTTCGCCCGCGAGGTCGACCCGGCCTGGCTGGACGGTGTCCGCACGATCGGTATCACGTCGGGCGCCTCGGTGCCCGACATCCTGGTTCGCGGCGTGCTGGACATGCTGGCCGAGCACGGGTACGGCGACGTCCAGCCGGTCACCACGGCCAACGAGACCCTCGTCTTCGCCCTTCCCCGCGAACTGCGCGACGCGCGCCGCTGACGCCGGGGCCACGCCGAGGGTGCGGGCTCCGATTACCTGATCGTCGGCTCAGGAATCCGGTATCACACTGCTGAACGGCCGCGGTCGTAACCGGGTGGGTCGTCCGGGTCCCGAGAGACGAGGTGCGGTGGGTCTTGACTGCACCGGTCACTTCGTCGTCGGCTGTCGCCGGGTACGCGTGGACCGCGGTGCGAGTCCGGCGGGATCGCGCGAATCCGTCTCCGTATCCGGCAGCGCAGAGCCTGGCCACCCGTCTCCGGGCGATCCGGCAGCGCAGAGCCTGGTCACCCGGTCCGGGCGGATCCGGCAGCGCCGTGCCGGAGAAGTCGAGGGACGCGGGTCACCGCCACCCGGTGGCTCTCCGCTGTGGGCGACTCGCACGATCCCGCGATGTCCGGCTCGTTGTGGGTCAGCACGGTTCTCGCCGATCAGCCGGCACGGTGTCGGCATGCGACGCTCGGACCGGTGGCGCCGAGGCAGACTTCGCGAGCCCGGTGAACGCGCTTACGAGTTCTCCGGCCTGCGCCGTTCCGGACGGCCCGGATCGCGCTCGCGGTAGCGCACATTGGGCTGGGGATGCGGCGGCATGTCGCGGCGGCGGTTCGCGCCGCGCGGTGGTTCGCCCTCGGGACGCGGCATGGCCGCTGTCGGGCGAGGGGCGCCCCGCGCGGGAGCCCGTCCTTCCCGCGGACGAGAGGGCGCGACGCGCGGCGGGGTGTCGGCGACCTGCGCGGCGGGTCGGCGAGCCGGGCGCGCAGCGGGCTCGTTCAGGTCGGCCGACTCCGGTTCGTCCGGCTCGTCCTTCGGGCGGCGGCCTTTGCGGCGGGCCGAAGCGGGGGCGCCGGGGGACGAACGGCCGGGCCTGCTCTTCTTCGCCGGCGACTTGCCCCAGCTGTCGCCGCGGCGCGGCGCCCGCGGCCGGTCGGTCTCCTCTTCACGGCGGTGCAGATAGATCCGAGCGCCACCGATCAGCAGAACGACGACCGTGGCGAGCACCATGGTAGGGAACCGGTTCACCAGCGGGATCGCCAGATTGAGCAGGATGTCCTTCAGCGACGTCGCGCCGCGGCCGGTGAGCTGCTGATAGGCCAGCGGCACGGCGACGAAGAGCAGCAGTGGTGGCAGCACCATCGTGCTGAACAAGCCGCGGTAGCGGACGGCGGCGACGGCCACCACACAGCCGAGGACGTACAGGGCGGCGAACGTGCCGGTCAGCTCGGCACCGCCGCCGACGGCATCGATCAAGAATCCCAGGAACGTGCAGGCAACCGCGATCGAGATCGCCGCGCCGACCGGGATCCCCGGCACCGACGGCAGGATCGAGCGTTGCGGCGCGGGCACCCGGGATCGCACACGTTCGGAAGCAGCCACGATATGCACACTAGTTGCCGTCGTTCGCGGCGGCGTGGCGGCACGGCCATAGTCCTGGTTACTCGCCCGCGCCGGCGAAGCCCACCGCGCGGGGCCGGGAATCCACCCGCCCGATCTCGGGCACTTCCTGCTCGGCTATCTCCAGATCGTGCAACTTGCGCGCGGTGACCAGCACACGCGACTCCACCGAGGCCACGGTGTAGTTGAAAGCCTCCACCGCCCTGCCGAGTTGCACGCCCAACCGGTCCAGGTGCTTGCCCGTCGTCCCCAGCCGTTGATACAGCTCACGTCCCAGCCGCTGCACGGTGGCCATATCCCTGGACAGCGCCTCCTGCCGCCAGCCGAAGGCGATGGTCCGCAGCAACGCGACGAGGGTGGTCGGAGTAGCGAGGATCACGTTGCGGCCGAACGCGTACTCCAGCAACTCCGAGTCGGTGGTCACGGCGGCGTCCAGGAACGGGTCGCCGGGTACGAACAGCACGACGAACTCCGGTGCGGGATCGAAGGCGGCCCAGTACGCCTTGTCGGCCAGCTGGTCGACATGCGCGCGCAGGTGTTTGGCGTGCCGGGTGAGCAGCTCGGCCCGCATGTCGGGCTCGTCGGTGTCGCAGGCGTCCAGGTACGCGGCGAACGGAACCTTCGCGTCCACCACGATGTGCCGTCCGCCCGCCAGCCGCACCACCAAATCCGGCCGGACCGTCCGGTCGTCCGCGCCGCGGCCGGTGCGGCTCACCTGGGTCTGGAAATCGCAGTGCCTGGTCATCCCGGCCAGCTCGACCACCCGCTCCAGCTGGATCTCGCCCCACCGGCCTCGTACCTGCGGCGCGCGCAGCGCCGCGACCAGCCGCCCGGTCTGCCCGGTGAGCTGATGGGAGGTGCGCTGCATGCTCGCCACCTGTTCGCGCAGGCCGGAATACGCGGTGAGCCGCTGCCGCTCCACCTGCTGGATCTGCTCGTTCAGCGCACCGACGGCCGCGCGCAGCGGCTCCACCATCGCGCCGACGGCATGCGAATGCCTGCGTGCGGCATCCTCGTTCGCCGCGGTGAGCGACTGCCGCAGCAGCCGTTCGTTGTCCGCGGCCGCCGCCAGCCGCGCCTCTGCCGCCGCGGCGCGCTGCCCGGCCCGCGCCGCGTGGCCCAGCCAGCCCAGGGCGCAACCGGCGGCGAACACCAGCAGCAGTGCGGCGAGCATCGGTGCGGTCATAGCGCAGATAGTGCCGTACGTCACCGACAAGAACGAGCACCGAGCAACTGTCCGGCATCGCGTCGGCCACCGGTCCTGCCAGCGGATCTCCGTCTGTGTCGGATACCTATCCGGCTGCTGGCATCCGGGCCTTCCCAGGTCGGGACGTGGTAGAGGTCAAGGGGTTGTGCGATGTTTCGGCCGGTCCGGCCAGGCGCCCCAACACGTGCGCCCGCTCGGACGGACACGCCGTGCCCGGGCTGGGCGAACCCGACTCAGCGGCCGGGGCGATTGAAGTCTGTCGGTGGGTTGCCCTACGGTTTCGCGGCATGCGGATGCTGCACACCTCGGACTGGCACATCGGGCGCACGTTCCACGGGGTCGATCTGCTTGCCGACCAGGCTCGTTCACTGACCGCGATCGCCGAGCTGGTGGCCGAGGAGTCGGTCGACGTGGTGGTGCTACCCGGTGATGTGTACGACCGGTCCATTCCCAGCGCCGACGCGATCGCGGTGTGCAACCGGGGATTCGAGGCGATCCGCGCCGCCGGTGCCCAGATCGTCGCCACCTCCGGCAATCACGATTCGCCCGCGCGTCTGGGCGCGGGCGCGAGTTTCGCCGCCGCAGGTGGGCTGCACCTTCGCACCACCGTGGCCGAGGCCGATAGCCCCGTCCTGCTGGCGGACGCGCACGGGCCGGTGGCGTTCTACGGCATCCCGTATTTGGAACCGGAGATCACCCGCGCCGAACTCGAAGTGCCGCAGGCGCGCTCGCATGCCGAGATCCTGGACGCGGCCATGGCCCGGGTACGTGCCGACATCGCGCGGCGACCGGGGGTGCGGACGGTGGTGCTGGCGCACGCCTTCGTCGTCGGCGGCGAGGCCACCGGATCGGAGCGCTCCATCTCGGTCGGCGGTGTGGAGACGGTCCCGCTGGCCGCTTTCGACGGCATCGACTACGTGGCGCTCGGCCACTTGCATTCGCCGCAGACGCTCGCCGACCAGGTCCGCTACTCCGGCTCGCCGCTGCCGTATTCGTTCGGCGAGAACGCGCATCGGAAGGCGGTCTGGATCGTCGACTTGGACGCGTCCGGCTTACAAGCGGTGCGCCGCCGGGAGCTGCCCACGGTCCGGGGCCTGAGCAAAGTGACCGGCACCCTGGACGAGCTGCTGAACGGCGCGGAGTACGGCGCGGCCGAAGAGCACTACGTGTCCGCCGTACTCACCGACGTCGCCCGCCCGGTCGACGCCATGCGCAAACTGCGCCAGCGGTTCCCCTACGCCGTCCACGTCGAATGGGCGCGGCCCGAGGGGAGCCCGGAACTGCGCTACCGTGAGCGGGTGCACGGCCGCCGCGACATCGAAGTAGCCCGCAGCTTCCTCAGCGACGTCCGTGGCGCACCCAGCTCGAGCGAGATGGCCTGGCTGGAGCGGGCGCTCTCGGCCGCCGTCGCCGAGCCGGAGCAGATCTCCGCCGTGGCCGCCGCCGAGGAACTGACCGCATGAGCGTCCTGCCGAAGCCGGGCGTAGGCGCGGTGGCATGAGGCTGCACAAGCTCGAGATGACCGCTTTCGGCCCGTTCGCGGCAACCACGGTCGTCGACTTCGACGCGCTCGGCGCCGACGGATTGTTTCTCCTGCACGGCCAGACCGGCGCGGGCAAGACCACGGTGCTGGACGCCATCGCGTTCGCCCTCTACGGTCGCGTTCCCGGCGCGCGAGGGGAAAGCAAGCGACTGCATTCCGATCACGCCCCGGAGCACACGCCGCCGCAGGTGGTGCTGGAGGCGACCCTCGGCGGTCGGCGGCTACGGCTGACCCGCAGCCCCGAGTTCCAGCGTCCCAAGCGCGACGGCACCGGTATGCGCACCATCAACCCGAAGGCGACGCTGACCTGGCTGGACGGCCGCGGGGAAAACCTGTCCCGGATACCGGATATCGGGGAGGAGGTGTTGCGCCTGCTCGGTATGAGCGCCGATCAGTTCTTCCAGGTGGTGCTGCTGCCGCAGGGCGATTTCGCGCGCTTCTTACGAGCGGACAACGAAGATCGCGAGAAATTGCTCGAAAAGCTCTTCGACACCAGACGTTTCGGCACCGCCGAACAGTGGCTGGCCGACAAACGCCGCGCTGCCGAAGCGGATCTGGATGCTCGTACCGACGGGATCAAGCGGCTGATCACGCAGGTGGGCATGGCGGCCGGAGTGGCGGATTCGGTCGGTACCGCGGAGTGTGTCGCTTGGTCCCAGGACCTGCTGGCCACCGCTCGCACGGACCTGGCTGCCGCCGTCACGGAAATGGAACGCTGCCAGCGGGAATCGGCGCGGGCCCGGGAACAGGCCGAACAGCAGCGTCGCCTGCACGAGCTGCGGCGCCGCATGAGCGCGGCACGCGCGCACCTGGACGATTACGCCGCGGGCGCCGATCGCCGGGCCGCATTACAAGCCGAGCTCGACCTCGCCCGCCGGGCCGACCCGGTCGCCGCCGCGATCGATGAAGCGCGTGCGGCGGTCCAGACTCAGCGTCGGCTCGACAGCGAAAAGCGCACAGCGGCAGAGCGGCTCGCGGTCCGGCTGCGAGAGCCGGCGAGCGCCGAACTCGGCGGCGCGGAACTGCTGCATTCCGACGCCGCGCAGGTGCGCGACGACGCCGATCTCGACGCGGCGATCCGGCGCTGGAGCGCGCAGATCGGCGCGCTGGACGAAGTGCGGACCGATGCCGCCACCGCCACCCGGCTGGGCGGGGAGATCGACGCGTTGCGCACCGAGGACGCGACGTTGGCCCGGCGCGTCACCGCGCTCACGGCCCGGCGCGACGAACTGCCCGCGGCCCGCACCGCGGCCGAGGCCAGGTTGCGGGAGGCGGCCGAAGCCGTGGCGGCCCTGCCGGGCATCACCGCGGAGACCGAACGGCTGCAGGCCGCGGCGACGGCCGCGGTCGAGCTGGCCGCCCGCCGCACCGCGCTCGACCACGCCCGCGTCGAGTTCGACGCCGCCCGCATCGCGCATCTCGACGCCCGAGAACTCGTCCTGGATCTGCGCGAGCGCAGGTTGAGCGGGATGGCGGCCGAATTGGCCGGCGAGCTGGTCGACGGCAGCCCTTGCGCGGTCTGCGGTTCCGCCGAGCATCCCGCACCCGCCCGGCCCACCGCCACCGCGGTGTCCAAGGACGAGGAGGAGGCCGCCGCCGCGGCCGAGCGCGCCGCGGAGGACACCCGCGACCGAGCGCTGGCCCGCATCACCGATCTCGAGCGCGAGATCGAAGCGCTGGTCGCTCGCGGCGGCGATACCGATCGAGTCGAGCTCGCCGCCGCCCTGCGCGCCGCGACCGACCGCTACGAGGACACCTCGGAGCTGGCCGCCTGCGCCGATGGACTGGAAGCCGAAGTCATCCGCTTGCGCGAGGACGAGGCACGCCTGCACGAGGAGCTGCGCACGTCCGAGGCGCGCCGTGGCGCGGTGGCCGCCACCATCGTCTCCGGCGAGACCCGCCTGGCCGAACTCACCGAACGGCTGCGCACCGCGGCGGGCGCCGACCAGACCATCGACCGCCGCCGCGCCCGGCTGGCCGCGCTGGTCAGGGACGCGACCGCCCTGCGCGATGCCCGCGCCGAAGCGGTGGCGGCGCGGGAGCAGGTGTCGGCGATCGCCGGCCGTGTCGAAAGTCTCGCTCGGGCGGCGGGTTTCGTGCCGAAGGGCGAGGTCGGCGGTCCACTGCCCACTTCTGCCCCGGCCGGCGCGGCGGACTCGCCCAGTACGGATTCGGCCCCGGAGTCCGGCGACACGGAAGCCACCCCTTCGGCAGCTGCAGGCGCGGAGGATCAGCTGCGCCGCACCGCCGACATCGAGGTCACCGCACGCGACGACGTCGCACTCTTGACCGCCTACGCGAAGGTGGTCGCCGCCGCGTCACGCAGCCCGCAGCAGCAGGCGGAGACGGAAGCGGAACTGGTGGCCGCCGACCGTGCCCGCGCCGCGGCGGAAGCGGTGCTGGCGGAACCGGAGGTCCGCGCGGCGGCCGAACAGGAGCCCGGCGATCCGGCCGAGCTCGACGCGCTCGTGGCAGCCGCGCAAGCAGCGCTCAACGCGGCGGTGGCCGCCCATGCGGAGGCGAGCAGGCGCGCGAGCCAGCTCGAGGAACTCGGTGGCCAGCTCTGGGCCGCCGTGGATCGGGTCGCCCCGGCACAGCAAGCGTTCGAGGAACTGAACGGTCTCGCCGACGTGGTCGCCGGACGCGGCGCGAACAACCGCCGCATGTCCCTGCACTCCTACGTCCTGGCCGCCCGTTTGGAGGAAGTCGCCCAGGCGGGATCGCTGCGGTTGCGCAGGATGTCCGGCGGACGGTACGAATTCGTCCACTCGGACAAGGCCGGTCCGCGCGGCCGTCGGGGCGGACTCGGCTTGGACATCCGGGACGACTACACCGGAGCCGTCCGCCCCGCCAAGACGCTCTCCGGCGGCGAGACCTTCATGGCCTCACTGTCGTTGGCGCTCGGCCTGGCCGACACCGTCGCCGCCGAATCCGGTGGCCTGGTGCTGGACACCTTGTTCATCGACGAGGGTTTCGGCGGCCTGGACGCCGACACCTTGGACGCCGTGATGGGCGTGCTGGACGAACTCCGTGCCGGCGGCCGCGTAGTCGGCGTGGTCAGTCACGTGGACGAGATGCGCCAACGCATACCCAGCCGCCTGCACGTCCTGCGCGGCCGCGACGGCTCCCACCTCCAGGCGACCATCGCCTGAGGGTTGGCTGTGCCGCCGTCGCCGGCTCACCCCTCGTGGTCGAGCAGCCACCGCTTCACCGGCAACCCCCAACGGAAGCCGCCGAGTGCGCCGCCGATGCGGAGAATGCGGTGACAGGGCACGAAGAGGGCGGCGGCATTGCGAGCGCAGGCGTTGGCCGCGGCGCGCGTGGCGTCGGGGCGACCGGCGCGGGCGGCGAATTCGGTGTAGGTGAGCGGGCTGCCCGCCGGGACGGCGCGCAGTATTTCCCAGGCGTGCACGAGGAATTCTCCGGACCGCTGGCGAACCGGAATCGGGTCGATCGCGGTGAGATCACCTTCGTGGTAGGCGGTGACCGCGCCGGTCACCTCGCCCAGCGAATCCCGTTGCCGTAATCCGCCGGGGCGCAGGGCGGGGTGGATCAGGCCGCGCAAGTTCTCCGCGTCGGAGGTCCAGCCGGAGGCAAGGACCGCGCCGTCGGAGTCGACGAGCGTGGTGAACGGTCCGAGCGGAGTCGCGGTGACCGCGAAATCCGCTGTGCTGGTGGAAATGCCGCCGATCGCGTTGTCGACGGCGATGCTGGTGCTCATGATTCGTCACTGCCTTTCGTGGTGGCGAGCGCGGGGCTACCGGAAGCTGTGGCGCGGCTGGTCAGCGCCGCTTTCCACAAATGCATGGACAGGTACGACCGCCACGGCGCCCAGCGAGCGGTGTCCGTGAGATGGATGCCGAGCAGGCTCGCGCCGCGGCGGACGACCAGGTCGGTGCCGAGCAGGACGTCCGGATCGGCGAGCAGGCGCATGGTCACGTAGTCCGCCGTCCACGGTCCGACGCCGTCCAGCGCGAGCAGGTCGCGGCGCAGGTCGGCGGCGGTGCGTCCTTGGTGCAGCAGCAGCTCACCGGACGCGAGTGCCTCGGCTGCCGCGATGATGGAACGGATGCGCCGCGCCGGTCCGGTCAAGACTTGGGCGCCCCGCTCGGCGATCACATCCGGTGCGGGGAAAAGCAACGGGATCGGCCCGTCCACCCGCTCGCCGAGCGCCTCGACCAGTCGCGCGGTGTGCGTGGCCGCGGCGGACACCGAGATCTGCTGCCCGATCATCGTGCGCAGCAGGAGTTCGGGTGCGTCCACGCACCCGGGCACCCGGATACCCGGTGTGAACGACGGGCCCGCGAGCGGAGGCAGCTCGGGCGAGTTCTCGCTCTCGGGCGGCGAGCCCGCCCCCGCATCCGGCAGGTCCTCGGCAGCATGTTCCGGCAGGCGGTTCCCGGAGGACCCGCGCGCCGCGGACCCGACACCGAGCGCTTCATCGATCCCGACCGGATCGGCGTCCAGATCCAGCAGGTGCCGCAGCCTGGTCACCGTCGGTGCGAGATCGCGCATATCGTGCAGGGACAGTTCCGCCCGCACGTGGTCGCGCTGGAAGCTCAGTCGCGCGGTGGCGTGCCCGTGCGGGGTGCGCAGATTCCTGGTGTAGGCGCGGTTCTCCCACAACTCCATGCCCGGCACGGCGTGCGCGGACAGGAACCACTCCAGCCAGGCCCGGTCCAGGGGCTCGCGATAGGGCAGCCGCAGCGTGAGCGAGCCGCTCCCGCCCGGCGCCGGGCGCGCGGGGGCGGCGGTTTTCGCGCGCTGCGCCTCCAGCCGCATGGTGGTGGGGCTGACCGCGAACACCTCGCGCACCGTGTCGTTGAACTGGCGGATCGAGGCGAAACCCGCCGCGAACGCGATATCGGACATAGCCATCGCGGTGGTCTGGATCAGCAGCCGCGCGGTGTGCGCCCGGTGCGCCCGGGCCAGCGCCAGCGGCCCGGCGCCGAGTTCGGTGGTCAGCACCCGGGTGAGCTGCCGCTGCGAGTAACCGAGCGTGGCGGCCAGCCCGGGCACGCCTGCCCGCTCGACCACACCGTCACCGATCAATCGCATCGCCCGCGCGGCCAAGTCCGCCCTCGTGTTCCACAGCGGCGAACCGGGCGCCGCGTCGGGCAGGCAGCGGCGGCAGGCGCGGTAGCCCGCCTGCTGGGCCGCGGCGGCGGTCGGCAAGAACGTCACGTTGGCCCGCTTCGGCGTGATCGCCGGACACGAAGGGCGGCAATAGATTCCGGTGGTGCGCACCGCGGTGAAGAATTGCCCGTCGAATCGAGAGTCCCGGGTCGACACCGCCCGGTAGCAACGTTCGAAATCAAATGCCGTGATCGTCACGTCCACCACAATGGCAGCTGCGGCGAACCCGTGCTAGCGGGAATCGGTCACCACCGCGGGGGGTGGTCACCACCTCACACAACGGTCATGGCATCGCACAGTTGTCGCCTGGTCGGCGGGTGTGACGACTACCGAAGCGGTGTGTGGCGGCTCGGCCGGAAAATCTTTTCAGCAGCACCGGTTGGTCGGATTGCGATCCGCCTCGGCATGCCGCTGCCGCCAGTACTCCCGCTCGGTCGGCACGGCGCGGTCCGGATGCCTGCGCCGCAGGTGCTCGACGTAGCGCTGGTAATCCCGGCCCCCGAGGATCGAGTCGAACCACCAGACGCCCGCCCGGATGCCGTCGCCGCACACGCGGGCCGCGGCGCGCAGCCGGGCGCCGACCGGTCGCGCGGACCGATCGGCACCCGGCGTCGCGGGGTCGCTCATTGCGCGTGGACGTGCGCCGCGCCGGAGGGGCGCGCCTTCCCGGACGCGATCAACTCGTCCCACTGCTTCTGGACTTCCTTCTCCGCGGCGGTGGCGACGAACCCGCTGGGTGCGAAGATCTTCGACGGCTCTTCCGGCGTCTCGGAGGTCGTCGTCTCCCCGGAGCGCCAGGCGCGGAAGGCCACCAGCGCGCCGACCACCGCCACGATCAGCACCAGCACCGCGAACACGATCGACAGCGTGCCCTGGATGAAGGTGTTGCGCACGATCGCGTTCATGTCGTCCTGGGTCTTCGCCGTCAGGCACAGCTTCCCGGCTTCCTGCGCGGCCTGGCAGATGCTGTGCTGCTTCCAGTAGCCGAGCTTCGGATCGGCGGAGAAGATCTTCTGCCAGGACGCCGTCATGGTCACCAACAGATCCCAGACCAGCGGAATCGCCGGAATCCAAGCCCATTTCACGAGGCCCTTCTTCACCACGATCACCAGCACCACGGTCAAGGCGATGGCCGCGAGCAACTGGTTGGCGATGCCGAACAGCGGGAACAGCGTGTTGATCCCGCCCAGCGGGTCGGTGACGCCCATCAGCAGGATCGAGCCCCACGCGCCGACCACGACGGCCGAGCACAACCACGCGCCCACCCGCCAGGACGGATCACGGAACTTCTTCGCCGCGCCACCGAAGTTGCCCAGCGCGTCCGAGAGCATGAACCGGGCTACGCGGGTGCCCGCGTCGATGGTGGTAAGGATGAACAAGGCCTCGAACATGATCGCGAAGTGGTACCAGAACGACTTCATGCTCGCGCCGCCGAGGAACTGGTGGAACACCTCCGAGATGCCGACCGCCAGCGTCGGCGCGCCGCCCGTGCGCGAGATGATCGACGATTCGCCGACATCGCTCGCCGCCTGGCTCAACTCCGCCGGAGTCACCGCGGGTCCGCTCAGCCCGAGGCTGTTGGTGTAGGCCGCGGCCTTCTCCGCGGTGCCGCCGGTGAGACCGACCGGCGCGTTCATCGCGAAGTACAGGTGCTGGTCGATGATCGAGGCGGTGATGATGGCCATGACCGCGACGAACGACTCCATCAGCATGCCGCCGTAGCCGATCATCCGCGCATGCGATTCCTTCTCCAGCAGCTTCGGCGTGGTGCCGGAGGAGACCAGCGCGTGGAAACCACTCAGCGCGCCGCAGGCGATGGTGATGAACAGGAACGGGAACAGCGAGCCCGCGAAGGCCGGTCCGGTGCCGCTGGCGGCGAACGACGAAACCGCGGGCGCCTGCAGCACCGGCAGCGTGACCAGGATGCCGACCGCGAGCAGCACGATGGTGCCGACCTTCATGAACGTCGACAGGTAGTCGCGCGGCGCCAGCAGCAGCCACACCGGAAGCACCGAGGCGACGAAGCCGTAGGCGATCAGCAGCCAGGAGATGGTCACCGGCGAGAGCGTGAACCAGTCCGCGCCCCAGTCGGTTTCGGAGACCCAGCCGCCGCCCACGATGGCCAGCAGCAGCAGCGCGAACCCGATCACGGAGACCTCGCCGACCTTGCCCGGCCGCAGGAATCGCAGGTACACGCCCATGAACAGGGCGATCGGAATGGTCATGCCGATCGAGAAGACGCCCCACGGGCTGTGCGCCAGCGCGTTGACGACCACCAGCGCGAGTACCGCCAACAGGATCATCATGATCACCAGGACGCCCACGATGGCCGCCCAGCCGCCGATCACGCCCAGTTCGTCGCGGGCCATCTGCCCGAGGCTGCGCCCGCGCCGCTTCATCGAGACCCACAGCACCAGGTAGTCCTGCACGGCGCCGGCCGCCACCACGCCGACCACGATCCAGATGGTCCCCGGCAGGTAGCCCATCTGCGCGGCCAGCACCGGTCCGACCAGCGGACCCGCGCCCGCGATGGCGGCGAAGTGGTGCCCGTAGAGCACCCGCCGGTCCATCGGCATGTAGTCCTTGCCGTTCTCCAGGATCTCGGCGGGCGTGGCCAGGTCGTCGCGCGGTTTCACGATCTTGCGTTCGATGAACCTGGCGTAGAACCGATACGCGATGACGTAGGTGCACACCGCCGCGATCACGATCCACACCGCGTTGACCGATTCGCCGCGTGAGATGGCGAGCACCGCCCACGCTATGGCGCCGAGGACCGCGATTCCGGCGAAGATCAGTTTCTTGGCCGGGGTGATCGGGGACTTGTCGACCACGCCGACAGGCGGCAGATCGGGATCGGTCCGCAGATATTCGATTGTCGCCATCTGCCTACTCTCCTGTAAAACGCGCAGGATCTTGCTGAAACACGTGACAACGTATCCGATCGATGAGCGCCGTCGTGCCGATTCCGGACGCCGGGCGGGCACCGTGAAATATTGTTCATGTGTCGGCCGTCACCACGTGATTGCCGAACGTATGCTGCCATGCGGTTCGAGAAGCTCCACATCCGCCCCGGAGGAGGGCTGTGTTGCGTGCGAATCCCGTCGGCCGGGTCCGTCGCCGGACGGTGCTCGGGTCGGCGCTGGCCGCCCCGCTGCTGGCGAGCGGCTGCGGCTCCGACGACGACGCGTTGACCTTCTTCTTCCAGGCCAGGCCGGAAGAGGCCCGGGTCCGGCGGAAGATCATCGACGAATTCCGGAAGCTGCACCCCGACATCAGGATTCGCACCGTGATGTCCGGGCCGGACCCGCTGCAGCAGATGCTCACCTACTGCGCGGGCGGGAAATGCCCGGACGTGCTGATGGCGTGGGAGCTGCTCTATTCCGGACTGGCCGAGCGCGGGGTGCTGCTCGATCTCAACACGCTGCTCGCCCGCGATCCGCAGTACGCCGCCGAGCTGAAGGCCGACAGTTACCCGGCGCTGTACGACACCTTCGCCTACGCGGGCGGGCAGTACGCCTTGCCCGAACAGTGGTCCGGAGTGTTCCTGTACTACAACCGGGAACTGTTCGACGAGGCCGGGATCATCCCGCCCGCGCGCTGGCGTGACGCCTGGTCGTTCGACGAGTTCCTGTCCGCTGCGCAGGCGTTGACCAGGTACGACTCCTCCGGCCGGACTCGGTGGGGCTTCGCCGACGCCTGGGTGCCGTACTTCTCGGCGGCTTGCTTCGGCATGAACAACGGCGCCGAATGGTTCTCGCCCTCGGTGCGCCCGACCAGAACCAACCTCGGCGATCCGCGGTTCGCCGCAGGATTCCAGTTCTACGCCGACCTCGCCGTCCGTCACCGGGTGGCGCCGAAAGCCGCCGATACGCTCTCGGTTTCGGCGCCCGACCTGTTCCGGCGGGGTCGAGCGGCGATGGCACTGGGCGGACACTGGCTGTATTCCGAGTTCGCCGGGCACGACGACCTCCCGATCGACGTCACGGTGCTGCCGGTCGGCCCGCACGGCGGTCCCGGCGCCGTCACCGACGTCGGCAGCACCGGGTTGGCTATCGCCGCGGACAGCCCGCGCGTCGAGCAGGCCTGGGAATTCGTCAAGTTCGCGACCGGGCCGGTGGGGCAGGCTATCATCGCCGCGTCCGGCCTGTTCGTGCCGGTGCTCGAGTCGGCGATGAGATCGCCGGGGTTCGCCGACGCGCACCGTGAGATCCGCAATCTCGCGGTGTTCACCGAGGGCCCGGCCAGCTCCCGCCCCTTGCCGGTGACGCCCGCCTGGGGCAAGGTGTCGGCCTTGCTCGAACACGGCTCCAACCGGGTGCTGCGTGGCGCCGCCACCGCCGCGTCCTTGGGCGGGCGTTTCGCCGCCGACGTCGACGCACTGCTGGACGCACCATGACCGGAGCGCAGCCGTCGCAAACCTCGGGCAAAGACCTGCGCGGCGTCGCGTCCCGGTTGGCGCGGCGGCGAGAGCGCGCCGGGTGGGTATTCGTCGCGCCCAACGTGGCAGCTGTCGCGATTTTTCTGTTGTTTCCGTTGGGATTTTCGCTCTATCTGAGTTTTCATTCGTGGGACTTGTTCGGCCCCATGCGTTTCGTCGGTGTGGACAACTATCGGCGGCTGTTCGCGTCCGATCCGTTGTTTCTCATCGCGGTGCGCAACACGGCCGTTTTCACGGTGTCGACGCTGGCGCCCACGGTGGCGATCGGACTCGCCGTCGCCGCCGCGTTGAATCGAAAGTGGCGCGGTATCGGCATATTTCGCACCATCGCGTTTCTCCCGCTGGTCGCCTCGGCGGTCGCCATGGCCGTGGTGTGGCGGTTCCTGTTCACCGACGACGGGCTGCTCAACGTCGCGCTCGGCCGGCTCGGCATCGATCCGGTGCCCTGGCTGACCCACCCCGACTGGGCGCTGGTCTCGCTCAGCATCGTCACCGTGTGGAAAAGCGTGCCGTTCGCGACGGTCATCCTGCTGGCTGCCATGCAGGGCGTGCCGGAGACGCTCTACGAGGCGGCGAAGATCGACGGCGCCGGCGCGCTGCGGCGGTTCTTCTCGATCACGCTGCCGCTGATCCGGGGCCCGCTGTCGTTCGTCTTCATCATCACGATCATCAATTCGGTGCAGGCGTTCGACCAGGCCTACGCGCTGACCGGCGGCAACGGGGGACCGGAGACGGGTACGTATCTGCTGGGGATCATGTTGTTCCAGAACGCGTTCGGCTTCTACGAAGTCGGTTACGCCTCCGCCCTCGCCTGGGTGATCTTCGCGATGCTGTTCCTGCTGACTCTGGTGCAACTGCGGATGGCCCGGCGCTCGGAGGTGGAACAGTGAACACCTATGAAGCGGCCCGGCGCGCCCTGCCGGTGCGGCGCGACCGCGCGATCGTCGCGGTGGGCAGGGTCGACCGGGCCATCGTGCGACGGGTTGTGCGCGGGACCGCGACATACGCGGTGCTGGTCGGCATCGCATGGTGCGCGTTGCTGCCGATCCTGTGGGCGGTGTCGGGTTCGCTGAAGCGGGATGGCGAGATCGCCGACGCGGCATTGCTTCCACAACGGCCGCAGTGGTCGAACTACGGGAAGGTCTTCGAGCTGCTGCCGATGGGGCGGATGCTGCTCAACACGACGATCTACGCGCTGTGCGTCACGGCCGGGCAGGTGTTCTTCTGCTCGCTGGCCGGATACGCGTTCGCGCGCTTGCGTTTCCGGGGACGGGACATGCTGTTCCTCGCCTACCTCGCGACGCTCATGGTGCCGCTGACCGTGACGGTGATCCCGCAGTTCCTGCTGATGCGGGCGTTCGGCTGGGTGGACACCCCGTGGGCGATGATCGTGCCCGGCCTGTTCGGTAGCGCCTTCGGCACGTATCTGATGCGGCAGTTCTTCCGCACGTTGCCCGAGGAACTCGAGGAGGCCGCCATTCTCGACGGCTGCTCCACCTGGCAGGTCTACTGGCGGGTGCTGCTGCCGCACACCCGCCCGGCCCTGATGGTGCTCGCCGTGCTCACCTGGATCACCGTGTGGAACGACTTCCTCTGGCCCCTGGTCATGATCCAGCGCGAGGACGTCGCCACCGCGACCCTGGGGCTGGTCCGGCTGCAAGGTCAGTACCACACCCAGTGGCCGATCCTCATGGCCGCCGCGATCGTCATCCTGCTTCCGCTGCTGCTCATCTATGCGATCGCCCAGCGCGCGTTCATCCGCGGAATCGCGATGTCGGGGCTGGGCGGGCGCTGAGGGGAGGCGCCCAGTCCCGGGCGGCTTCGCGCGCTCTCTCCGTTGCCGGTGAGCACGACGGTCGTTCGGCGCGTTCGTCTGCACCATGCCATTGCGTCCTCGCTCGGCGCGGGCGGTGAACGAGCTTTCCGCACCTGCTCCGGTTGCCGATCTGCGATCGCCCTGCGCGCGTTCATCCGCGGAATCGCGATGTCGGGGCTCGGCGGGCGCCAGTGGGTGCGCCTGGTCCGGAGCGGCTTCGCGTGCGTGCTGTGTTACCGGTGGCCACGCTGATCGTCCAGTGCGTTCCTTCGCGCCATCGTGACGTTCGGCGGTCGGTGGCCGAGTGGGCTACCCTCGCGTCGGTTCGACCACGCGCGGTCGGCGGGAGAACGCGGCCCGCCTGATTCGGCCGGTGATCCATCTGGCCGCCCGGCGCCGCTCTCGGGTTCGCCCGGTCCCGGATGGGCGGCTTCGTTCGGCCGGTCAGGTACCGAGAGCACGGGGATCGCCAGCGCGTCGGTCTCCCGCCGACACAGTGTTCGGCGAACGATGACTGGCTGCGCTCCGGTTCACTGCGGCCGGGGTAGTCGCGGCTGAACTTCGCCCGCGTCCTCGGCGCGGTACCGCGGCCGGGCGGAGGTCTTCGCCGGCCGCGGCTGCGCTCTGTGAGGGGGCGTCGCTTCCGCGCCGATCAAGCGCCCCAATAGGTGCCGAAGCTCCAGAGGTTGCCCTCTGGGTCGCGGACGGTGAAGCCGCGCGAGCCGTAGTCCTCGTCGCGCAGGCCACGGACCACTTCGGCGCCCGCGGCGGTCGCGCGGGCGAACAAGGCATCGGGCTCTTCACAGACCAGGTAGACCGAGTCGGTGCCGGTCGGGCGGGTGCTGAACGGACTGTCGTCCTTACCAGCCGAGCCGAACATGACGCCGCCGCCCAGCGGCCAGCGCAGTTCCGCGTGCTCGATGATCGACGGGTCGTCCTCGCGGGTGTAGCGCGCGGCCTCCCGGAAGCCGAACGCCTCGACCAGGAAGGTGGCCATGGCGCGGGCATCGCGGAAGGTCAGCGTTGGCCAGACGGCGGTACGGGTACTGGTTTCTGTCGGATTCGTCATGGATGAATCGTCATCCGGCGGACAGGTCGGGGGCTTGGACGGATGGAACCTCCTCGGCCAGCCACGACGTCGGGCTCGTGCCGGCGAGATCGGCGAAGTCGCGATCCAGATGAGCCTGGTCGTAGTACCCGCACGCGGCGGCCACCTGGGCGATGGTGACGTAGGAGGGCGTGTGCGCGAGCATGCGACGGGCCCGTTCGAAACGGGTGATCCGGGCGGCCAGTTTCGGGCCCAGACCGAATTCTCTGTTGAAACGGCGCGCCAGATGCTGCCTCGTCCACCCGATCTGCTCGGCCAGCGGGCCGATCGCGATGCCGCCCCCGGAATCGACCACAGTCCGCCAGGCCCAGCTGAGTTCCGGACCGACCGAGCGATCCGGATCGGCGAGCGCCGAAAGCACCTGGTCGCAGGCGGTGAAACGGTCCCGCCAGGTCGGCGCGTATTGCAACCGCTCCCATAACTCGAGGCCGACGGGCCCGACGACATCGGAGAATTCGACGGACGTATCCCAGAGCGCCGCCGCCGGCATGCCGAACAAAGTGCGGCAGCCGAGCGGCGTCAGCGCGACGGCCACGCCCTCCTGGTGACCGTTGTGCGTGATCAGCGCCGTGCTCGCCTGTAAGCCGCTCAGCACGCACCGGTAGTTCTGCGGCGACTGGCGCGGATCGGTCTGCTCGACGACGTCGATCGTCGGACCGATCGCGACGATGAACGTCATGTGCCGCGACGGCAACCCGCGATGGATCGACGCCGCGAACCCGGACATGCGATATCCCACGTAGCGGTCGATGAACGCGGCGAGCACGGGCGCCGGACGCGCAGTCACCACCTCGGTGGTCGGCTCCATACAGGCCACGCTACGCCGGGGGACCGTTTCCGGCGTGTTCAGGAAACGTCGCGTCCTTCAGAGCAGAACCCGTGGGGGTGGCGGAGAGCGGCAGTGCAGAGGAAATCCTGGCGCCGTTCTGATGCTTGGGTGCCCGCGCTCGTGGTACGGGGTGTCGTAGTCTGTGGCAACGTTCGCCGTCGCAGACTGTCAGTGGCCACCGGAATCTCCGCGTGCGGCCAGCTGCGATTCCCTGATCGGCGGCTGGTTGCCGCCCGCTGGCGCACCGCCAGCACGCCCGCGCGAACATCCGGTACTGCCGGCGAGCGGATGTCTGTGCTGGCTACGGTGGCGTCGCACCCGGTGCCGTTACAGGTGCGCCGCGAGTGCCGCGACATCATGAACGGGACGATAGCCCAGCTTTCGCTCTGCCTTGCCGGAGTCGTAAACCCGGTCGATCCGGGCCGGTAGAGGCCAGCCCCGTCGCCGGAACAACGCCACCGTCTCCGGCGCCCGGTGGGTGAGTAGCGCCGTGGCGTCGCGCCACAACTGCCGTGTGTCGTCGGGGCCGAACACCATCGGACCGGCGATGTTGAACAGGCCGGTCACCGCGGGGTGTTCGGCGGCCAGTCGGTGTGCGCTGGCAACGTCGCGGACGTCGACCCCACGGTAGAGGCGGTGCGCGGCCTGAACGGCCGGCGGCTCGGGAAAGCATCGGGCGATGCGCAACACAATCGTCGAGAACGGGTGATCGGCCGCCCGGACGAGAACCTCCGCCGCTAATTTGGTTTCGTCGTAGATATCGCGTGGCTCGGCCTGCAGTGACTCGTCGACCCAGACTGCGCGATCATCGGGTACCAGCGCATGCCCGTATACCGAGGTAGAGCTGGTGTAAATCACCCTCCGCACACCACAGTCTGCCGCTCGTGCGAGCAAATCGGCGGTGGCATCCACATTGACGGCACGGAATTCGCTATCGGGCACAGAACCGACGTGCGGGGCATGCAGGGCGGCCAGGTGTACTACAACGTCCACACCGTCGACGGCGCGTGTTCGAAGCTCCGCATCACGCAGGTCGCCGCAGTAGGTCGTCCACCGCCCCGCGCGCCGGTCCCATCCACGCACTTGCCAACCCGCGGTATGCATTTCATATGCGACCGCAGCACCGACAACACCGGAGGAACCGGTTACCAACACCACTCCCGACACCATGTACGTCGACCCTACTGCGCGTCGCCTCGGCTCCGGCCCCGCCAGGTTATGGATTGACATCCCATAATGCCGCGATCCGCGCGGTCCTGAGGGCAGGGCCCCAGCTGCCGAACACACTCAACTGCCGCCCACAGCGCTGAGCGAAGCGGCCACGTCGTGGTAATCGGCGGGCCAGACCGGTTGCGGCTCAGCACATCCGGTGGTGCCGATCAGCGGATCTCGACCACCACTTTGCCCAGGGCGCGTCCCGCACCGACGTGGGCCAGCGCGTTCGCGGTCTCGTCGAGGGGGAAACTGCGGTCGATGTGGATACCGATCCGTCCCGCGACACACGACTCCGCGAGGGGTGTGAAGTGCGCGGGCCCTTCCTTCACCGCGAGGACTCCGAGCCCGCGGCCGGTCACCATTCCGGCGACCACTCCGACCGTTGTCAACCGCAGCAACGCGCGCGTGGTGCCGCCGACGCAGCGGTACCGGCCGCCACGCGCGACCGACCTGCGATAAGCGAAGACCGACCGGTGGGCGACGAGGTCGAGTACCCGGTCGTACGGTCCGGTTCGGGTGAAGTCCTCAGCGCGGTAGTCGATGACCTCGTCGGCGCCGAGCGTGCGCATGAACGCCAGTTTGGCGGCGTTGTCCACCCCGGTCACATGCGCCCCGGCACTCTTGGCCAACTGGATCGCAAACGCGCCGGACCCGCCGCCCGCTCCGTTGATCAACACCGACATACCGGCTGCGATGCCGGCCGTGCCCTGCAGTGCGATCGCCCCCGCCTGTGGCAGCGTCGACGCCTCGGCGAAGCTCAGCGACACCGGTTTGTGCGCCAGCGCCGATTCAGGAATCACCGCATACTCCGCGAACCCGCCCTTGAGCATGAGATTGTCGCCGTAGACCTCGTCA
This sequence comes from Nocardia sp. NPDC004573, assembly GCF_053602135.1. Lineage (NCBI taxonomy): Bacteria > Bacillati > Actinomycetota > Actinomycetes > Mycobacteriales > Nocardiaceae > Nocardia > Nocardia sp. NPDC004573. Next base: position 323,461 of record NZ_JBSGDA010000003.1, read on the forward strand.
CCCGGTGCGAACAGTGTGACCTCGGAGCCGACGACTTCGACCCGTCCGGCGATATCGGAGCCGAGAACCGGGCGTCTGGGTGCCCGGAGCCCGCCGATGCGCGAATACAGCGGCGTCCCCCGCAGTGTCTCCCAGTCGGAGAGGTTGATCGACGTCGCGTGCACCTGGACGAGCACCTGTTTCGGCCCTGGGGAAGGCGCTGGGACCTCCGCGACCGACAGCACCTCGGGGCCGCCGTAGCGGTCGTACACGACGGCCCTCATCCGATTCCAGCACCGAGGATCGAGCGACAGCCTGACACACGACAAACTCTAGTCGGCGGGCCGCCCCGCGACCGGCGAACTGTGCGTCGGCATTCGCCGCGACTCGCCGAACCCTCTCCCGTAAACCAGCACCTTTGATTCGCATCGGTGCTTGCTGGGATGCTCCTTCGCGCTGACGCGGGAACAGTCGTGACCGCTCATGGCCGCAGAGGTGGCAGGAGCGGCCGTGTCCCGCTCCGCTGTGCGCAGCGTCCGTCTGCCGGATGTATGGCACCGGTTTACTCGAGGGCTCTCCACCGGTTCCGGCCGCCGGTGAGATGTACCACTACAGCGTGTAGTGGACTGTGCTCACCGGTTACCGTTGCGCCTCCTAACGATTTCTGGAGGTGTGATGCGGCGGGTGCAGTACGAGCGCAGCGGTGGTCCCGAGGTGCTCGAGCTCGTCTCGGTCGAGGTCCCGGCGCCAGGGCCGGGTGAGCTGCTGGTCCGCGTCGAGGCGGTCGGGGTGACCCTGCCGGTGGTGCGGAAGGTGCGCGAGCAGCGCGAACCGACCGCGCTGGGTGGCGAAGTCGCGGGCGAGGTAGTGGCGGTAGGGGAGGGCGTCGATGACTACGCGCCCGGCTACCGCGTGACCGGCCTGGTCTTCGGACACGGGTACGCCGACTACGCCCTGCTGTCGGCGGCCATGGCGTCGCCCATCCCCGATGGGGCGTCGGCGGTCGACGCCGTCGCGCTGGTGCGCAGCGGCCTGGTGGCGCTCGGCGCGCTCGATGCCGCGGCTCCGCAGGAAGGCGAGTCCGCCTTGATCACCGCCGCCGCGAGCGGCGTCGGTCACCTCGCGGTTCAGTTGGCGCGGGTGCGCGGTGCCGCGCGCGTGGTCGGCGCGGTGTCGGATCTCGCCAAGGCGGAGTTCGTCCAGAAGCTCGGCGCCGACGACGTGGTCGAGTACGGCCGGCAATCCTGGGGCGCTCCCGCCGACTACGTGCTGGACGCGGTCGGCGGCGAGCTCCTCTCGCCCGCGTTGGCGGCGCTGGCCACGGGCGGACGCCTGGTCGCGTATAGCTCGGGAGGCGGCACCATCGAGGCATACGACCTGCTCGTCGGCGCGAAATCCGTCATCGGCTTCCAAATGGCCCGCATCGCGCGAAGCCGGCCCGACGTGTACGAACACTGGCGTCAAGAGCTCTGGCAGTACTTCGCCTCCGGCCAATTACGCCCCGCCGTACACGCCCAATACCCCCTCGAGGAGGCGGCCACCGCCCACACCGTCATCGAAGCCCGCGCCAACCTCGGCAAAGTCGTCCTCATCCCCTGACCGGCCGCGCGAGAAGACCTCTCCACCATCTGCCACTCGCGGGACGCGTAGACTCTGTTCCTCGTGAGTCTCACCCTCGGAATTGTTGGCCTGCCGAACGTCGGGAAGTCGACGCTGTTCAACGCGTTGACCAAGAACGACGTGCTCGCCGCGAACTATCCGTTCGCGACGATCGAGCCGAACGTCGGCGTGGTTCCGCTGCCCGACCCGCGGCTGAACAAGCTGGCCGAGATCTTCTCCTCCGAGCGGATCGTGCCCGCCACCGTCTCGTTCGTCGACATCGCGGGCATCGTGAAAGGCGCCTCCGAGGGCGCGGGCCTGGGCAACAAGTTCCTCGCCAACATCCGCGAGGCCGACGCCATCTGCCAGGTGGTGCGGGTGTTCGCCGACGACGACGTGGTGCACGTGGACGGCCGCGTCGATCCCGGCGCCGACATCGAGGTGATCGAGACCGAACTCATCCTCGCCGACCTGCAGACCCTGGAGAAGGCGGTCGTGCGGTTGGAGAAGGAAGCCAAGGTCAAGAAAGACCGCAAGCCGGTCGCCGACGCGGCCAAGACCGCGCAGGAGATTCTCAACAGCGGCACCACCCTGTTCGCCGCGGCCGACAAGGTGGACACCGAGCTGCTGAAGGAGCTGTCGCTGCTCACCACCAAGCCCTTCCTCTACGTCTTCAACGCCGACGAGTCCGTGCTCACCGACGAATCGAAGGTCGCCGAGCTGAAAGCTTCCGTCGCCCCGGCCGATTCGGTCTTCCTCGACGCCAAGGTGGAAGCCGAACTGCTCGAACTCGACGAGGAATCCGCGATCGAACTCCTCGAATCCATCGGACAGACCGAACCCGGCCTGCACGCCTTGGCCCGAGCCGGCTTCCACACCCTCGGCCTGCAGACCTACCTCACCGCGGGCCCGAAAGAGGCCCGCGCCTGGACCATCCACCAGGGCGACACCGCCCCCAAGGCCGCCGGCGTCATCCACACCGACTTCGAACGCGGCTTCATCAAGGCCGAAGTCGTCGCCTTCGACGACCTGGTCGAAGCAGGCTCCATGGCGGCCGCCAAGGCCGCGGGCAAGGTCCGCATGGAAGGCAAGGACTACGTCATGTCCGACGGGGACGTGGTCGAGTTCCGCTTCAATGTGTAGTCATCACATTGGGGCAATCACTAACTCGACGGTAACGCAGCTGCGAAGGTGCCCGACCCGGCGATGTCCCACACCACGCTTGGCCGCTCTCGGTTTAACTGATTCCTTCTGGAGCTAGAACTCCGAGCTAGCGAGCTAGCGATTAACGCGCATTCGCTGGACATGGCAAGATATGCCATTGGCTGTCGCGGCCACCGTACCATGCGACTTTTCGTAAAATGGCGTAGCAGTGTTGTATATCCTCACAAGTTGGTCTCCAACATGTAGAATCCGTCAGCGTGGGGTTTTCAAACCGTGACGTGGTTTGGTCCCCGGACGTGCGAGGAAGGGCTCACGGTGTCGGGCAACGAGGGGTTGACGAGGTATAGCTGTCGTATCGCCAGAAATATTTGAGACTACATGGATTGAACTCAAACGTTTAAATCAAAAAGGGTATTTACGTAAGCTGGTATTTGAAGAGTGCATTGGCACTGACACGGTGCTTCCTCGGCTCTCATCCAAGCGACGCTCTGGATCAATTCCAACGAGCCGTTTCCTCATTCCGAAGGGATCTGTCTCAGGGGCAACGCTCGGACGAGTCGGGTTGCTGGTATCAAGTCTTTCAAATTTGCTTGATATACCTCATGAGCAAGCCTCTCGAATCGTAAGTGAATACCTGTCTGGTAAACGTAACTCCTCAGATCTCGGGTCACGCCGGTCACGGCTTCATGCGTTGACCGAGGTGACGGATCGCGTATTTTCGGTGAGTGAGAAATGATAATTCGAACAAGGTTCGAGGGGGTGAGGCATGCGCGGAGGAATCGGGACGGGAACTTTGACTTGTTTGAGAGGCTGAGGGATCGCAACTTCAATGGGCGCGAAATAATTGGTAGGGTCGCTGAATGTGCAGATATTCTCTGGTGAGAGGCATCCCATAAAGGGATGGTTTCGTTCGTGCAGGCCGCCTCTGAACGCATTCTGATTCGGTCGAGCAGCAAGGTATGGTGGGCTCGTGATTGCCGCGGTTGTCTTTGATGTCGGAGAGACGCTGGTCGATGAGACTCGGGAGTATGGAACGTGGGCGGACTGGCTTGGCGTGCCCAGGCATACGTTCGCGGCGGCGTTCGGAGCTGTTATCGCAACCGGTCTCGACTACCGCGAGACGTTCCAAATCTTTCGTCCTGGGTTCGATCTGGACGAGGAACGGCAAGCACGAGCTGATGCAGGGCAGGCTGAGTGGTTCGGCGAGGATGACCTCTATCCCGATGTGCGTCCTGCGTTGTCGAAGCTGCGGGAGATGGGGATTTGGGTCGGGATCGCCGGGAATCAAACAGTGCGCGCGGGGACTTTGCTCCGGGGGCTGGACCTGCCCGCCGACTTCATCGCTACCTCTGACGACTGGGGGGTGCAAAAGCCTTCGCTCAAGTTTTTCGCCAAGCTTGTCGAGGCGGCGGGCCGACCAGCGGAAGAGATCATCTACGTCGGTGACCGCATCGACAATGATGTCGCTCCCGCGAAACGAGCCGGTATGCGGACGGCCTACCTTCTGAGGGGTCCTTGGGGGTGGATCCACCGCGACAAGAAGGAAGTCGCTGATCTGTCCGATTGGCAGATCAGCGACCTCAACGAACTGGCGAACATCGTGGTGGCAGAGAATTCCGCCGGTTAGCCGACCAAAGAATTGACGGTCGTATGCCAGTCGTACAACCGGGCGTCGAGCTCTCGGACCGAGGGCAAGGAATCCCACTGTGTGAGCGTTTGACGCACGGCCTTGATTCGATCCAGCGCAGTCGCGTACCAGTTGCTCGCGAGTAGATCCAAGGCTTCCTCGAGGTATCGGCACGCCTGCTCGGGGTTCTTCTCCAGCACGGCTGCGGCGGCCGCGTCGGCGAGATAGATCGACCTCTGCTTCGCATCCGCATCGGGTAGGACGCTGAGTACTTCCTCCAGGGTCTCGCGCGCTTCGCGGCCTCGGCCGGCGAGGATGAGCGTGTTTCCTTTGAAGCCTGCGAGCCTGACTGGAGAAAACCAGTCGAACCACTCTGGTGACGGATGTGAGTTGCTGTCATGTTCGCCGTAGACTTTCTCGGCGTGATGGATGAGGGCAAGCGCCCGGCGTGGATCACCTAGCCGAGTTTCGACCTCCGCTTCGACAGCGTCCAGCCAAGCCATCGTCTCGGAGTTGGCGTTGCCCCTGCTCGCGAAAGCCCGTGCGGCACGCAGTCGTTCCCGAGCCTCCTCGGCGCGAGATGCGTCGCCCGAGAACGCTGGGGCGAATGCCATGTGCGCGAGCGCAGCCGCGCCGAGAAGCGAATCTCCAGCTTCGTGCGCAGCTTGAAGTGCGAGGACGAGACTCGGCTGCGCGAGCTCGGGCTGTTGTAGATCGAAGAATCCCAAGCGCCCGGCTAGAAGACTCGATTCCGAGACGGCTCGTGCCAGAATCGTCTTGGCCGCACCCGCAATCCGCGGCAAGAGCTCGAGTCCGAACTGAGCATGCTCGGCGACAAGACGGTGCAGGCGGGCCGCTGGGGTCGACCAGTACAGGTGGCGGTGGGACGCTGTGATCGAGGCGAACTCCTTCGCGACCGAAGCCGGTAGGAGCGATGCGGCTGTGCCGAAACCGCCGTGCCTGAACGGAAGTGCGTGTCTGTCAGTGAGCTTCTGACCCGCACGTGGATCGCTCTCCGCTTCCGTCCACGGTGGTGAGAAGCCCAACTCGGTAACCGGCCGCTTGAAGAGCGCCTCCAGTGCCGCCGCGTGGTCGGGATGTGGCCAAGGCGGATTCGCGGATTCCCACCTACGGACCGTTCGGCTGGCGACCTCGATGCGCAGTCCGATCTGACGCGCAGCTTCCGTCACAGCTTCCGCGAGTGCTGTTTGGGATCGAAAGCCGAGCGCCTGCCTGGCCGCGCGGAGTGAAGCGTTCCCTGTCGATGCCATAGGGGTCAGGTTAGTCCACGTAGGGGACTTTCTCGCAAGGGAACTGAGCATGAAGGTCCTATTGATGTCCCATTGCATGGCCTTTATGCGGACGTTGAGTTTTGCGAATCTCATGAGAGATCCACAGCTGCCGCTCAGCGGAAGCGATGCTCATCCGAGCCGCGGCTGACCAAAGTCAACGGGAGGGAAGACGGATGGTGGAACAGGATGTCGGCTTGTCAGGAGATGCCCGGCCGCGAATCACGGTCAGCATGTGCGGCGCCGCTTATGCGCGCGGAGTGACCGGCCCGATCGAGCAGGTCATGTGCCTGCTCTGTCAGCGGATGGTGCCGGTGATCGATGGGCGGATCGGGGAGCACCGTACTGATGGGCCGGATACGTGCACATGGACCGGTGTGAAGGTCATCGATGACCGGCCTGCAGAACTGAGGGGAGGTGCGCGTTGACGTCGATCGGTCGCCCCCGGGCCATCGGATTCTTGCGGACGGATATCGCAGGCTCGCATCAGAAATGGCTGGAGACGACAATGCGGAGCTTGGCCATGCGGCTTGGCTATGACCTGTGCAAAACCATTGCGCTCTCGGCGAAGACGGACGATCCGGTTGGCTTGTTACTCGCTCAGATTGAGCGGACCGAGGCGGAAGCGGTCGTCGTGCCGGGGCGCGCGCATTTGGATGGTCACATCGAGCGGGTGATGCGGCGCGCCGATGTCATCTTCGATGTCGATGACGTGGAGGCTCGCTGGCCGATTACGGCTGTGATCGATAGGTGGCATCCCTGACTCCGATTCTGCGCCGGGCTAACCGCTTCGCCGTCGGACCACACCGCCCGGCGGCGAAGCGAGTGGCTTGATCGGGGAGACCGGCATCCACCACGTCCATCACCGTGGGCAGTAAAGCGGCACGCATCGCACGACCCACACACCAGTTCTGGTGAGTGCGATCCGGTTCGTCATGCTGCCGAGAACCTTGAGATATGTGCGTACCGACGGCGCAGGTCGATCGGCAGGCCGTCGTCCGGGGTGGGGCCGCGCGCGCCAGGTGAGTGGTACCTGGTAGTCGGCGGGAACGGTCCATTCGTACCGCAGCAGCGTTCGGTGCATGATCGACTTCACGGTCATCCTCTTCACCCCGGTCATCGCCCAGGCCGCCGCGAAGTTCGCCGGTTGACATCATCGGCATGAGCGCGCACTGCGGTTCGCCAGGGCCAGTCGGGCCGGAACGTCAAGTCTGACCCTCTGCATAGAAGTAGTGAAGCGCGCACATCGCTGGTGGTAGAGAATCTGCTGAGCCCTCATCCGGTATCCCGGGTGGGACTCGGCTGTACTGCGGGGCTGCGCGCTGACCAGTTCGGTCGGCGCGGTATGCGGCTGAAGCGGATGGCCGGGAGGTTGGCCATGGCCGGGCTGTTGACGACCCGCGTGGTGGTCGACCCTTCCGCAGCGGATGACCACCGCAGTCGCCGATCTGGTGCTTGTGACGGTCGTGGAGATGAGGCGGATGACGAGGGAAGAAGGATTCGATCGTCGGATCGAACCGTTCCGGACGGAGCTGCCGGCGTACTGCTACCGGATGCTTGGCTCGGCGCACGACGCAGCGGACCTGGTCCAAGACACGTCTCTGCGGGCGTGGCGGCCGCGGCAGCTGTACGACGAAGTGCGCAGCTCACTGCGCACTTGGCTCTACCGGATCGCGACCAACGTCTGCCTGACCGCGCTGCAGGCTCGCGGCGGCCGACCGCTGCCATCGGGACTGGTGGCCGCGGCGGATCCGCTCGGGCCGTTCGTACGGGCGGCGTTATCCCGCGACGCAGTGACGACCCGCGACATGTCGCGGGCGGCGCGTCTGCACGCCCGCCCACAGCGCCGTCTCCACGGCCCTGGCGCTGCACAGCGATCACGCGTTGCGCGAGCTCGTGGACGCGGCCGCGCCGATCGGCGCCGGTATCGGCGGGAAGTCGGTGCTGCTGGAGGTCGCCGGAACCCCGGTCTTCGTGAAGCGAGTGCCCCTCACCGATCTGGAACGGCAGCCGGAGCACGTCCGGTCCACGGCGAACCTGTTCGATTTGCCGCTCTTCTGCCATTACGGCGTCGGCCTCATCGGCGGGCCCGGCTTCGGGGCCTGGCGCGAGCTCGCCGTGCACACCATGACGACGAACTGGGTGCTCGCCGCCGAACACGAGGGCTTCCCGCTGATGTACCACTGGCGGGTGCTGCCGGACACGACGCTGCTGCCGGAGGAACTCGCCGACATCGATCGTGCCGTCGCCTACTGGGACGGCCGACCGTCGGTACGCCACCGGATCGAGGCCCTACAGGATTCTTCGGCGAGCATCGCGCTGTTCCTGGAGTACATACCGCAGAACCTGCACGACTGGCTGAACGACCGGATCGAGGCGGGCGACGAAGCCGCCGACCGAGCCTGCGCCATGGTGGAGCGGGAACTTGCCACCGGCACCGCGTTCATGAACAGCCGTGGGCTGCTGCACCTCGACGCGCATTTCGAGAACATCCTGACCGACGGTCGACGTCTCTACTTCGGCGACTACGGCCTCGCGCTCTCCTCCGGGTTCGACCTCTCCCCGGAGGAGGCCGCGTTCTTCGACCAGAACCAGAGCTATGACCGTGGCTTCACCGCCACCTACTTGGTGAACTGGCTGGTCACCGCCCTCTACGGGCTCCGGCGGGAGGACCGGGAGGCGCGCGCCGCGATGGTGTGCGAGTTCGCCGAGGGCAAGCCGCCGGAGGGTATCCCTGGGCAGGCCGCCACGGTCATCACCCGGTACGCGCCGATCGCCGCGGCGGTGTCCGCATTCGCGCGTGCGTTCCAGCAGGCGAGCCGGAACACCCCGTATCCGGACGAGGAGATCAGCCGCCTGCTGGGCGGCCGGGCGATGTGACGAGAGGATCGGTGCCTGCCCCGGTTCGATCGGTGAGCTACGCGCAGAGGTTGTTGGCCTCATAACGTGAGTCGAGCGTCGAACAGCGGGTTTGACGTGCGGATATCGGATGTCGAGGGGATCGAGGTCCGCTTCGATGTCTGAGAAGAAGTAGCGCGGCGGGTGTATCACTGCGGGTGAAGATTCTGCTGAGCCCATCCGGTGTCCGGGTGGGGGCTCGGTCGTTTCTCTGGCACACGGTTCAGCGCGGTGTGCGGCATCAACGCGGATTGATCAGGCTCGAACACCGTGCGTTCGGGTCCGCTTCCTGAGCGGCGAGCTAATTTCATTGTGCCGCAGTGCCGGTGAAGTGATCGAATGTCGTCATGGCCGGTATGAGCATCACGGTGTGTCTCCCAGCGCGTGACGCTGTGCGGGTGGAGGCGGCGGTGGCGGACGCGATGGCACCCTTCGAGATCGACTTCACGCGTGGCGAAGAGCTCGACATCTGGGATGCTTGGCGCATCACGGGCGGCACCGTGCACGGCGGCGGGTTCAACGTTCTGCCCGGCCATGAAGAAGACTCCAGGCTGATCCATGAGGTTCTGAGTCGTTGGCCGACCAGATCCACAACGACTCCCGACGACTTCGGCTGGTGCGCGGGCGGGCCTCGCGAGCTTCTCGATTTCTCGGCGTCGCGGGAAGAAGCGGCCGAGTTGGCGGAAGCGGCCTGGCGGCGGTGGCGGGAACTGGCCGCGGAACTGCCTGCGCCCCGACCTCGAGAGTTCTACGATGCTCGCCGCGAGGTCGATCCGTGGGGATATTCGCCCGAGCAGGCATCGGCGGACTACGACGCCCAGCCTCTTGTTCGGGCTTTTGACGACTACCTCCAGACGCTGCCCACCGAACGCTACCGGTTTTGCTTCTTGCGTCCGGTAGACCCTGTCATCAGCATCGGATCCGTCGGCAGGGAGGAGTTCGTTGCGAGGGCGGTGGAAGGGGCCCTCCGCGAGCGCAATCTCCTGTCGTTGGAGGGCTGGTGGTACGAGGACGGCGGTTCGGGAATCCACGGCGCCTGTCACAGTCCTGCCGACTGCCCGCACGAGCCGGAGTTGACCGCCGGCTACGCCAACATCGACTGCTACCTCACGGCCCTGCCTGGCGATACGCTCGTGATCAACGTGCGTTGCCACGTCTGATCATGAGCACGCCTCTCGGCCGCAGTTGAAAGACTTCGGCAGACAGGTTGTGCACGCTCATCGACATTGTCAGGTGTTCCGCGCGGACGTCAACGGCCCGAGATAGCCTCGGGCCGTTGATCCTTGGACTGTCGCATCTGGCCGCAGGCAGGAGACCGACAGCGTCCTCCGTGACGAAATCCAGCGTCGAATATGCCGCTACTCGACCGAGTCGGCCAACTGATCGGCATATCTGGCAATGAATTTTCCGACAAAGGGAAGCTCTGCGCGGACACCGCCGGTGTTGTTCGCCTGGACCATGGCCATGATCCAGACGACGACTGCGAAGACCGCGACTGCGAGTCCGGCGAGGCTGAAGATGATCCCCAGGCCTCCGAGGAGCGAGCCGATGATGCTCAGAACAATATTGACCACCGAGACCGCTCCGAAGAAGACGATCGATTGCGAGGCATGGAATTTCACATCGGGATCGTTCTTGCCCACAAAGAGGAAGATGATTCCGGTGAGCCACCCCAGTGCGTACGACAGGATCGCGCTGGTCTTCTTGTCCAAGCCGGCGGGCTGTGGTCGGTTCGTAGGAGATTGTGAAGATGTCATGGGGTTAGTAGATGCTGCGCACGCCACCTACCGATCCCAGGTTTCAGCGCGAACCCCAGGTCGCCGGCCGGCGGGCACCGGCACCCGGAAGGAGTCGAAGTTCAGCCGTTTCCTCGGAAAAGCTACTCACCAATACTGCGATGAGCGGTATTCCGAGGGATTCAGCGCAGTGCCGTTACCCGTGGCTGGTCAGCAAGCGGACGCGCGGCAGCGGCTTGGATGAACGCGGATAGGGCAGCTTCGAAGCCTTTTCTCGGGGTCCGCAGGTGACTCCTGCGACCGGTCGACGCCGCGACGTAGTGGTCCTCGCGGGATAGGATCTAGCTGCACGGTTTCCCGCCCGAGTAACAGTTGTTCAGTAAGGGAGTCCGAGCGGATGGATCGCCGGAACACGGGGATCAGCCGGCGTGTGCTGTTGACGGCTGGAGCCTCGATCGCAGTCACCGCGATGGCGCCGCCCACGCAGGCGGCGCCGATCACACGGACGATCTCCGCCGGCCCCGAGGAGCCCGGAAAGCGGGCGGACCTGGCGGAACAGGCGATCGTGCAGCGGCACCTGCGCACGCTGTGGGGTCAGCCGCAGAGGCGGCTGGGCACGCTCGTCTGGCCCGCGTCCGTGCTGGACCAGGCGTTCCTGCGATGGTGTTACTGGTGGCAAGCCCACCTTCTGGACTGTGCGGTGGACGCCGCGTACCGCGCCCGTACCCCCGAACGCATCGATCGGGTCGTCGCTCTCGCACGCGGTATCCGGACCCGCAACCTCACCGGCTGGACCAACCGGTACTACGACGATATGTCGTGGCTGGCGCTGGCGCTCGAACGCGCCGACCGGCTGCTAGGCGTCCGATTCGGCGACGCTGTCGGCGAGCTGCGGGCCGACTTGATCGGTGGCTGGAACCCGGTCGTCGGCGCGGTGCCTTGGCGGTCCGGCGACGAGTACTACAACACCCCCGCGATCGGTCCGACCGGTATCGCTCTGGCCCGACTGGGCGAGCTGTCCCGCGCCCGCCAACTTGCCGATTTCCTGTACACCCGATTGCGTGACGCCGACAGCGGCCTGATCCTCGACGGTGTGCACGAGCCCGGCGGACGAGTGGACCGGACCGTCCACACCTACTGCCAGGGCGTGGCGATCGGCCTGGAAACCGAGTTGGCAGTACGCACGGGCGAATCGAGCCATCACCGGCGCGTGGCCGCCCTTGTTGCCGCAGCCGGGGACGGGCTCACGAACGCAGGGGTGATCGCCGCGGCCTCCGGAGACGACTCCGGGCTGTTCATGGGCATCCTCGCCAGATATCTCGCGGAAGCGGCGCTGGCCTTGGGCGACACCACCGCAGCGGATATCGTGCACGCTTCCGCGCTGGCCGCCTGGAAGCACCGCGCCGAGGTGGACGGGCTGCCGCTGTTCGGCATGGACTGGTCGCGCCCGGTCGCGGTGCCGGAGCATCCGGGAACCTTCCCCCAGCTCACACCCTCCTCCGCCGTTTCACCGGCGAATTCGAGCCGCGATCTCTCGGTGCAGCTGAGCGGCTGGATGCTGCTCGAAGCGGATCACCGGCTCAGCGCCGCCGGACGCTGAGCCCGCGGCGGCGGGAGATGCCCCCGGGGGCTCAGCCCCGTTACCGGTACTGATGCTGTTTACCGTCGGTGTCGGCGACGAAGATGACCGCGTCGGCGATCTCCAGGTCTGCCGGCGCGAGCAGATTGTCGGCCATCATCTCGGCTCGCAGGCTTAGCAAGGCCGATGCGATCGGTGCGGGGCTCGCCATCGCCGCGTGATAGCGCAGCAGGCCAAAGACGGTGCGTACGTGAGCGACGACCTGCTCGTAACCGGCCGGGTCGCGAGACGCAGGCCCACCGCACTGGCGACGTCGTGGGTGACGATACGCGGGGCGCGAGCGCGGTCGGAGTCGCCGATGGACGCTCCCGGGCGAACATGGCCCACTGGTTCGTCCAGTCCGCGTCCTCGCCGAGCAGCGCGTCGAGGTCGCGGACCACGGCGGGCCGCAGCGCCTCGGGAGGTAGTCGGCGGCCGAGGACAGCGTGCGTCGTAGCTTTGAAGAATCATGCGAAACTTTCGCGCTTCCTCCCTGGAATCGAGAGAACAAAGCCTCGATCGGAGGTGCGAGCTGCGGCCCATCGACCTTGCCCGGGAACACGGATTGTCCGCACAGGCGATCCGCAACTACGACGACGCGGGCATCCTCCCGCCCACCGAGCGCAGCGATACCGGTTACCGGCGCTACACGCCACTGCACGCGCAGGCTCTGCGCGCCTTCCTCGCGTTGCGCGGTGGCCATGGGCACCAGCGGGCGACGGAGATCATGCGCGCGGCCAACCGGGGCGACCTCGAGTCCGCCTACCGGCTCATCGACGCCGCGCACGTGGAGCTGTTCGCCGAGCGCGACACCCGCACCGAGGTCGCCACCGCTTTGGCCGGCCTGTCCACCGCGGTGCCGACACCTGTCCACGGTGGATCGCTGACCGTAGGCGAACTCGCGCGCCGACTCGGCGTGCATCCGGCGACATTGCGCACCTGGGAGACTCAGGGCATCCTGCGCCCCGAGCGCGAACGTGCGACGGGTTACCGCCGATACGGGCCGGACTGCGTACGCGACGCCGAGATCGCACGACAGCTGCGCCGGGGCGGCTACCTGCTGTCGGAGGTCGCGCAGTTCATCGCGTCGCTGCGCGAGGCGGGCGGCGCGGAGGCGTTGAGCGCGTTCCTCGACGTCTGGCAGGACCGGCTGACCACCCGCAGCCGCAACCTCCTCGCCGGAGCGGCCCAGTTCGATACCTACCTCGCTATGCTCGACCAGACGTAGCAGCCCGCCGTCGATCGAGCGGTGGCGCCGATGTTCATCGGTCGACCTCGTTCGGCTGCGGGACTTTGCGTGTCGACCCTCCCAGTGTCGGGAATGGGCGATCTTCCGTTGCGCAATACTCGGTGGTGTCGCAGTGAAGCAGGCCGCGCGTGGCCTGATAAGGGTTGCCAGGCGTGAGGTGATGATGGCGGTGTTCGCGGAGCGGCGGCCGGCCCGGGCACGGGAGCTGCGATGAGCCCCGAGCGCTGGGTGGTGAAGCTGGACCCGCCCCCGGGCGTTCGCCCCTGGTTCATCGAATTCCTTGCGATGGTGCAGGAGGCTATTCAGACCTCCGCCGATCTGCTGGCGACAGGTACGCCCTCGCAGGCGCCGGATCTGTTGAAACTGCTGCGCGATGAGAAACTCGTCACCGGTCACGACCAAAAGTCCGCGATGGCCGACGGCCATGCCGAGCGTGTGCGCGAGTACGACGAGATCAAGGACGAAATCCACAAGCAGGACAAGAGCATCGACCTGTCCGCTTACGGCGCCTACGAAATCTCCAGCGGTGCTTTCGCGGCGGTCAAGCGACACGTCGAACTTCTGCAGGGGGCCCTGCGCGACACAACGAAGCCCAGCCCGGGTAAGGAGTTCATCGACCCCGACATCGAAACCAGGTTGGCGAACACCGTGCTGCGGACGGTCGACGACGTGAACGATGAGATCCAGAAGGCGAACGACCGGGTCCAGGTGCACGCGAAGGACATCGACGCCTCCGCTCCGACGTACGCGGGCAACTCCATGCCGAGCAACTACGTGCCGAGCAACTACATGCAGCGCAGCTATTCGCCCGGCCCGGATTTCGTGCCTGCCGCGACCAGCGCCGACTACGCCCGCTACGAGGGCAACGTCACGGTGAACGCGGCCATCGACGGCGCGCTCGATGCGCTCGGTATCACCGATCCGGTGGCCCGCGAGAACTGGAAGCGAGGCTACCAGGTCTTGATCAAGCGGGAATCCGACAATAATCCGAACGCCGTCAACGACTGGGACAGCAACGCCGCCAAAGGACAGGCATCGAGGGGGCTTACCCAGACCATCCCCAGCACCTTCCAGGCTTATCACGTGGCGGGAACATCCAACAACATCCACGATCCGGTGGCCAATGTCGCCGCCAGCATGAACTATGTCATGCATCGGTACGGCGTCTCCCGAGACGGTCACAACCTGCAACAGAAGGTTCAGCAGGCGGATCCGGGACGTTCGGCGATGGGCTATTGAGCGCAGGCCCGGAGGGTCGATCGGCGTGGTCGTCCGAGCTCTGTCCGCTCGCTTCGTCCCGCTGCGCGGTGGTCGCGGCCGTTCGGTCCCGTTTGCTCGTCGGGTCGAACGGAATTCGATGACGGGTTATCTTTTCGGTCTCAGCCGGGTCGGTCATCCGATCCGGCGGAAGTGGTCGACGGCCGAGGCAGCTATGGCGCGCTGCGTCTGGAACACTCGATCGTCGGAAAGGTTCTTTGCTGATGTTCCGTCGTTTCACGACCCACGCGCCCACGGGGGCGCCGCCGGTGGATGATCTGGTGGCCGGTGCGCTGCCGGACCGGGTGCAGATCGCGCATGAGCGGTTGGCCCACCAGGATGATCCGGCGCTGCTGGAAGCTTTGTCGGAGCGTGAGCTCGCCGCCTCCCGCGAGTTGGCCGAGCTTGTGCGCGATTACGAACGCCACGAGAAGCGGGCGCGGATCCAGGCGGCCGCCGACGCCGCCGAGCGGGTGCGGCGCACAGCCGCCGAGCTGGCCGAACGCGAGGCCGCCGACCTGCTGCGGGCCGCGCAGGCGATCGGCGAACAGCGCCACAGCAGCAGCCCGCACGCGAAAGTCGCTCGCCTGCACCAGCGCAAGCCGCGGGTGCTGGGGTTGCTCGCCGGTGTGGTCGCGTTCTCGATGCTGTTCTCCGCGGTCACCGTGCAGCAGAACATCGCGCCGACCGGTGGTGCGAGCAATCCGATGTTCTGGCTGTCCTACGGCCTGGAAGCCCTGATCAGCGCGGTGCTCGTCGCGCTGATGCTGTCCACCGGGGATACCGCCGAGTGGGGTGTGATCGATCGGCTGTGGCAGGTCTACACCGTCGAGGGCGTCCTGTTGACGGCGAGCATCGCGCTGAACACGTTCCCGTACTTCCGGACAGGTGACTTGGCCGGAATCGGAATCCACGCGATCGCACCGATCATGATCGGCGTCGCGCTCGTCACCCACCGGCTCGTCGCCGAGCGGTACGGGCGCGCGATCGAGCAAGCGACCGCCGCCGTGCCCGACCACGAAGATCTCCAGGAACGACTGGCGGCGCTCACTCAGGTCGGCGGGGCCGGGAACCAGATCCTGCCGAGCATCCTCATGGAGCCGGCGGTGCCCGTACACCGCGCGGACGAACCGGCCGCGACCGAACCGCCCGCACCGGCGGCGCAGGGCGCCGCTATCGCGGGGCAGGCGCCGGTGCAGGACGACAACGGCGCCGCGGTTGCCGGGCAGTCCGCCGGGGCTCCGAGCGCGCCGCCTGTTCCGGCTCCGGAACTCACGGAGTTGTGGTTGGCGACGACGCCGCTGCCCGCGGTCGAGCGGCCCGCCGAGCAGGGTGCGCACCCTGCTGCCGGAGACAACGCTGACGAGGCCGTTCTCGACGCGCGGTTGGCGGCGGCGGTGCGGCAGACCCTCGACCGGATTCGGTTCAGCAAGCAGCCGGAGCCGGGCGGGCAGCCGGTGCAGGACGCCCCCGTTTCCGCGCCCGAACCCGATGCTCCCGAACTCGCCGAGGCGTCCGCCGAGCACGGCGCACGCGAAGCCGCCGAGGCGCTTCCCGAGGCGAACGCCCACGACGCGGCGGCGCAGGTGATCGAGCGTGGCGCCGATGGGCCGCAGGTCACGGGCTCGGAGATCGCCGCGACGCACCACGAACCGGATGCTCGCGCGCTGGAGCCGATCAATGCGGGCATGGCCCAGCATTACGCACCAGGCGTGGACGGCAGCGAGCGCCCGGCCCGGATGCAACAGGTCGCACCGGTCGGTGCCGCGGGCATGTCGCCGATCGGGCACGAACCCGACGACGCCGCCGCGACCACACCGCGTGCCGCGGTCCAACCGCAGCTCACCATTCGCTGATTCGAGCGCGTCACTGTCCGGCGCTGCCCGGGGCCGCAGCGGCTCCGGTGCGGCGGTCCGGCTACGGCGCTTCGCTTTCGGCGTAGGGCTTCCCGGTCGACCCGATGGCGGAATGGACGTAGCGTCGAATTCGTGAAAGTTCCCGCACACCTGCCCACCACCGCGGGCGAACTGCGTTCGGCCGGCTACCTGCCGCGTGGGGTGAAGACCGAGATCCGCGAGAACCTGCTCGCGCTGCTGAGTTCAGGCGGCGACCCGTGGCCCGGAATCGTCGGTTTCGACCGGACGGTCGTGCCGCAGCTGGAACGCGCGCTGCTCGCGGGACACGACGTCGTGCTGCTCGGCGAACGCGGCCAGGGCAAGACCCGGCTGTTGCGTTCCCTGGTCGGCCTGCTGGACGAATGGACGCCCGTCATCGCAGGCGCCGAGCTGGGCGAACATCCGCTCGACCCGATCAGCCCGGCCGGCAGGCGACTGGCCGCCGAACTCGGCGACGACCTGCCCGTCGCGTGGCGGCACCGGTCGCAGCGGTACGCCGAGAAACTCGCCACGCCCGACACCTCCGTCGGTGACCTGATCGGTGACGTCGACCCGGTCAAGGTGGCCGAAGGGCGCAGTCTCGGTGATCCCGAGACCATCCACTTCGGGCTCGTCCCGCGCGCGCATCGCGGCATCGTGGCGATCAACGAACTGCCCGACCTGGCCGAACGCATCCAGGTCGCGCTGCTGAACGTCATGGAGGAGCGCGACATCCAGGTCCGCGGCTACATCTTGCGGCTGCCGCTGGACGTGTTGCTCGTCGCCACCGCCAACCCGGAGGACTACACCAACCGCGGCCGGATCATCACGCCGCTGAAGGACCGGTTCGGCGCGGAGATCCGCACCCACTACCCGCTCAGCGTGGCGGCCGAGGTGGCGCTGGTGCGCCAGGAGGCCGAGCTGGTGGCCGAGGTGGGCGACCCGCTGATCGAAGTCCTCGCTCGGTTCGTGCGGCAACTGCGGGAGTCGTCCGCGATCGACCAGCGCTCGGGGGTGTCGGCGCGCTTCGCCGTCGCCGCGGCCGAGACGGTGGCGGCGGCGGCCTTGCGCAGGTCCGCGGTCACCGGGGAGAGTCCCGCCGTGGCGCGGCCCGTCGACCTCGAATCCGTGCCCGCGGTGTTGCGCGGCAAGCTGGAGTTCGAGTCCGGTGAGGAGGGCCGGGAGCAGGAGCATCTCACCCACCTGCTGCGCCGCTCGTTCTCCGAGACCGCGCGGGCGCTGCTCGGCGGCCTGAACCTGCGTCCGCTGGCGGAGGCGGTCGGCGATGGGCATCTGGTCACCACCGGGGAACGCGTGCCCGGCGAGGAAGTCCTCTCGGCGCTGCCGGAACTGCCCGTGCTACACGAAGTGGCCGGACGCCTCGGTGTGGACGCGGCCGACCCGCCGCCCCGGATCGCCTCCGCCGTCGAGTTCGCTTTGGAGGCGCTTTACCTGGCCAGACAGATCGCGAAGGATTCCGACGACGGTCTGGCGGTGTACGGCCGATGAGCGCCGCTGTTGCCGGCGGGGCATCGTGACGACCCCGGACCGCTACTCCTACGGCCCCTATCACGACGGGCCCGATCCCTTGGCGCCCCCGCTCGATCTGCGGGAAGCGCTGGACAGCATCGGCCGGGACGTGATGGAGGGCAGTTCGCCGCGCAACGCTCTGCAAGAGCTGTTACGACGCGGCACCAGCTCCATGCCCGGGCTGGAGGAGCTGACTCGCCGGTTGTGGCAGCGACGCGCGGAGATCGCCCGCACACACCGGCTCGACGGCACGTTGCAGCAGGTCCGGGAATTGCTGGAAGAGGCACTGGAGGCCGAGCGCGGCGCCCTGTTCCCCGACCCGTCCGACGACGCCAGGTTCGCTGAGGCGCAGCTGGACGCGTTGCCGTCGAGCACGGCCGCCGCCGTCACCGAACTCGCTGAGTACACCTGGCGATCGGAGACCGGCCGTGAGAACTACCGGAAGATCCGGGACCTGCTCGGTCGCGAGTTGCTGGAATCGCGCTTCCAGGGCATGAAACAAGCCTTGCAGAACACCACTGCGCAGGATGTCGAGCGGGTCCGGCGGATGATGTCCGACCTGAACGACCTGCTCGCCGCCCACGCCGGCGGCGAGAACACCGAGCAGCGTTTCGCCGAGTTCATGGCCGAGCACGGCGAATTCTTCCCGGAGAACCCGCGCGACACCGAAGAACTGATCGACGCGCTCGCCGCTCGCGCCGCCGCCGCGCAACGCATGATGAACTCGATGTCCGAGCAGCAGCGCGCGGAGCTGTCGGAGCTGATCGGGCAGGCGTTCGGCGATCCGGGCATCGCCCGGCAAGTGGCCGCGCTGGACGCGAATCTGCGCGCGCTGCGCCCCGGCGAGGACTGGAACTCCCGGCAAAGGTTCCGCGGCGAGGATCCACTCGGGCTCGGCGAAGGTGCGCAAGCCCTGCAGGACCTCGCCGAACTCGACGCGCTCGCGGAACAACTCGGCCAGTCCTATGCCGGCGCCCGGTTGGAGGACATCGACCTGGACGCACTGGCGCGCCATCTCGGCGCGGACGCGAGTGTGGACACGGCTCGCCTGGCCGAGCTGGAACGCGAACTACGCAGGCAGGGCGTCTTCGAACGGGGCGAGGACGGCTCACTGCGGTTGACGCCCAAAGCGTTGCGGCGGCTCGGCGAGACGGCGTTGCGAGACATCGTCGGACGCTTGCGATCCCGGCGTGGTGAACGGGACACGGCCTTGGCCGGTGCGGCGGGCGAGCCGACCGGCGGCTCCCGGGCCTGGCGATTCGGGGACACCGAACCGTGGGATGTGTCGCGGACCGTGCGCAACGCCGTGCTGCGCTCGGCGTCGGCGGGCGATCGCCGGGTGCGACTGGACGTCGCCGATGTCGAGATCATGGAGACCGAGCAGCGGTCCAGGGCCGCGGTGGCGCTGTGCGTGGACACGTCCTGGTCGATGGTGCAGGACGGCAGGTGGGTGCCGATGAAGCGCACCGCTCTCGCGCTGCACCACTTGATCGGCACCAGATTCCGCTCGGACGCGCTGAGCGTGATCACTTTCGGCAGGCAGGCGAGCACCGTCGACATCGGCGCACTGACCGCACTGGAAGGCGTCTGGGAGCAGGGCACCAACCTGCATCACGCGCTGCTGCTCGCGGCGGGACACCTGCGCAGGCATCCGGACGCGGTGCCGGTCGTGCTCGTGGTCACCGACGGTGAGCCGACCGCCCACCTGGAGCCGGACGGAGAGACGTACTTCAACTGGCCGCCCGCGCAGCGCACGCTCGCCGTCACGATGGCCCAGGTCGACGCCTTGGCCAAGCTGGGTGCGTCGGTGACCGTCTTCATGCTCGGCGAGGACCCGCGACTGGCCGCGTTCGTCGACCTGATGGCCCGCCGCAGCGGCGGCCGTGTGGTGGCGCCCGATCTGGACGGTCTCGGCGCCGCCGTGGTAAGCGACTATCTGCGCGGCCGGGGTTGAACTCGGGGCAGTGAAGACGTCCGAGGACGCGGGCGGCCGGCCCTACACTGAGCGTGTGGCTTTTCGTCGGTTCGTCGCAGTGTCCTTGTTCGCCTTGGTGACTCCGCTGGGCGTGGCTGCCTGCACGGCGGAAGGTCCCGGTTCGAAGACCGATTGCGCGGTGAGCGGCTGCACGGTGACGTTCGCCCGGGGCGTGGACGCCAAAGCGAGCATCCTGGGCATCGAAGCGAAACTGATTTCGGTGAACGGCAATCTGGTCACGCTGTCGGTGGGCGGTCAAGAGGTCACGGTCCCGGTAGGGGAGACCCGGTCCGCCGACGGGAGCACCGTCACGGTGCAGGAGGTGACCGACGACAAGGTCGTGGTCAAGATCTCCACCGGCCTCACCGGCGGCTGATTTCGTCATCCGGTGCCGCATCCACCGGAGCGGCATCTGTCCGATGTTGTAATTGCTGCGAGATCACTGCGGTCGTGCGGATCTCGTCTGTCGCCGTGCGCCGAGCACAGCGGGAAAGCCCGTGCGGCTGCGCCCTTCGCGGAACACATGTTCGTGCGTGCGCAGTCGCAGGCGTGTCGCGAAAGTGGCACGGGAGCACTCGAGTGGCCGTATCGAGGATTTATTGTGGCATTTTCGACGTGTCGGCAATGGAAACCAAAAGGTATTGAATACCGGGAGGTTTGAATACCGGAAGGTATTTATTTCGCGCTGCCAGGGGGAATCATTTTTACCGGAAATTTCTCCCCGATTTGCTGTACACCGCACCGTGCCCGTGTGTAGCGTCTGGAACCCGTAAACCCCCTCATGACAAGTGGTGGCGCGTGATCGGTATCGACGGCTGTCTGAAACGCATCATGGATATTCCTGGTGCGCGCAGTGTGACGTTGGTGGACGGTGCGAGCGGTCTGGCGATCGCCGCGGACGGCAGGCACGAACTGGTGGACGAGCACGAAGATGCCGCCGCCACAACGGATGTCGTACGCGCGGTGCTGGCCTGCCCGGCCTTGTCCAGCGGCGGCGACGGTGACGACGTCACCGAGATCATCGTCTGCGGGACCCGCGGATATCACCTGCTCAACCTGCTGAACGGCGACTTCGACGGACGGCTTTTCGTGCACGTGCTGTTCGACGAGGACGCCGGAAATCTCGCGATGGCGCGATTCCAGTTGCACGCAATTCTCGACGAATTGGCCGAGGGCGCGCATGAGTCCTGAACTCGCGGTCGAATTGCGGCGGCTGGAGAAGGAAGGAAGTACGGGCGTGCTGCGGGCGGGCGACGGTGCGTTTCATCTCGCCGAAGGCGCGATCGTCTCCGCCGACTGCCGCCGCACCACCGGGCTGGACCGGCTGGTCGTCGAGGCGGGCGTGGCGACCGCCGAGGACTGGCGGCGCGCCGATGCGGGGGATCCCGGTCGTGTGCTGGGGCGGCCACGGCTGGAAACCCTGGCGATGCTGTCCGTCTTCGATGCCGCCTACTTCCTGCTGGCCTCGCCCGCCGTCCCGGAGTTCCGCCCGGCCCCGCCGCACTGGCTGGCCCCGGTCTGCCACATCACGCCCCGCGCGCTCGTGCAGGAGTGTGCGCGGCGCGGCGATCCCGAGTCCGGGCCGTGGCCCGCCGACCTGGTCGATCGCGTCCCGGTGGTGCCGGTCCGCCGGGTGCGGCGCCGGCGTCTGGTGCTCACCGGCGGGCAGGCCGAGGTGCTGGCCGCCGCCGACGCCCGGCGCAGCATCGCGGGAATCGGCCGGGAACTCGGCCGCACGACCTACGGATGTCTGGTGGCGGTTCGGGATCTGACCACGGCGGGGCTGATCGAGCCACCCACCGCGGCGTCGGTTCCCGTGGCGGCCGGGCCGTCCGCGCTCGCGTCGCCGGTCGCCGAACGCCCGGCGGTCGCGCCCGTGGCCGCCGCACCGGGCCGGCTTCCTCGCCGCCGGGGCAGGCACTCGGCCCCGCCGGCTCCTGTCGAACGCTTGGAGCCGCCGGACCGGGACCTGCTCGTCCGCCTGCAAGCGGCTTTGGAGGAACTCGCGTGACCGCGCGGAAGAAACTGCTCGGCGATTGGATGGGAAGGTTGACAAAGGTGGGGATGTCCGGACCCGAACCGAACGCGGCGGTGCTCACCGAGTTGAAGGCACTGCGCGATCGCGTCCCGGGGCTGACCGGCGCGCTCGTGGCCTCCAACGACGGGCTGCTCGTCGCCCACGATCTACCCCCGCAGATCGAGCCCAACGGGATGGCCGCCATGGCCGCCTCGCAATTGTCACTGTCCCATCGGCTGGCGACCACCGCGCACGGCGGCGGGTTCAGCGAAGTGGTGGTGCACGGCACCGGGGGGCACGTGGTCATCTACGCGGCGGGCTGGACCGCACTGACCGTCCTGGCCGCACCCGAGGTGAACATCGGTCGGCTGCATCTGGAATCCCGTCCGGCGGCCCGTGCGATCGCCGATTTGCTGACGCCGGTGGCAGCCGACGCAGAGAGCCGACTGGCAACGAAAACCCACTGAAAGGAACACATATGTCCAATATGGATCTGGCACTCAAAGACATGATGGTGATCGACGGCGCGATCGGCGCCGCCGTGGTCGACTACAACAGCGGCATGGCGCTGGGCATGCTCGGCAGTTCCAAGTCGCTGGATCTCCAGGTCGCGGGTGCGGGCAACACCGAGGTGGTGCGCGCCAAGCTGCGGACCATGGACCAGTTGGGGCTCAAGGAGGACATCGAGGACATCCTCATCACGTTGTCCGGGCAGTACCACATCATCCGGCCGATGACCGGTCGCAAGTCCAAGGGCCTGTTCCTGTATCTCGCGCTGGACCGGGGGCGGGCGAATCTGGCGATGGCCCGGCACCGCCTGCGGGGCATCGAGGAGGATCTGGAGGTCTGATCGGCGCGTGCCGATTTGACCTGAACTTCGGTTCAGGTTCGACGCTGATTCCGTACCGAAAAGCGTCGAAGGGAATCCTCATGCCCGACCTCCCGATCCAGCTCGCCGTAATTGTCGGCAGTACCCGAGCGGGCCGCTTCGGCCCCACCGTCGCCGAGTGGTTCGCCGCACATGCCGACCGGCGCGACGACGTCACCGTCGACGTCGTCGATCTGGCCGAAACGCCACTGCCGGACCGTCTTTCCCACCGTCCCGAACCCGAGGCGGCGCGGGCGCTGGCAGCCGTCGGCCCCCGACTGGCCGCGGCGGACGCTTTCGTCGTGGTGACACCCGAGTACAACCACAGTTATCCGGCGTCGGTCAAGAACGCCATCGACTGGCACTACACCGAATGGCGGGCCAAGCCGGTCGGTTTCGTCTCCTACGGCGGCATCTCCGGTGGTCTGCGTGCCGTGGAGCACCTCAGGCACGTCTTCGCCGAACTGCACGCGGTAACCGTGCGCGACACGGTGAGTTTCCACGATGCGGGGAGTCGGTTCGATGCCGCGGGCCGGCCGGCGGATCAAGAGATGCCTGCCGTCGCGGCGGACAAACTACTGGGCCAATTGGTCTGGTGGGGTCGCGTTCTGCGGTCGGCCCGCGCCGAATATCCCTATACCGCATAGTGCTTCCGGATCTGCTGTGCCGATAGCCCCGGTGCACGACGGCGCCGGACGGCCGAGTCGATGGGCTCGGCCGTCCGGCGGCCCGAATCTGCGCACCGGGACGTTCGCAAGGGCCGCATTCTGCGGTTTCGTCGTGGCA
This sequence comes from Nocardia sp. NPDC004573, assembly GCF_053602135.1. Taxonomy (NCBI): domain Bacteria; kingdom Bacillati; phylum Actinomycetota; class Actinomycetes; order Mycobacteriales; family Nocardiaceae; genus Nocardia; species Nocardia sp. NPDC004573. The sequence goes on from NZ_JBSGDA010000003.1 coordinate 346,927, forward strand.
TCCGGCGTACGCTGTGCGGCGACGAAAGGACTCGACGATGCGAAAAATGCTCGCGGCGTTGGTGATCGCCGGTTCGTTCATGGCAGCGGGGACGACGATCGCGCAAGCGAACCCGCCGTCCCAGCCGCCCACTCCGCTCTGCCTGGTGGTGGGCGGTGCCATATGGGTGGTGCGTAACAGCATCGACCCGTACGGCCTGTCGCAGGATCCGCTCGCGGTCGCGTTGCGGAACGCGCATCAGCAGGTCTGCGGCTAGCGGCTACGTCGAGCTTCGCCGGCGCTGCTTGCCCCACCTGCGCAATGCAGGGCTGACGCTCAGTGCCGTGACCCCGGCGAGAGAGGCAAATCGCGGGCATCCGGTTCGATCGGCGGCGGCGTGGCCGCGCTCGGCTTGCCCTCGCGAGTGTTGAGCCACGCCCCGGCGAACATCAATGCGGCGCCGAGGGCTTGGACCGGGGCGATGGATTCGCCGAGCAGCAGCCACGCGCACGCGAGACCGAAAGCGGGGACCAGGAACATGGCGGAGGCGGCTGTCGCCGGGCCCACCTCGCCGACGGCGCGGTAGTAGAGAACGTACGCGAGCGCGGTCGGCAGGACGCCGAGGTATGCCTGATTGAGCCAGAATTCGGCATCGAGTTCGGACCAGGCCACGTCGGTCAGGTGCGGCGCCGCGACAATGCCGAGTGCCAAAGCTCCGATGGCCGTGGCGTATACCGTCACCGTAGGCGCCGCCAGCCGGGCGAGCGCCGGAGCGCCGAGCATGGTGTAACAGGCCCAGCACGCCGCCGCGCCCAGGAAGACGAGGTCGCCGAGCAGACGATCTCCGCCGCCGGAGGGGATGCCGAGGAAGAAGACGACACCGCCGCCGACTGCCAGAGCGAGCCCGAGGGCTCGAGCCGCGGTCGGCCGGGTACGGGTCAGCGCCGTCGTGACGGCGACGGTGATGACCGGGGCCGCCATCGGCACGATCACGCTGCCATCCGCCGCGGGCGCCAGGGCGAGAGCGAGGAAGAACAGGACGTTGTAGCCGAAGACGCCGATCAGTCCGAGCGCCGCCACCCGCCCGGCTTCCCGCACCGCGAGCCTGGGCAGGCGCAGCACGACGAGCAGGACGACGGCGCCGAGGAAGAAGCGGAGGAACCCCGCCACCTCGTGCGGCACTTCCCGGATCGCGAGTTTCGAGGACGCGAACGCGCTACCCCATAAAGCCATGACCACGACGAGCAACAATCGGATACGCACGGATCCGATCCTGCTGAGGGGCGGCCCCGCGGTCTTGAACGCTGGTGCGCGCACAATGGGATGGTGGCCGACGGTGAGTGGGTGCGATACCGGCGAATGCCGAACCGCCCGGTGGAGTTGATGCGCGCGCACTTCGAACGGCACGTCTACCACGCGCACAGTCACGAGACGTATTCCTTCGGCTGCACCGAGTTCGGCGCGCAGAGCTTCGATTGCCGCGGCGCGGCGCGGACCAGCGCGGCGGGCATGGTGATGGCCTTCAACCCGGATGAGCCGCACAACGGCCACAGCAGCACCGAGGCGGGCTTCACCTACTCCATCGTGCACATCGGCGCCGAGTTGGTCACCGATCTGCTGTCCGACCAGGCCGGTCGTCCGGCCGGGTTGCCGCTGTTCACCGAGCCGGTGCTGCGCGACCCGGTGCTCACCGCGGCGCTGCGCCGGCTCAGCGCCGCCCTCAGCGGCCCGGCCACCGAACTCGCCGCCGACGAGGCGCTGGCCGCTTCCGTCGCGGCGTTGGCGCGGCGTGCGGCGCGTCGTCCGCTGGTGCGCTCGACGGCCGAGCCGGGCGCCGCGATCGCCCACCGCGTCCGCGCCGTGCTCGACGACCGCTATCTCGATCCGCTTTCGATGGACGACTTGGTCGAGGCGAGCGGCGCCAGCCGCTTCGCCTTGTACCGCGCTTTCCGCGCGAACTACGGTCTCGCGCCGAGCGATTACCAGCGTCTGCTGCGGCTGCGCGCGGCTCGCCGGTTGATCGCGGCGGGCAGGCCGGTCGCCGAAGCGGCCGCGGCGGCGGGTTTCGCCGACCAAGCACATCTCACCCGCTGGTTCCGCCGCTGCTACGGCATCACTCCCGGCGTCTACTCCGCCGCGTGACCGCTCGTCACGCCGGTTCCGGCGGGCGCGGCCAAGGATTCTGCTCCTTGTCTTCGACCGACTGATTGAAGCGCTCGATGAGTTTGCCGAGTAGTTCGACGTCGGCCTCGGTCCAGTCGGCCACTACCGCGCCGATGCCCTGCCTGCTCTGCATACGGTCGGAGGCCAGTGATTCCAGGCCTTTCGCGCTGGCGCGGACCTTGCGGGCGATGCCACCGTCGGGATCGGGCACCCGGTCGACCAATCCTTGCTTGAGCATCGCTCCGACCTGGCGGTTGATGGTGGAAATGTCCAGTTGGAACGCTTCGGACAACTCGCGCAGGCTCAGCGGGTGGTCCAGTTCCAGCCGGGTCAAGATCAGGTACGCCGAGCGGTCGAGCCGGAAGCCGGGACGCCGCAGCAGTGCGGCGGGGAAGTGCCTGGACAGCAGCGACAGTTCGAAGGTGAGGCGCTTCAGCGCCGCACTGTCGTCGCCGGGGCCGGAGTCGGACATACCTCACTATGTCGCGGGCATCACGTCGATACCAAATTGTGCAGCATACACACCATATGTACCGTGCACATGGTGACTGTAGCTGCCGACGCGTCCTCGAGCGTCTCTGAATCCGGCGACCGGCGGCGGCCCACGCCGGCCCTGCTCATCGCGACGCTCGGCATGGTCGGTGTCGTCGTCTCGCTCATGCAGACGCTGGTTATTCCGATCATTCCGTCGCTGCCCGTCCTGTTGCACACCTCCGCGTCCAACGCCTCCTGGGTCGTGACGGCCACGCTGCTGGCGGGCGCGGTGGCGACCCCGATCAGCGGCCGCCTGGGCGACATGTTCGGCAAGCGCCGCATCTTGTTCGCGAATCTGCTGCTGCTCGTGGCTGGTTCGGTGGTCTGCGCGTCGTTCTCCACGCTGCTGCCGGAGATCGTCGGCCGCTCGCTGCAAGGCGCCGCGGTCGGCGCGATCCCGCTCGGCATCAGCATCATGCGCGACGAATTGCCCGCCGAGCGGGTGGGTTCGGCGATGGCGATCATGAGCGCCACGCTGGGCGTCGGCGGCGCGATCGGCCTGCCGGTGGCGGCGGCCATCGCGCAGAACGCGAACTGGCACGTGCTGTTCTGGACTTCCGCCGCGCTCGGCGTCGTCTGCGCCGCCCTGGTGTTCGTCTTCGTGCCGGAATCGCCGGTGCGCACGCCCGCCCGCTTCGACTTCGGCGGTGCGATCGGGCTGTCGGCGGCGCTGCTGGCGCTGCTGGTCGCGATCACGAAAGGCGCGGACTGGGGCTGGGCCAGCGCTCCGATCCTGATTCTGTTCGCGACGTCTGTGGTGGTGTTCATCGGTTGGGGCGCTTTCGAACTGCGGCAGCGTTCGCCGTTGGTGGACCTGCGGGTTTCGGCGCGGCCGCGGGTGCTGTTCACCAACGCGGCCTCGATTGCCGTCGGATTCGCGCTCTACGGCATGTCGCTGACCTTCCCGCAGCTGCTGATGGCGCCGGAGCGGACCGGATACGGCTTCGGGCTGTCCATGATCAGCGCCGGGTTGGCGCTGGCGCCGACCGGTTTCGTGATGATGCTGCTGTCGCCGGTGTCGGCGCGGCTGTCGGCTAGCCGCGGGCCCAAGGTCACTCTCGCGCTCGGGTCGGCGGTGATCGCCGTCGGTTACCTGTGCGCGGTGGTGTTGATGAACAGCGTCTGGCAGATCATGCTCGCCGCGGTGATCGTCGCGGGCGGTGTCGGCCTGGCCTACGCGGCGATGCCCGCGCTGATCATGGGCGCGGTGCCGATCACCGAAACGGCGGCGGCGAACGGCTTGAACTCGTTGATGCGCTCGATCGGCACCTCGACCTCCGCGGCGGTGATGAGCGTGGTGCTCGCGCACATGACCATTCAGTTCGGTCCGCACCTACTGCCCTCGCGCGACGGGTTCCACACCACCTTCCTCATCGCGATGGTGGCAGCGCTGGTCGCGATCGGGCTGTCCGCGTTGATCCCGATGCGCAAGAGCGCCGACGCGGCGACCACCACCGGGCATTCCTGACGGCCGCCGCACTCGGTACCGGATTCCGTCGTCCGCGACTCTGCTTGTCGGGTGCCGCCACCCGCGCGAGGTCTCGCGCGGGTGACCGTGCACCGCGTCGGTGGTCGGCGAATGACGTTCGGTCGCCTCCGTGATCAGGTGTCGGCGACGGCCTCGGTGTACCGGCGGCCGAGGGTGCGGATGTGGGCGACGAGCTCCGGCGGGCCGTCGACGCGGAAGTCCATCATCAGCATGGACAGGTAGATGGCGATCGTCTCCAGCGCGTCCGCGCCGGTGTACAACACACAGGTGTCCGTGTCCACCGCCTCGACCACGCCGACGGCGGGATTGATCCGGGCGATGACCGTTTCGGCGGGCGCGAGCACGGTGACCCGGGCCTGCACCCGCCACCCGGTCGTGGCGATGTGGCGCATGACGAAGGCGACCAGATCGTCGTCGGGCAGCGCGCGGGCGGCGAAACGGCGCGAAGTCGTCTCCGCGCGCACGACGCGGGCGACCGGGATCGCCCGCCAGGAGTGGTCTTCCAGGCTGTAGACGACCAGGTACCAGCGGCGCTGCCAGTTGATCAGCCGGTACGGCTCGATCTCGATCGAAGATTCGGCTCCGGCTTCGGCGATGCGGACCGTCGCGCCGTCACGGATGGCGCCGGCCAGGGTGGTGAGCACCGCGGCGGGCACCGGCGCGTCCGGTTCGCGCGATCCGGTGGTGGCCGGGCCGATCGCCGTCGCCTCACGCAGTGCGGACACCTTGCGCTGCAAGCGTTTCGGCAGGATCTGGTCCAGCTTGCCCAGCGCTTTGGTGACGTGCTCGGCGATGTCCGCGATACCGGTGGAGCCGTCCTCGGCCAGCCCGACCGCGACGGCCACGGCCACCGCTTCGTCGTCGTCCAGCAGCAAGGGGGGCATGGTCGCGCCGCGGCCGAGCCGGTAGCCGCCGATCGCGCCGCGTCCGGCGTGCACCGGATAGCCCAGCTCGCGCAGGCGCTGAATGTCGTGGCGCAGGGTGCGATCGGTGACGCCGAGCCGCTCCGCCAGCTCGCGGCCGGTGTGCGCACGGTCTTGGAGCAATGCGAGCAACCGCAGCAGACGTGGTGTGGTCGACGCCACTTTTCATCTCCTTATCAATCAGGAAGGAAACTAGCCTAATGTGCGAATAGGCTTGTGTCATCAGCAAGAACGACCGAAAGGCTCCCGACATGAACGCCACCACCACCGCCGCCGCGACCCTGCGCCCCGTGTGGCGCGACGTGCTCGCCGACTCCCACCGCGCGCTCGAGAGCGTCGTCGCCGGCGTGCGCGCGGATCAGTGGCACCTGCCCACCCCGTGCTCGGAATGGGACGTGACGCAGGTCGTGCAGCATGCCGCCGGTGACCAGCTGGCGTACGCCAAGTCGCTCGGCATCGGCGACGGTCCGGCCGACAATCCGTTCGCGCCCTCCGGCACGATCGACGGCACCCCCGCGGACCTGGTGCGCGCGGCGATCGAGCAGACCGCGTTCGCCTGGACCACGGTCGACGACGCCACCGATACTGTGCCGACGCCGCTGCCGCACGGTGCGCTCGCCACTCCGGTGGCCGCGGTCCTGTGCGCGCTGGATGCGGCGGTTCACGCCTGGGACATCGCGATCGCGACCGGCCAGCCGTCCCCGTTGACCGACGAACTCGCCGCTCACCTGCTCACCGCCGCCCGGGCCACTCATCCCGCGCCCGGCACGGGCGAGACGGCGGAGATCACCGAACCGCTGCGTCAGTGGGGGGCCTACGCCGCGATCGTCGACGGCCCGTCCGATGGCGCTCTGGGAGAACTGCTGCGCTACCTGGGCCGCGATCCGCGCTGAGCAGCCGTCGACGCGGGGCTCACCGACCGAGCCCCGCGGACGGCGTAGCGGCGCCGTGCCCTCCAGTGGTGTGGTTCATCGGACGGCCTCCGGCGGGAGGTGCCTTATTCACTCGACGGTCAGAGGGCGGTGACGAACCCCTGGGCGACCATCCAGTCCCGGGCCACCTCGGCGGGTTCGCGTCCGTCCACATCGACCCGACGGTTGAGCTCGGTGATCGCCTCGTTGGTGAGGCGCTGCGAGATCGGCGTCAGGATCGTGATCACCTCCGGGTGCTCGTCGGCGAAACTCTTGCGCAGCACCAGAGCGGCGTTGTATTTCGGGAAGAATCCGCGATCGTCCTGCAACAGCACCAGATCGAGCGCCGGGATGCGTCCGTCGGTGGCGGCCACCGAGCCGAAGCGGCACTGTCTGCCGTCGGCGGTCGCCTGGTAGACCACCGGGTCCTGCACGATCTGCTTGCGTACCTTGCCCGCATCGATCTCGTATCTGCGGGCCAGACCGGGGAAGCCGTCCTGCCGGACGTTGAATTCGGTGCCGACGCAGATGGCCGCGGCGGCGGGGTCGGCAGCGACGAGCCTCGCGTAGTCCGACAGTGTGCGCACACCGGTCTCCTGAGCGGTCCGCGCGCTCATGACCAGCGCGTAGGTGTTGTTCATCGGCGCCATGGCGGCCCACACCATGCCGTGCCGGGCGAGGTCGGCGTCGCGCACCGCCTCGAACTGGCCGATCTCGTCCGGGACCGCCGTCTCGTTGCCGAGGTAGTTGATCCAGCCGGTGCCGGTGTAGTCGTAGGCGAGGTCGATCTGCCCGTTCAGCTGGGCGTCGCGCACGCTGTTGGAGCCCTGGATATTGGTCAGATCGCGCACCTCGGCGCCCGCCGCCGTCAAGGCGAACTCGATGAGGTACCCGAGAATGTTCTGCTCGGTGAAGTCCTTGGACCCCACCGTGACGCGCACACCGTCGAGTTCGGGGATCGGGCGGATGCTGCCCGGCCCCACCCGCAGCGGCACCGCGCTGCCGGATTGCAGCCCACAGGCCGCCAGCAATGCCATCCCCACCCCGAGGGCGAGCGCGCGCCACCCCCGGCTCATTTCAGCCCCCTCGGCCCGAGGAACGCTTCGGCGACCGCGCCGAGCCAGTCCACCAGCAGGGCCAGTGCCACCGCGAGCACCGCGCCGACCACCAGCGTGACGTTGTCACGCAGTTTGTAGCCGGTGTCGATCAGGATGCCGAGCCCGCCCGCGCTCACCAGGAACGACAGCGTCGCGGTGCCGACCGCGAGCACCAACGACGTGCGCAACCCCGCCAGGATGTACGGCACCGCGAGCGGAAACTCGATGCGGCGCAATACCGCCAGGGCCGACATGCCCTGACCGCGGCCCGCGTCGACGAGCGTGGGGTCCACCTGCTGGTAGCCCAGGATGGTGTTACGGAGCACGGGAAGCAGCGAGTAGAACGCGATCGGCGCCACGCCGATCCAGAAGCCGGTGGTGCGGGTGGCCAGGTAGAACAGCACGATCAGGCCGATGGCCGGCGCGGCCGCGCCGATGTTGGCGATGCCGACGAAAACGGGTGTGAGACGACGGAATCCCGGCCTGGTGAGCAGGGTGCCCAGCGGGACGGCCACCGCGACCACGATCAGCACCACCGTCGCGGTGATCAGCACGTGCTGCCAGGTGACGGTCGCGACATTGCGCGCGTTCAGGCTCGCTCGCTGGGTGGCGGTGAGGTCGCGGGCGAACGCCCACACCAGCACGCCCGCGGTGAGCACGAGCACGAGCAGCGGTTGCGCGACCAGCCGGAGGCGTTCGGCGCGGCGCTGGGCGGGGGGAGTCACGGCGGCCGTGGTCATGGCGCGCCATCCGTCCCGGAGCGGCCGCCGTGTTCGGCCCGCAGCGCCGACAGGTGCCCGATCAGGGTGTCGATGGTGATCAGCCCGACGTATTCGCCGCGCGTCCCGGTCACCACCGCGGTGGCGCTCTGATGCGTCAGCAAGGCGTCCAGCGCGTCTTGCAGCGTCGACTTCAGCGACAACGTCTCCGGCACGGGTGAGCCGAGGCCGTGCAGCGAGTCGGCGTGCGCCAGCTGTTCGGCCGAGACCCAGCGGCGCGGCCGGCGTTGACCGTCCAGCACCAGCGCCCACGGCCAGTCCCGGCTTGCGAGCGTGGCGCGCAGTTCATCGATCGGGTCCTGCTCGGTGGCGGTGGGGCAGTCGCCGAGGTCGACGTCCCCGACGCGGGTGAGGGTGAGCTGTTTGAGCGAGGCGTCCGCACCGACGAAACCGGCGACCGTCTCGTCCGCCGGATCGGCGAGGATCGCTGCGGGCGTGTCGTACTGCAGGATCCGGGACCGGTCACCGAGCACGGCGATGCGATCGCCGAGTTTGACCGCCTCGGTGAAATCGTGGGTGACGAAGACGATCGTCTTGCCGAGTTCACCTTGCAAACGGAGCAACTCGTCCTGCAACAGCCCCCGGGTGATCGGATCGACCGCCCCGAACGGCTCGTCCATCAACAGCACGGGCGGGTCGGCCGCCAGCGCCCTGGCCACGCCGACGCGCTGCTGCTGGCCGCCGGACAGCTGCCGGGGATACCGGTCGCGGAAGGTGGCCGGGTCGAGTCCGACCAGCTCCAGCATCTCGTCGACCCGGGCCGCGATGCGCCGCCGGTCCCAGCCGATCAGCCCCGGCACGGTGGCGACGTTCTTCGCGACAGTCAGGTGCGGGAACAGTCCGGCCTGCTGAATCGAGTAGCCGATGCCGCGGCGCAGCCGGTCGGGATGGATCGTGGCCGCGTCGCGCCCGTCGATCGTGATGGTGCCCGAGGTGGGCTCGATCAGCCGGTTGATCATCCGCATGGTGGTGGTCTTGCCGCAGCCCGACGGTCCGACCAGCACCACGATCTCACCGGCGGGGATGGTCAGCGAGACGCTGTCCACGGCCGGGTCGCGCTGCCCCGGATACTGTTTGGTCACCGAGCGCAGCACGATCTCGACGCCGGAGACGACGGATCCCGCAGTGGCGCCGGGTGTTTCGGTCTCAGTCACGGATTCCCCTCGAGGTGGTGAGCCGGCCGATCAGCACGTAGATGCCGTCGAGTACGAGCGCGAGCACGACGACGAGGATCGTGCCGACCAGAGCCTGCGGCACCGCGTTCGGGCTGCCGAGGCGCGCGAGGCCGGAGAAGATGAGGTTGCCGAGCCCGGGGCCTTTGGCGTACGCGGCGAGCGCGAGGATACCCATGATCAACTGGGTGCTCACTCGCATGCCGGCCAGGATCGCGGGCCAGGCCAGCGGCAGTTCGATGCGGGCGAGCACCCGCAGGCGGTTCATCCCCACGCCGCGGGCCGCATCGGTCACGGCCGGGTCCACCGAATCGAGTCCGATGATGGTGTTGCGCAGGATCGGCAGCAGCGCGTACACCACGAGCGCGGTGATCGTCGGTGCGACGCCGAGGCCGAGAATCGGGATCAGCAGGCCGAGCAGCGCGAACGACGGAACGGTGAGCACCGCGCCTGCCAGCGCGGAGGCGATCGATGAGCCGAACGGACTGCGGTAGACCAGAACTCCGATGAGCACCGAGACCATCGTGGCCAGCAGCACCGATTGCACCACGGCCGAGACGTGCAGGTAGGAGTCGACCAGCAACTGGTGCCGCCGGTGCACGATGAATGTCCACAGCGTGTCCAGGGCCGTACCTCCCCATCGGCTGGTCTCTCCGGAGACTAGCGCGGTTTTCCCGGTGCCGTACCCGATTTCGGTTCCTGCGGGTTGCCTCGCCACTCGACCGGGCGAAACCGATCGTAGGGCGTCGGGAACCGTTCGGCGTGCTCGCGCGTCGAAACCCATAAGCTCGACAACAGCATCACAGGAATGGATCGGGGGAGCGATGGCACAACAGCTGAGATCGCGGGCGGGACGGTGGATCGCGCTCGCGTTGGTGGTGCTCGGCGTGGCCGCAGCCGGGCTCGCCGGGGCCCTGTGGTGGCAGGACCGAGCCGATCGCGAAGCGGTCGTGGGTGAGCGCCTCACCGAATTCCCCGCGCTGGACCGGTCGGCGCTCGACGCGGTCCAAGCCGGAATCGTCGCGGTCGCCGAGCGCGAGTTCGCCGAGCCGGGCGCGGGCACGAAATACGCGGAAGGCGCCGAAGAGGCGTGGTGCGCCGACTTCGTCAGCTGGGTGTTGCGCGAGGCGGGTGCGCCGCTGGCCAACCCGCATTCGGGCTCCTGGCGGATTCCCGGCGTCTACACCTTGCAAGAGTATTACGAGAGCGCCGGCCGCTTCGTCCCACTCGGCTCCGGCTACCGCCCGCGCACCGGTGACGTGCTGCTGTACCGGGAATCGAGCCCGTTCGGCCAGCACACGAACATCGTCTTGCGGGCCGAAGCCGGGCAGGTGACCACGATCGGGGGCAACGAGTACGGCGAGATCCGGATCCACCGCTTCGCGCTCGACGACGTGCCGGGCGTGGTCGGTGTCGGGCGATTGTGATGAGCACCCCTCCCCGGTGAGCGGAATCTGTCCGCGTATGCGGGTGAATCGGCGTGCCGGATGGTCCTACGATGGACTCGGCGGCGCCCGGCAGCGCCGCCGCCGGTCCCCGCCCTGCTTCCCCCTCATCGGCAGGACGGGGATCTCAGGCTGACCACCGCGTTCCGGGGCGGCGCAAGATCGGTCGCGTACCGTGTCGGGTGTCCATCGAGAGGTGAGGGTTCCGGAACTCCTGATGCATCCGACCGACGAATCGAGTAGCGCGCCCGCGTGGATCGACTACGCCGAGTTCGGCGAGCGTTTCGTCACGCACGCGGTGAATGCCGCCCGCGTCGAATCCGCCGTCGCAGGCATGACGGGTCGTGGTGTGACCATCGGCCCGGTCTCGATCGGCCCGGCCGGACTCGCCGGTTTCGTGGCCGAGGGCAAAGTCGGCGCCCCGCGCGTGCTGCACAGCGGTCCACGGGTGACCTTCGAGGTGACCATTCCGGTCTCGCTCACACTGAAGGTGCTGCTCGGCGGCCGGAAACTGCGTCTGGAGGCCAGGGTCGAGATCGATCTGACCCTGCACGCCCGCACCGCCGAACCCGTGCTCATCATCATCGACATCCCGCCGATCACACAGCGGGACATCAGCTTCGTCCTGCGCGCCCAAGCGGTCGAGTCGGCTTGGGAATGGCTGCTCGACCCGATCGCCGGCGTGGTGCAGCGGGAGGTCGCCTCGCGGGTGAATGCCATGCTGGCCGATCCGCAGACCCGCCGGGGGCTGGTGTTCGACGTGGAAGCGATGGTCGCGGGCAAACGGTCGGCGTATCGGGACAAGCGCGCGTTCGAGTGGATCGGCTACGACGAGTTCGGGCATCGGTTCTTCGCTCGCATCGTGACGCGCGACCGGGTGTACGACGTGGTGGAACGCTTGGCGGGCAGGCCGATCGAAGTCGGTCCGCTGCGGACGGGCCCGCGCGCAGGCGCCGTCGTCACCGTTCGCGGAGCGGTCCGGATGCCACGGTTGACGGACCGGTCGGCGAATCCGGTCGCCTTCGACCTGACGCTGCCGGTGACCCTGGACATCACCGTGGACGTACTGAAAGCCAATCGCTATCGCGCCGACGTGGAGGTGCCGTTGGTGCTCACCGCCCGCGCCGCCGACCCTTTGCGCGTGGTGATCGACGTGCCGCCGCCCGACCCGGCCGACATTCGGATGGAGTTCACCGCCCACGGTGCGCGCGCGGCCGCCCTCGGTGCGCTCGCGGGGATAAAGAAGCAGGTCATCGCCCAGGTGGCGGCGGTGATCCGCAAAGAACTCGCCGACCCGGCGATGCGCACCATCGACGTCGCCGCGCGCATCGACGGCATCGCCTGACGTCCGTCACCCGTGCGCACGGTGTGGCGAATGTGAAACATGTTTCTGTTGGGTCTAGCGGTTCCAATGTGAATGTGGTGAAATGAGTTCACGTTCGAGGCTCCCGGCGCGCGACAAGGTATGGGGAAGGTGCGCCGGGCACGCTGCCATCCATGTCGGGGTTGCGCGAAGGAGTCGACGATGCGTTCCATTTCGGTATCCCGGCGTGATCTGTTCGTCTACGCGGCCGCGGCGGCCGTCGTCGGCGTGACCGCCGCTCCAGCTCCCGCCTCGGCGCGGCCCGCGCTCGGGACTCTGGTCGATTACGCCGGCGGCGTCCCTTCGGCCGCGGCGATCCGCGATGCCGGACATATCGGCGTGATCCGTTACGTGTCCGATCGCAGGCCCGGCGCCGAGTGGATGGCGGGAAAACCACTGCGCTCCCCGGAAGTCGACGACCTCAAAGCGGCGGGTCTGCAGATCGTGTCCTGCTACCAATTCGGGAAAGGGCCGACCGCGGACTGGCGCGGCGGGCTGGAGGCGGGCAAGCGGCACGCCGAGCGCGGACTCGCGTTGCATCGCGCCGCCGGTGGCCCGGACAACGTCCCCATCTACGCGTCCATCGACGACAATCCCTCTCCGGTCGACTTCGCCACCATGATCGCGCCCTACCTGCTGGGCTGGCAGGCCGTGCTCGGCAAGGAGAACACCGGCATCTACGCGAACACCCCGACCATAGAACTGGCCCGCACCGCGGGCCTGTGTTCCTGGTACTGGCAGCACAACTGGGGAACGCCCAAAGGCTTCGTCCATCCGGCCGCCAACCTGCACCAATTCGAGATCGACAAGCGCTCCATCGACGGGGTGGGGATCGACGTGAACAACGTGCTCACACCCGAGTACGGGCAGTGGTGAAGGGGCTCGCCCTATCCGCTTCCCCGCAGACTCGTTCGACTACCTATACGCCCGAGCGGCCGCAGTCCGGCTGACGCCCGAATGCCCACCGTGTAAGTGACGGTGGCCCGGGCGATCCTGTCATCGACCGCACGACGGCACGAATGGCATCGACGCGCTGGTCGGCGACGCGATCACCGGTGCGACGCACCCCAGCGAAGCGAGATCGAGCATTGCCCGTTCGCGGGCGCTGGAAAGTTACGTCTGGCAGTGGCTGATCGGTGTGACGCGCAGGTCGGGCTCGTCGTCCGGGACGACCCGCAGGGAGGGACGGCTGTCCGGGGCTTCGTGGTCGCCGAGCCAGGAGAACATCGACCACCGGGACAGGCCGGAGAACGCGGAACCGAGGCTGGCGAACGAGAACGACGAGATCGCCGATCCGAACGATCCCACGGACCCGATCGACAGCACCGAGCCCACGCTGCCGATGGACAGGATCGAGTAGGCCGACCCGATGGACAGGATCGACCCCTCCGAGCGGATGGACAGGATCGAGCGGTGCGAGCGCCTGCTGCGGATCGAACGAGCCGTGCGTATCGAATGATCGATGGTCGCCATAGTTAGCGGTCTACCACAGTCCGGACGGATCGTGGGGCGTCGCGGCGGATCCGTTCGAGGTTTCGGTGCGGACCCCCGGAACGACCGAGGGCGGCGACCCCGATGGAGTCGCCGCCCTCGACCGAGAACTCAGCCTACGGTGAAGAACCCGAGCGTCGGCAAGAACGAGCAGGTCCGAGCCTCCCCGTCCGCGGACTGGGTGGTCAGCGAGCCGGAGACGACCGCGACCACGCGGCCGAAGCCCGTGTCGGCGATCGCGGACAGCGTGGCGGGGCCGTCCGGGTTGATCTTTGCCTCGTCGGTCAACGGCAGGACGCCGGACTGACGGGTGTCCAGATTCAGCCACTGCACCGTCATCGGCGGGTTCTGCACCGGAGTCGGCGACTTGGTGCCGAGCGCGGTGAAGACGAACCCGGTCTGGCCCGCCTGCGGGCCGGGCGGCGGGAGCGTGGCCGGGCCGGGCACGGCGAGAGCGGTGCCGACCGAGTCGGCGCTCGGGCCGATGCAGCCCTTGCCGATGGTCGGGTAGAGGAACTGCGCGATCGCCGGACCGTCCTGCGGCACCTCGGGACCACCGCCGCCGCTGCCGTCGAGGAAGGTGATGATCCGTTCCAGCGTCGACTTGATCTGCGGCGGGAGGTTCAGGGTGGCCAGCAGCCTGCGCGCCTGATCCAGGATGGCAGATTGCGGGCCTGCGACGCCCGCGGGGCTCGCGATATCCGCCGGGCCGGCCGCGGCGCCGACAATGGCCGGGGCGAGTGCGGCCAGCGCGTCCACCGGTACGCCTTCGGGAACCATGGGCACGCTGTTCGTAAGCGCCGCGGGGGCGGTCGCAGGAGCCGCGATTGCTGTCGTCGGCGCGGCAAGCGTGGCACTCGCCGCGATGGCGAGTGCGGACAATGCAATCCGCGATCCTCGGGTGCGAAGCACTGGTCTGGCCGTCCTTACCTCGGGTACATCAGGGTTCGATTGCTAAAAGCCATCGTTTCGGGGGTCACTCTAGGGACATTGCGGCTATGTGTACAGCCGCGGCGTCCGGAAGGCGCCGTGGACGATCAGTGTGAGCCGAACATACCGCGCCCCGATGTTACTGGTGTGAAAGTTGATGCAAATGTTACCGGTGGTTCGAGGGTGCGACCGACCGCATTCGCGCTGCGGTTAATCTAATCGTTGCCGTCCGCGCTGTCGCCTGAACATCGAAGTCCGGGCGTGCCCCGCCGACGCACCGCACTCGAGCCGAAAGCCAGTGATTTGAATCGTCACCTCCGATGGGCTTTGTCGGCGCTGGGCCTGTCCGTGCTGGCCCGGCTGCTCTGGATGCTGCTGTCCCCGAACGGGATGAACCTGGTCGACCTGCACGTCTACGTCGGTGGATCGGCCGCGCTGCTGACCGATCAGCTCTACGACTTCACCTACGCGGAGAAGACGCCCGACTTCCCGTTGCCGTTCACCTACCCGCCGTTCGCGGCGTTGGTGTTCTTCCCGCTGCACTACCTGCCGTTCACCGTGGTCGCGGTGGCTTGGCTGCTGGCCATCGCCGCGGCGTTGTACGCGGTGGTGCACATCAGCCTGGAGTTGATCTTCGGGGCGCAGCGGCTGCGGACGCCGCAGTGGCGGGCCGCGGCCGTCGGCTGGACCGCGCTGGGCCTGTGGCTCGAACCGGTGCGAACCACGATGGATTACGGCCAGGTCAATGTGTTCCTGGTGCTCGGCGGGATGCTCGCGGTGCGCAGCTCGCGGTGGTGGATCTCCGGCGGCCTGGTCGGGATCGTCGCGGGCATCAAGCTCACGCCCGCGATCACCGGCCTCTATTTCGTCGCGCGCGGACGCTGGGCGACCGTGGCGTGGTCGGCGGTGGTCTTCGGCGCGACGGTGGGGGTGAGTTTCCTGATCGCGCCGGTCGAAGCGCGCCGGTACTTCGGCACCCTGCTCGGTGACGCCGACCGGATCGGCCCGGTGGGATCGGTGTGGAATCAGTCGCTGCGCGGCACGTTGAGCCGGATTCTCGGCTACGACGTGGAATCCGGTCCGTGGTGGATCGCGGCCGTGCTCGTGGTCGCGGTGCTGGCGTTCCTGGCTTGGCGCGCGCTCGGCCCGGACGACCGGCTCGGCACGCTCATCGTGGTGCAGCTGTTCGGGCTGATGGTCTCGCCCATCTCGTGGTCGCATCACTGGGTGTGGCTGCTGCCCGCGGTGCTATGGCTGGTCTACGGGCCGCTGCGCCGGGCGCCCGGTGCGCGCGTCGTGGCCGGATACTGGCTGGTGACCATGCTCGTCGGCGTGCCGTGGGTGCTGTCGTTCTTCCAGGATTCGATCTGGACCATCTCGCGCCCCGGCGTGCTGTCCTGGCTGGGCGCCGTCGACGTGCTCGGCGTCGTGGCGTTCTACCTCTGGGTGATCCGCTTCGGCCCCCGGTTCGCGAGCTCGAACCCCGCCGAAGCGACGCGTGAGAGCACGGAGGGCCGCGCCCGCACGGCGTAGTCGCGGCGCGGCCGAAGCGCGTCGGATCGGATCCGGCCGCGACGCCCAGGTTCGGCCACCGGTTTCGAGCGAAGCGAGACCGAGCAGTTGGCGTGCCCGCCGCGTAGATGATGAAGGAGGCGGCGGTCGGTCCTGACCGACAGCGCCTCACTACCACCCGCACACCTTGGTAGCGGCGTCGTCACCGACGCGCCCAGCTCACCGAACCACGTCTTTCGAGCGAAGCGAGACCGTGCATGTGCCGTTCGCGGCCCGGCTGGCGTGTGCGTGGCCGCCGCATATGCGACGAAGGTGCAAGCGGCGGTCGCGCGCACGCAAGCCATAAGGGGGCCGCGAACACTCAGCGCCGCAGGCGCTGAAAATTCAACACAGCTGATCTATTTGGTGCGCCAACGCGACGTCGAGCGCCGTGAGCCCGCCCGCGGAGTGGGTGGACAAGCTGAAGGTGACTTTGCGCCAGCGGATGTCGATGTCCGGATGGTGATCGGCTTCTTCCGCGACTTCGGCGACCCGGCGCACGAGTTCGATGCCCGCGGGGAAGGTGGGCGCCTCGACGGTGCGGACCAAGGCGTTCCCTGACCGTGCCCAGTCCGGCAGTTCGGTGAGGGCCTCGGCGATCTCGGTATCGGAGAGCAGTGTCTGCTGGGCCATAACACTCCTTACTACTCGCCACGGGCCGCCCCGGAAAGGTGGCGGCGGGGGTCAGGCGGCGCGTGCCTGTTTGAGTGCCTTCTTCAGATCCTTGCCGGTGACTCCGGCCGCTTCGCACTTCTTCATCCGCATGATGACCACGGGGCACTTCAAGCAGCGCGTCTTCTTCCGACAGCACTTCTTCTTGGGTTTCAGGCTGGAAACCTTCTTCGCTTTGACCTTGCCCACGGGGGTTAGCGTACCCTAAGTACAAAGCCTGAAACGTTGCGCTAACGGACTGCCGGTAGGGTGTAGCTGGCCGCGATGCCCGGTGAGTTTCGATTCTCCACCTGTCTGCAAGGAGCCCGGCGGGAGCGTCAGGACCCGGAGGCGGCAGCCTGCGTAAACCACGTAGGGTCCCGTCCAGGCCGGACACCGAGCACCGTCGGCTCCCACACCGAACAGCAGGAGGATTCAGGCGTGTCGTCTGCACGCGATTTTCGCAACGTCGCCATCGTGGCCCACGTCGACCACGGCAAGACGACCCTGGTCGACGCCATGCTGCGCCAGTCGGGCGCTTTCGCCGAGCGGGCCGAGCCCGTCGACCGCGTGATGGACTCCGGCGACCTGGAACGCGAGAAGGGCATCACCATTCTCGCCAAGAACACGGCGGTGCACCGCCACCACCCGGACGGCTCGGTCACCGTCATCAATGTCATCGACACCCCCGGCCACGCCGACTTCGGCGGCGAGGTCGAGCGCGGCCTGTCCATGGTGGACGGCGTGGTGCTGCTGGTGGACGCGTCCGAGGGGCCGCTGCCGCAGACCCGGTTCGTGCTGCGCAAGGCGTTGGCCGCTTCGCTGCCGGTGATTCTGGTGGTGAACAAGACCGACCGCCCCGACGCCCGCATCGAAGAGGTCGTCGAGGAGAGCCACGATCTGCTGCTCGACCTGGCCTCCGATCTGGACGACGCCGCGGCCGAAGCCGCCGAACTCGCGCTGGATCTGCCGGTGCTGTACGCCTCGGGGCGCGAGGGCAAGGCGTCCAAGGAACGTCCGGAGAACGGCAACGCCCCGGACGCGGAGAACCTCGACGCGCTGTTCGACGTGCTGCTGGAGCACATTCCCGCGCCGAAGGGCGATCCGACCGCGCCGCTGCAGGCGCACGTCACCAACCTGGACGCCTCGGCGTTCCTCGGTCGCCTCGCGCTGGTCCGCATCCACAACGGGGAACTGCGCAAGGGGCAGAACGTCGCCTGGATGCACGCCGACGGCGTCAAGCAGGTGAAGATCACCGAGCTGCTGCAGACGATCGGCGTGGAGCGCCAGCCCGGTGAAGTGGCCGTGGCGGGCGATATCGTCGCCATCGCGGGCATCCCGGACATCATGATCGGCGACACGCTCGCCGACATCGACGATCCGGTCGCGCTGCCGCGCATCACCGTCGACGAACCTGCCATCTCGGTCACCATCGGCACCAACACCTCACCGCTGGTCGGGCGGGTGCAGGGCCACAAGCTGACCGCTCGCATGGTGAAGGCGCGCCTGGACCAGGAGCTGGTCGGCAACGTGTCGCTGCGCGTGCTCGACATCGGCCGCCCGGACGCCTGGGAGGTGCAGGGCCGCGGTGAGCTGGCGCTGGCCATCCTGGTCGAGACCATGCGCCGGGAAGGCTTCGAGCTGACCGTCGGCAAGCCGCAGGTGGTCACCAGGCAGGTCGACGGCAAGGTGCACGAGCCGTACGAAGAGCTGACCATCGACTGCCCCGACGAGTACCTCGGCGCGATCACGCAGCTGCTGGCCGCGCGCAAGGGCAAGATGGTGCAGATGAGCAACCATGCCGCGGGCTGGGTGCGGATGGAGTTCATCGTTCCCTCGCGTGGCCTGATCGGCTTCCGCACCGACTTCCTCACCGAGACCCGCGGCACCGGCATCGCCAACGCCGTCTCGCACGGCTACGCGCCGTGGGCGGGCGAGATCCGGGCCAGGCACACCGGCTCGCTGGTCTCGGACCGGTCGGGCACGGTGACGCCGTTCGCCATGATCCAGCTGGCCGACCGTGGCCAGTTCTTCGTGGAGCCCGGCGCGGACACCTACGAGGGCCACGTGGTCGGCGTCAACCCGCGCGCGGAGGATCTCGACATCAACGTCACGCGCGAGAAGAAGCTGACCAACATGCGCAGCTCGACCGCCGACGTGATCGAGACCCTGGCCAAGCCGCTGCAGCTGGATCTGGAAGGCGCCATGGAGTTCTGCGCCGCCGACGAGTGCGTCGAGGTCACCCCGGAAGTGGTCCGGGTCCGCAAGGTGATCCTCGGGCAGAACGAGCGGGCGCGGGAACTGTCCCGCCGTAAGGCGCGGGACCGCGCGGCGCTGTAATCGTTTGCGACGAACGGGATTCGATGGCGCTGCTGTCGAATCCCGTTCGTCGGTCGGGCGAAAGCCCGCAGGCGTCCACCCTCTCGCCGTGTGAAGATTCGCGGATTCGGCTCGGGTGGGAGTCGAGTGCGGTCGGCATTTCGATGCGGAGAAATTCGCGCTCGGCGAGACGATATTCGAAACCGCTTCGTGATGTGATCTCGGCATAGCCCGGCACCGGACCATCTCGCCGCAGCAAATCAGCTTCCGGCAATTTTCCGTCCTGGAATCATCGGACGGACGCGGTACGAATTGACTTGATATGATCCGTCCGCGCAGAATTGCCTCGAAGGATGCTTCCGTCCGGGGACCGGGTTGATCGGTAACGATACCGCTGTATAGAAGTCACGCGTATGCGGTGGACATCGTCGAAATTCCTCCCGCTTTATCGCGATCGCTTAGATGCTCGCACGTGCGGCTGGTCGGGATCAGCCGCCCCGGCGGCTGGACGCTTGCGGTGCAGCTGTCCGAGGCTTTGTGGAGGGACGTGGTACCCGCGGTTGGATCCGCGAAGCAAAGAATTCGGTTTCTGTTCGGCTTATCGTCGCGTTGGTGCACTTCGATGGGCGAATGCATTCCGCTCGGTTGCGTGCAGGCGCGTCCCCTCCGGATGTGTGCGACGAATATTTGCGGATGTTCCGGCAGGTATGCACGTGGGGTGCGCCGGGCGAGGTGGCGAGCTTCGTGTTTCGGCCGGCGTCGATATCCGTGCGATCGTGTCGTTTTTCCGCTCGTCCGCAGGAATCTGGGAACGGACTCGACCGTACGGTAGAGTTCCCGAGCGTGAAAGTGGGCGCAGGAAAACGCGCAGCGTGGCGCACGTTGTTGCCGGCCGTGGCAGTGCTGACCTTGATCAGCAGCTGTGCGGCGAATCCGCCGCCGCCCATCGAGAGCACCGACAGCCCGAAGACCACGCCGGTCAAGCCCGCGGAGACGACCGTGGTGGTCGCCCTGGACACCATCGGTACCGCCTTCAATCCGCATCTGCGCTCGGACCAGTCCGCCGCCACGTCCGCGATCGCGTCACTGGTGCTGCCGAGCCCGTTCCGGCCGGTGCTCGATCCGGCGCGGCCGGGGGCGACGGCCTGGATGCCGGATTCGTCGTTGCTGGTCTCCGCCGAGGTGACCGCGCAGGAGCCGTTCACGATCACCTACAAGCTGCGCAACGAAGCGTCCTGGTCGGACGGGGCGCCGATCGCGGCCGAGGACTTCCGTTATCTGTGGCAGGAGATGATCTCCGAACCGGGGGTCGTCGATCCGGCCGGATACCGGATGATTTCGGACGTGAACTCCTCGGCGGGCGGCAAGACGGTCACCGTCGTGATGTCGCAGCCCTACCCCGGCTGGCGCGAGTTGTTCACCGATCTGCTGCCGTCGCACCTGCTGAAGGACGCGCCCGGCGGGTTCGCCCGGGGCATGAACGGCCAGGTCAACGGCGTCCGGGTGTCCGGGGGACCGTTCGGGATCCGTTCGGCGGACCCCGGCCGGGACGAGATGCTGCTGGAACGCAACGATCGCTTCTGGGGCACACCGGCGATGCCGGGCCAGATCCTGCTGCGCCGCGGCGGCACGCCCGCGCAACTGGCGGGCTCGCTGCGCACCGGCGACGTCCAGACGGCGCTGGTCCACGGCGGTGTGGCGACCCAGGCGCAACTGGGGGCGATTCCCTCCGTGCGGACCGCGATCATGCCGCAGTCGCGGGTGCTGCAGATGGTGCTGAACGGGCGCAAAGGCGACCTGAGCGATCCCAGGGTCCGCTCGGGTGTGCTGGGCCTGCTCGATCCCGCGCTGCTGGCGACCGTGGGCGCCCAGACCGGCAATTGGGTGGAGCCCGCCCGCGCGCAGGTGCTCGCGCCGTCCGACCCCGGTTACGCACCGACCGCTCCGCCGCGGCCGTCGGCGGAGGAGGCGTTCGCGCTGCTCGCCGCCGCGGGGTACGGCCGCGCGCCGGAACCGCCGCACGCGACCTCCCCCACCTCGCCCGCGCCGCAGCCGCGCACCGTGGGCAAGGACGGCAAGCCGCTGGTCGTGCGCATCGGCGCGGTCGACCGGGACGCCACCGCCTTGGCGGTGGCCAATACCGCCGCCGACCAGCTGCGCAGTGCCGGCATCGACGCGACGGTGCGCAGTGTCCCCGCCGACGAGTTGTACGGCAAGGAACTGCTCGAGGGCACGGTGGACGCGATCGTCGGCTGGGAGGTGGCCGGGTCCGATCCCGCGACCGTGCTGGCGTCCCGCTACGGCTGCCCACCGCCCGCGCTGCCCGGGGTCACCGGCCCTGCGCAGGCCATCGCGGAAGCGGCGCAACGGGCTCCGAGCAACCTGTCCGGAGTATGCGATCCGGCGCTGCAACCGGCGATCGAGGAAGCCTTGCGCGGCGGTGACGTGGGACGGGCGCTCGCCGAAGCGGAGCCCAAACTGTGGGCCATGGCGACGGTGCTGCCGATCGTGCAGGACAACGCCGTCGCCGCGGCCGGACCCCGGCTGGACGGCGCCTCGCTCAGCGGCGCGATCCAGGTCGGCATCTTCGGCGACGCGTCCATGTGGCGCAGGATCCCGTGACGGCGGCAACGGGCGGGTTGCTGCTGGTCCACGCCCACCCGGACGACGAGTCCATCACCACCGGAGGCACGATCGCGCACTACCGCAGGCGCGGCGTGCCTGTCACCGTGGTCACCTGCACCCTCGGCGAAGAGGGGGAGGTGATCGGCGAGGAGTGGGCGCTGCTCACCGCGGAGCACGCCGACCAGCTCGGCGGCTACCGCGTTCGCGAGCTGGCCCGCGCGCTGGAGGCGCTGGACGCGGGCCCGCCCCGTTTCCTCGGTGGCGCGGGACGCTGGCGCGACTCCGGCATGGCGGGCACGCCCGCCGCGGACAAACCGCGGGTCTTCGTGCGCTCCGGGAACGAGGCGGTGCGGGCGCTCACGGACGTGCTGCTCGAACTGCGGCCACGCGTCGTGGTCGGCTACGACCCGAACGGCGGCTACGGCCACCCCGACCACATCCGGGCCCACGAGGTCACCACGGCCGCGGTGCAGGACGCGGCGGGCCGAGGGTGGGACACACCGAAGTTCTACTGGACCGTCACCGACGCCGACATGCTGCGGCTGCACACCGCCGCGCTGGCCCGGCGCACGGCCGCGGGCCTGCCCGGCGCGCTGCCGCCCGGGTGGCGGCTGCCCGCCGAGGGCGAGCTCGCGAGCGTGCCCAGCGATGCGGTGACCACCACGATCGACGTCTCCGAAGTGCTGACGGCCAAGCGCGCCGCGCTGCGCGCGCACGCCACCCAGGTCACCGTCGCGCCGTCCGGCCGCGAGTTCGCGCTGTCGAACAATGTCGCTCAGCCGGTGCTGCCCGAAGAGCACTTCATCCTGGTGCGCGGACGACTCGGCCCGCTCGGTCCGGACGGGCGGGAACACGATCTGTTCGCCGGACTGGACTGACGCGGGATCCGCTTTGCCCGAGGGTTGCCATCGAGCGGTACCGGCGCGGCGGGTACCGTTCGGCGGGATCTCGCGACATCGAAAGGGAGGATCCGGCGTTTCATGACAGCGCGCGGCGACACCGATCACCTCACCATCGAGGACCACGGGTACCACAAGAGTCTGAAGCCGCGGCAGCTGCAGATGATCGCGATCGGCGGGGCCATCGGCACCGGCCTGTTCCTCGGCGCCGGCGGGCGGCTGGCCAGTGCCGGACCCGGATTGTTCCTGGTCTACGGGGTGTGCGGGTTCTTCGCGTTCCTCATCCTGCGCGCGCTCGGTGAACTCGTGCTGCACCGGCCCTCCTCGGGGTCGTTCGTCTCCTACGCGCGCGAGTTCTTCGGAGAGAAGGCCGCCTTCGTCGCCGGCTGGATGTACTTCTTGAACTGGTCGATGACCGGCATCGCGGACACCACCGCGATCGCGCAGTACTTCCACTATTGGTCCGGTTTCGCCGCCGTCCCGCAATGGGTGCTCGCCCTGATCGCCTTGGTCCTCGTGCTGAGCGTCAATCTGATCTCGGTGAAATGGTTCGGCGAGATGGAATTCTGGGCCGCTCTGGTGAAGGTCTTCGCGCTCAGCGCCTTCCTCATCGTCGGCACGATCTTCCTGCTCGGTCGCTTCACCGTGCAAGGTGACGCGACCGGACCGAGTGTGATCACCGAGCACGGCGGGTTGTTCCCGACCGGCATCATGCCGTTGGTCGTCGTGGTCTCCGGTGTCGTCTTCGCCTATGCCGCCGTCGAATTGGTCGGTACGGCGGCGGGCGAGACGGAGCAGCCGGAGAAGATCATGCCGCGGGCGATCAATTCGGTGATCGCCCGGATCGCCGTCTTCTACGTCGGTTCACTGGTCCTGCTCGGATTGTTGCTGCCGTACACGCGGTACACGGCCGACGAGAGCCCGTTCGTCACCTTCTTCACCACGCTCGGCGTCCCCGGTATCGGCAGCGTGATGAATCTCGTGGTGCTCACCGCGGCGTTCTCCAGCTTGAACGCCGGGCTGTACTCGACCGGGCGCATCCTGCGTTCGATGTCGATGAACGGCAGCGCGCCGAAGTTCACCGGCGTGATGGGCAGCAACGGTGTTCCCTACGGCGGCATCCTGCTCACCAGCTTGATCGCGCTGGTCGGCATCGCGCTCAACGGGATCGTCCCGGACCGGGCGTTCGAGATCGTGCTGAACATGGCGTCGCTGGGCATCGTCGCCTCCTGGGCCACCATCGTGTTGTGCCAGCTGCAGTTGTGGCGCTGGTCCAGGCAGGGACGCGTTGAGCGGCCCGCGTTCCGTCTCTTCGGCGCGCCTTACACCGGGCTGCTCACGCTGGTGTTCCTGTTCTTCGTCGTCGTCCTGACCGGGTTCGACTACCCGGTGGGAACCTGGACCGTCGCGACCATCGCCCTGATCGTCCCCGCCCTGATCATCGGCTGGTTTGCCGCGCGTAAGCGGGTGCTGGCGATCGCCGCGGAGCGCCGCGGCCCGCCCGGTGAATTGCCGGTGGTCGCCGCCCTGCCCGCCGACCGGGAGAATTGATCATGCGCCCGGTAGCGCCGGAATAGACTCGGCAGTATGTACAACTGGGAGCTCCAGAACGCGATCGCGGCGTTCGTCGACAGCATGCGGCCGCATTGGCAGGAGCAGCACGACCTGTATCTGACGGTGCTGTACGCGTTCGCCGACATGCAGAGTCACCTGTTGACCCTCCTCGGCTATCCGCCGGTGCCGTGACGACGAAAATCGACGACCACGCGGGTGACCGCGCTTCCGTGGCGGCCGGCGCCACCACCCGCCCGATGGGCGTCGTGGGGGTGGCGATCCTCGTGCTGCTGGTTCTGAACGCCCTGCTCACCTTGGCGCTCGAGGTGTTGTACCTGCCGATCTATCTGGGCTCCGTCGCCTTCCCGGTGTCGGCCGTGGTGGCGGGCGTGGTCAACGTGCTGCTCGTCGCGGGGGCGCGCTCGATCTCCCGGCGGCCCGCCGTCCTCGGCCTTCCGTTGGTGGCCTGGGCATTCGGCTTCCTGGTGTGCGCGAGTGCCGGCCCGGGTGGTGACGTTCTGCTGGGCAGTGATTGGCGGACGGCGCTGCTGCTGTTCGCCGGGCTGCTGCCGCCGCTGGCGTACCTCTACATTCAGGCGAACGCGAGCGTCTTCGGTCGCCGCTGAACTCGGCGGTCACGCGAGCCGGACCGCCAGGGTCGCGATCACGGCGTCGGTGCGGGCGCGCAGCGCGGCGGTCAGCACCGGTCCGCGCGGATTGTGCAGCGGGCGTTGCCACCAGTGCCGGGTTTCGACATGCGCGAGCAGCACGGTGACGCCCAGCCCGGCTGCGGTCTGCTTCCGGACGTAGCCGACAAGAGTGGATACCAGACTGCGATGCGGGCACGGCAGCACCGCGAGCGGAATGCCGGGATTCCACTCCTTCCATTGGGCGCTGAGCTTTTTGGTCGTGGCCGGATCGATGTCCGCGGCCACCGCGATGATCTCGCCCCGCATGCGCAAGGCGGCTTGCACGGCGCGATAGGTCACTTCGCTCATGGCCACCACCGGGACGACCACCAGGTCCTTCGACTCGGGCGCCGGCTGCGGCCGCGGCGGTATCCGGCCCAGCCGCAGCAGGCGCGCGACCTCGGCGTAGTAGTTCTCGATCCGGAAGAAGAGGGTCACCAGCACGGGGATGATCAGTAACAGCAGCCACGCTCCCTCGGTGAACTTCTCCGCGAGCAGGACGACGCCCGCGACCGCCGTCAGCGTCGCGCCGAATCCGTTCAGCAGTGCGCGCGGGACCCATCCCCGCCCACGCGCCCGCCACCAGTGCAGCACCAGGCCGGTCTGGCTGACGGTGAACCCGATGAAGACGCCGATCGCGAAAACCGGCAGCAGGCGATGGGTTTCGGCATCAACGGAAACCAGCACCAGCCCGGCCAGCAAGGCGAGCGCGGTGACTCCGTACCGGAAGACCGGTCGCTCGGAGCGCAGCGCGAACAGCGACGGCGCCCTGTGGTCCTTGGCCAGCAGCGCCAGCAGCACGGGAAGACCGCCGAAACTGGTGTTCGCCGCCAGCAACAGCACCACGGTGACCGCGAGATTGGTGAGATAGAACAGCCAGCCGGTCCCGAAGGCCGCCGCTGAGAGTTGCGCCAGGATGGTCACGTCCGCGCGCGGCGTCACGTGGTGCTCGCGGATCAGCACGGCCAGGCCGAGCAGCATCGCACCGAGCAGAACGCCGAGCGCCACTTCGGTGTGCTGAGCGCGGCGCACCGCCGGCGTGCGGAAGGCGGGCACCGCGTTGGCGATCGCTTCCACACCGGTCAGCGAGGAGCATCCCGCGGCGAATGCCTTGAGCAGCAGAACGAATCCGAGCGCTTCGATCGGCTCGATCGGGCCGCGGTCGGCGCCGATCACCGCGACCGGGTCCGGCCGCAGCAGTCCCACGACGATGACCCCCGCGATCAGCACGACGAACAGGATCGCGGGCCCCATCAGGACCCGAGCCGATTCCGCCACCCCGATCAGGTTGATCACCGTCAACACGGCCAGCCCGGCCAGCGTCATCGGCAGCAGTTCGTCGGCCAGTGCGGGAAAGGCACTGGCCAGGCTGGCCGCGCCCGCGGCGAGGCTCACCGCGACGGTCAGCACATAGTCCACGACCAGGCTGGCGGCCGCCAGCAGGGCGGCGGGCCTGCCGAGTTGCTTCTTGGCGACCGCGTAGGCGCCGCCGCCGTCCGGGTGCACCGCGATCACCTGGCGGTAGGAGAGCACCAGCACCAGCAACAGCGCGGCGATCGCGCAGGACACCGGCAGTGTCCAGGCGACGGCCGCCGCGCCCGCCGCGACCAGCACCAGCACGATCGCCTCGGGCCCGTAGGCCACGCTGGACAGTGCGTCCAGGGAGAGCGCGGCGAGCCCGCCCACCGCGGTCAGCCGGAACTTGTCCGCCCGCTGCAGCTGCCGGAACCGGCGATCGGCGATCCCCGGCTCCGACGACGGCGGCTGGGTCTTGGTCACCACGGCGTCCATTGAACTCCGCCGTCGCCCGGCAACCGATCAGCCACACCGGGCGGGTCACCGCGTGCCGGGCAGCCCCGGCGTGACGGTTTCGATGAGCCGCCACGCCTCGTCGGCAGGCAGGTCGACCACCGTGTAGCGCTTCTTGCCCGCCGCGGTGGCCGCGACGATTGTGGCGACCCCAGCGCGCCGCTGGAAGAAGGTCCGCCGCACCGTCCAGCCGATCACGCCCGGGGCTTCCAGGCAGTCGCGGTCCCGGTCGAGCGACCCGGCTCGGGTGATCAGCCAAGTCGGGCTGGTGGCCGTGCGGGGCAGTACCGCGTGCCCGAGGCCACGGTAACGGTCCTCCGCGAGGGCAAGGGCCACCGGCAACATGAGCCCCGGCACCAGCCACCACCACGGCGAATAGTGTTCTCCCGCAAGCTGGACACCGGCCATCGGCGCGGCGATGAGCACCACCGGCGTGAGCGTGCGGGTGTATCTGCGCCGCCGCGCGGCGGGTCCGTGCGCGGTCAGGGGGGCGCTGCCCGGCTCCGGGACGGCGTGCGGGTCCGATGCGCCCGCGCCGGTGGGTGCCGGGGCCGGCCGGACGGGAAGGTCGTCCCGTATCTCCTCCGGGGCGAGCAGGTGGCCGAGGGTGTGCTCGACGGCGCTGCGCGGAGCCTGCGGGAGGATTTTCTGCCGGGGCTTCTCCCCGGTCATGATCGCTTCGAGTTCGGCGCCGCCCGCCAAGCGCAGCAGCAACGGTTCGTTGACCGTAGCTCCGCGCAACCGGGCCCGGTCGAGGGTGATCTGGCGGGTGGTGAACAGGCCGTGGCGCAGCTGCAAGGTCTTGCCGTCGTCGCGGACCCGAAGCCCGAAGTAGGTGGCCAGATAGTGACCGCACGCGGCAGCGCTGACCACGAACACGATGGCGCACAGCAGTGCGGCCCCGGCCAGCGCCAGGACGAGCCCGCCGCCGTCTTCGACGTCGTGCACCGCGTCCGACCGGAACACGACCTCGCCGAGCCCGTACTGCAGCGCGAAGCCGACGATCGGCGCGATGATGGCGAACCCGGTCAGCGACAGCGGGGCGTAGCGCACCCACGCCGGTCGCCAATGCCCGATCTCGCGCGGCCGCGTGCGCGCGGCGGAAATGTCACCGGACGCGTTGTCGCTCCGATCTTTTCGATCCGCCGTCGGTTCCGCCCGGCCCGCCGTGTGGGCGAGCAGCGCGGTGCGCAACGGCGGTACTCCGCGTGCGTCCAAGGCGTCGAGCTTGAACTGCTCGCCCGTATCGGCCTGCTGGCCGGTCCCGATCGCCAGCACCGCGAGTCCGAGCACGCGGTGCAGCAGGTCCGCTTCGATGTCCACCGAGCGGATCCGCGACCGCGGCACCGAGAGTTTCTTGCGTTGCAGGAGTCCGGTCCGCAGTTCCACGTGAGTGGGCCCGATCCGGTAGGTGGTGGTGAACCAGCGGGTCAGCGCGAATCCGACGATCAGCACGATCGGGATGACGCTCCACAGGTGGTTGCCGCTGCTGGTGCCGAGGATCACCGAGCCGATCAGCACCGGGACGAATTTCACCACCTCGGTGATCGGATGGACCAGCAGCATCCGCTTGTCCAGCCGCTGCCACGGCTGTTCGGCCTGCGCCGCGGCCGCCGCGTCCGCCGCGGGCTCGGCGGTCATGTCGCATCGCCGCGGTGCTGGGCGGCGATGCCGGTCAGCCGCGTCACGGTCTCCTCGGCGACCGGGAGGTCCAGCGCGGTGATCTCGACAGCGCCCGCGGAGGACGCGGTGGTGACGGTGACCGTGGCCAGGCCGAGCAGGCGCTCGAGCGGCCCGCGCTCGGTGTCGACGGTCTGCACCCTGGATATGGGCGCCACCCGGCTTTCCTGGGTGAGCCAGCCGACCCGGGTGTAGACCGCCTCATCGGTGACCTCCCAGCGGTGCACGGCGTAGCGCCACCACGGCGCCACCCCGATGTTCACGGCGGCGGGCCCGAGCGCGACCAGGAAGAATCCGAGCTGCCAGCCTCGATGCGCGGAGTCGAGCACCGCCCACACCAGCAGCGCCGCGAACGGAATCACCCAGGCCAGGGCGGCCTGCACGGTCCACAGGAGCTTCGCCTTCGGACTGGGGCGCCAGGCCGGGTCGGCCATGATCGTGCGCGGCTGCGACATGCTGCCAATCGTTGCACGCCCGAGCGTGCGCTGTCCCCGTCGATCGTCGGGGGAGCAGCGCGCATGGGAACGGTGGATTCGGCGGCGCTCACCGAGGTCGCCATCGAGAGCTCGGCGCCGGCGTCGCCCTGGAATAGCCTCGGCCACCGCACAGTTGTCAACGCTCAACGGTGCACCACGTCCCCGCGTGGGCTCCGTGGCGAGCGGAGTCGTGGCGTGTCCGCTTCGCCGCAACCAGCACTGGAGGGAGACAGTTCCGGATGTGTAGCGCATGATCGAGGGCGTGACCGACCTACCGAACCCGAGCGTCCCATCCGCTCCGCCCAGTCCATCGGCCATGCGCCGGGCGTTGCGCAGGGCCCGCGACGGTGTCACGTTGAACGTGGACGAGGCCGCGGTGCTGTTGCACGCGACCGGCGAGGATCTAGCCGACCTCTGTCGCAGCGCCGCGCGGGTGCGCGATGCCGGGCTGGCGTCCGCCGGGCGTCCGAACACGATCAGTTATTCCCGCAACGTCTTCATCCCGCTGACCCGGCTGTGCCGGGACAAATGCCACTACTGCACGTTCGTCACGGTGCCGGGCAAGTTGCGCGCCGAGGGCAAGGGCATGTTCCTCGAACCCGACGAGGTGCTCGACATCGCTCGCCGCGGCGCCGCGCTCGGCTGCAAGGAGGCGCTGTTCACGCTGGGTGACCGGCCGGAGGATCGCTGGCCGGAGGCCGCGCAGTGGCTGGACGAGCGCGGCTACGACTCCACGCTGGACTACCTGCGCGCCGTATCGATCATGGTGCTGGAGGAGACGGGCCTGCTGCCGCACCTCAACCCCGGCGTGATGTCCTGGGAAGAGATCGCGCGGCTCAAGCCGGTGGCGCAGTCCATGGGCATGATGCTGGAGACCACCTCCACCCGGTTGTTCACCGAGAAGGGCAACTGCCATTACGGCAGCCCCGACAAGGACCCGGCCGTGCGCCTGCGGGCCATCACCGATGCGGGCAGGCTCTCGGTGCCCTACACCACGGGCATCCTCGTCGGCATCGGCGAGACGATGGCCGAGCGGGCCGAGTCGATCATGGCGATTCGCAAGCAGCACAAGGCGTTCGGGCACATCCAGGAAGTCATCGTGCAGAACTTCCGCGCCAAGGACGACACCGCCATGCGCGACGTCCCGGACGCGGGCCTGGAGGAATTCCTCGCCACCATCGCCGTCACCCGCGTCCTGCTCGGGCCGGACGTGCCGGTGCAGGCGCCGCCGAACCTCGTCTCGCATGCCGAGTGTCGCGCGCTGATCGAGGCGGGCATCGACGACTGGGGCGGCGTCTCGCCGGTGACGCCCGACCACGTGAACCCGGAGCGGCCGTGGCCGAACCTGGACACCCTGCGGGAGATCACCGGGGCTGCGGGCTATCAGCTGGTCGAGCGGACCTCCGCGCACCCCAAATACGTGCGGGCGGGTAACCCGTGGGTCGACCCGCGAATCGGCGCGCACGTCGCGGCGCTCACCGACCCGGTGACCGGGCTGGCGAAGCCGGACGCGATCCCCGCCGGGCTGCCCTGGCAGGAACCGGAGGAGTCCTGGGAGTCGGCCGGACGCGTCGACCTGAACACCGCCATCGACACCGAGGGCCGCAACACCGAGGCCCGCAGCGACGCGGCGCTGGGACAGGACATCGTCGGCGCCTTCGGCGACTGGGACACCATCCGCGAACAGGCGCGCGACCTCGCTGTCACGGCGCCCCAGCGGCTGGACGCCGACGTGCTCGCCGCGCTGCGCGCCGCCGAACGCGACCCGGCGGGGCTCGGCGACGCCGAATACCTCGCGCTGGCCACGGCGGACGGCGCGGAGCTGGACGCGGTCGCCGCGCTGGCCGACCGGCTGCGCCGCGACACCGTCGGCGACGACGTCACCTACGTGGTGAACCGGAATATCAACTTCACCAACATCTGCTACACCGGGTGCCGGTTCTGTGCGTTCGCCCAGCGCAAGGGGGACGCGGACGCGTTCACCCTGAGCACGGAGGAGGTAGCCGACCGTGCCTGGGAGGCGCACGTCGACGGCGCGACCGAGGTGTGCATGCAGGGCGGCATCGACCCCGACCTGCCGGTCACCGGGTATGCGGATCTGGTGCGGGCGGTCAAACAGCGGGTGCCGTCGATGCATGTGCACGCCTTCAGCCCGATGGAGATCGTCAACGGCGCCTCGCGCGGCGGTCAGAGCGTGCGGGATTGGCTGGTCGCGTTGAAGGAAGCGGGCCTGGACACCATTCCCGGCACCGCCGCGGAGATCCTGGACGACGAGGTGCGCTGGGTGCTCACCAAGGGCAAATTGCCCACCTCGGCGTGGATCGACGTGATCACCACGGCGCACCGGATCGGCATCCGGTCCAGCTCCACCATGATGTACGGCCACGTGGACAATCCGAAGCACTGGGTCGGGCATCTGCGCGTGCTGCGCGGAATCCAGGACGAGACCGGCGGCTTCACCGAATTCGTGCTGCTTCCGTTCGTGCATCAGAGCGCGCCGCTGTACCTGGCGGGCGCCGCCCGTCCCGGGCCGACCAACCGGGACAACCGCGCCGCGCACGCGCTGGCCAGGATCATGCTGCACGGCCGGATCCGTAACATCCAGACCAGCTGGGTCAAGCTCGGCACCACCGGGACCCGGGTGATGCTCGAGAGCGGGGCCAACGATCTGGGCGGCACGTTGATGGAGGAGACCATCTCCCGGATGGCGGGCTCGCAGCACGGCTCGGCGAAGACCGTCGCCGAACTCGTGGAGATCGCGGCGGGCATCGGGCGACCGGCTCGGGAACGGACGACGACCTACGGCGTGCCCGAGCACAAGAGGCTCTCCGCTGCTCCGGGACTGCAGGCCGTGCTGGTGGAGTGACTCAGGCGACCGAGACCGGCGCAATGACCGACCGGTCGCGGCGCGCTCCGGCGTTACCTCGGAGTTCGAGCTCCGCACCGCGCACGGCGCGTGGCGGAGTCGATTTCGTCCCTCGCGCCGCCGTGCGCACGGCCGGAAGTTAGGGCAGGCTGACCAGTAGTAACGTGGGGTGCCGGGATAGGGTTTCGCCGGGCGGACCATCCCGCAGGCGAGGACAGACTAGGAGAGCGGCAGTGCCGTACATCATCGCTGAACCGTGCGTTGACGTGAAGGACAAGGCATGCATCGAGGAATGCCCCGTGGACTGCATCTACGAGGGCGGCCGCATGCTGTACATCCATCCCGACGAGTGCGTGGACTGTGGTGCATGTGAGCCGGTGTGCCCGGTGGAGGCGATCTTCTACGAAGACGACACCCCGGACCAGTGGAGCGGATACGTGAACGCCAACGTCGATTTCTTCGACGAGCTCGGCTCGCCCGGCGGCGCCACCAAGGTCGGCAAGGTCGACTACGACCCGCCGTTCATCAAGGAACTGCCTCCGATGGCGAGTGAGTGAGACCTGACGTGTCACCGCGTGGCCGGGTGAGCAGCCTGCTACCCGATTTCCCCTGGGACACCATCGCTTCGGTGAAGGTTCGAGCGGCCGCCCACCCCGGCGGGATCGTCGATCTGTCCGTCGGCACTCCGGTCGACCCGGTCGACCCGCTGATCCGGACGGCGCTGAACTCCGTCGCCGAGGTGCCCGGCTACCCGACCACGCACGGCACCCCCGAGCTGCGCGCGGCCGCGGTCGACGCGCTGAAGCGGCGTTACGGGATCACCGGCCTCCAGACGGCGGCCGTGTTGCCCGCGATCGGCACCAAAGAGCTGATCGCGGGCCTGCCCCGGCTGCTGGGGCTCGGCGCGGGCGACCTCGTCGTCATCCCCGAGGTCGCCTATCCCACCTACGAGGTCGGCGCGCTGCTGGCGGGCGCGCAGGTATTGCGCGCCGATGGGCTGACGAGGCTCGGTCCGCAGAACCCGGCGTTGATCTACGTCAACTCGCCGTCCAACCCGACCGGCCGGGTGCTCGGCGTCGAGCATCTGCGCAAGGTGGTCGCCTTCGCCAGGGAGCGCGGCGCGATCGTCGCGTCCGACGAGTGCTACCTGGGACTGGCGTGGGAAGGCCGCGCGGTCTCCTTGCTCGACCCGGAGGTGTGCGAGGGCGACCACACCAACCTGCTGGCCGTGCACTCGCTGTCCAAGACCTCCAATCTGGCCAGCTATCGCGCCGGTTTCGTGACGGGCGACCCCGCGCTGATCGCCGAGCTGCTCGAAGTGCGCAAGCACGCGGGCATGATGGTGCCGTTCCCGATCCAGGCCGCGATGACCGCCGCGCTCAGCGACGACGCGCACGAGGCGCGCCAGCGCGAGCGGTACCGCGCGCGCCGTGACGTGTTGCGGAAGGCGCTGGAAGGCGCGGGTTTCCGGATCGATCACTCCGAGGCGGGCCTGTATCTGTGGTCCACGCGCGCAGAGTCCTGCCGGACCACCATGGACTGGCTGGCCGAACGCGGCATCCTCGCCGCTCCGGGCGATTTCTACGGCCCCGGCGCGAGCGAGCACGTGCGGATCGCGCTCACCGCGACGGACGAGCGGATCGCGGCGGCGGCCGAACGCCTGGCCGGCTGACCGGCAGCGCTGCGACGCCGGCGAGCTCGCTCGATCGGCGGCCTCCCTGATTCCGGGTGTGTCGGCACCCGTGCGCGCCCGCGCCCGCGAGCTAGCCTGAGGTATGGACGCTGTCACGGTTGTCCCCACGCCCGGCAACGAACCGGTGCACTCCTACGCGCCGGGAAGTCCGGAGCGGGAGCTGTTGCTTGGCAAACTCGCCGAACTGTCCGCCGAGCCTGTCGAGGTGCCGCTGGTGATCGGCGGCAAGCACCGCCCGGGCATCGGTGAACGGCACGACATCGTCGCACCGCACCGGCGTCGCCACGTGCTGGGGACCTACACCGATACCACGCATTCGGAAGCGCACGCGGCCGTCGACGCCGCGATGACGGCCGCCCCGGGATGGCGGGCCCTGCCGTTCGAGGAGCGCGCCGCG
This sequence comes from Nocardia sp. NPDC004573, assembly GCF_053602135.1. Lineage (NCBI taxonomy): Bacteria > Bacillati > Actinomycetota > Actinomycetes > Mycobacteriales > Nocardiaceae > Nocardia > Nocardia sp. NPDC004573. Next base: position 380,412 of record NZ_JBSGDA010000003.1, read on the forward strand.
GTACTGTTGCGCGCCGCCGACCTGCTGGCCGGGCCGTGGCGGGAAACCGTCGCGGCCGCCACCATGCTCGGGCAGTCGAAATCGGCTCAGCAGGCGGAGATCGACGCGCCGTGCGAGCTGGTCGACTTCTGGCGCTTCAATGTCGCCTTCGCGCGGGAAATCCTGGAACAACAGCCGCAGTCCAGCGCCGGAGTGTGGAACCGGATGGACTATCGGCCGCTGGAAGGATTCGTCTACGCCATCACGCCGTTCAACTTCACCGCGATCGCCGGGAATCTGCCGACCGCGCCCGCGCTGATGGGCAACACCGTGGTGTGGAAGCCCTCGCCGACGCAGACGCTGTCGGCTTTCCACACGATGCGGTTGCTGGAGGCGGCGGGCCTGCCGCCCGGCGTGATCAACCTGGTCACCGGTGACGGAGTCCAACTGTCGGAGGTGGCGTTGGCCGATCCACGGCTGGCCGGCATCCATTTCACCGGTTCCACCAAGACGTTCCAGTATCTCTGGCAGCAGGTCGGCGCGAATGTCGGTCGCTATCACGGCTATCCGCGCCTGGTCGGGGAGACCGGCGGTAAGGACTTCATCGTCGCGCACTCCTCGGCCGACCCTGCGGCGCTGCGCACCGCCTTGGTCCGCGGGGCCTACGAGTATCAGGGCCAGAAGTGCTCGGCGGCCTCGCGCGCCTACATCGCGCGGTCGGTCTGGCGGGCGATGGCCGACGAATTCCTGCACGACACCGGCGAACTGAGTTACGGCGACGTCGCTGATCTGTCGAATTTCGGTGGGGCGCTGATCGATCGGCGCGCATACGACAAGAATGTGGCGGCCATCCGGCGCGCGGTCGACGCGGGCGTCACCATCCCGGTCGGCGGAACCTACGACGACAGCGAGGGGTGGTTCGTCCGGCCGACCGTTCTCCTGGCCGACAATCCACACGACGAATCGTTCGCCACCGAATACTTCGGGCCGATCCTGTCGGTGTACGTCTACGACGACAGCGAACCCGGCGCCTACAGCGCGATACTCGCCGAAGTCGAGGCGGCGGCGCCCTACGCGCTGACCGGCGCGGTGTTCGCACAGGACCGGTACGCGATCGAAGAGGCCGACGCCGCGCTGCGATTCGCGGCGGGCAACTTCTATGTCAACGACAAGCCAACGGGTGCGGTGGTGGGGCAGCAGCCGTTCGGCGGGGCACGCGCCTCGGGCACCGACGACAAGGCGGGCTCGCCGTTGAACCTCTTGCGCTGGGTCGCGCCGCGGACGATCAAGGAGACCTTCGTGCCGCCGGTCGAGTACCGCTACCCGCACATGGGGTGACTAGACCAGTGGCTTGCCCCGCCGCAGCCGCCTGCGCAGGTCGAAGTGGTAGGCGTTGAGCGGGAACATCCGGGCAGGCTTCGGCAGTCGCCGGTGCACCGCGCCGATGGCCCGCAGCAGCCGGTCCAGGCGACGCTGGTCGCGGTCGGCCCAGGTCATGCCCATCTCGCTGCGCAGGTGCTGGGGAAGCAGCCCGGTGACGATGAAACGCTGCAGTCCGGCGAAGGCCACCTGCACCGGGCGCGGCATCATCTTCAGATCGATCAGCCCGTTGAAGTAGTCCCGCAGCTCCGGCTCGATCCCGCGCAACTTCAGATTCTCGTCCCAGTACTGCTGGAACGCCGCGCGATCGGCAGGCCACATCTCCGGCCGCATCTGCAGGGTGGTGCCCAGGCGCGCAGCGTAAGCGTAGAAGGCGTCGGCGGTGGCGGGGTCCATCGGGCCGTGCATGCGGGTGTAGAGATCATCGATGCCCCAGTACAGGCAGGCGGCGACCCACAGTTGGAGGTTCGGATCGAAAGCGTTGTACTTCACCGGGCTCGCCGCCGTGGAGCGCACCGACCGGTGCGACACGTTGACGGCCTCACGGTAGGCGTCCCGTTCGTCGTCCGATCCCAGCAGCGCGACGGCTATGTAGGTCAGCGTGGTGCGCAGCCGTTTGATCGGATGCAGCGTGACCTTGCCGCTGTCGACGGTGCTCTCCAGGACGCCGCGGCCCACGGGGCGCAGGCTCAACTGCATGATGACGTTGGCGGCGCCGCCGAGGAAGGCGGCGATGCCGTCCACGTACTCGGTGACGGTCTCCGGGGTGAGAGCCTGGCTCGGGTCCGGCTCGTGTTCGGCGGTGCGCAGCGGCGCGGTCATCATCGACCTCGTCTTTCCTGTCCGCCCGATCCCGGAGAATCGGTCGATGAAAGGATTATTTCCTAACGTTCTCATCGACTCGCACCGCTGTCAATGGCACATAACGACGGTGACGGTATGCGATGCTGAAAGTGTCATCGTTTCGTTATCGCGATAGGGTTGAGCTATGGCCAGGCTGACCAGACTGCTGCCGCTGGTGCGCAGCGCCGCCCCCGAGGACCACAACCAGGCACGGGTATTGGACGCGGCGCTGCTGGCGTTCCTCGACTTCGGTATCAAGCGCACCAGCATGGTGGAGGTGGCGCGCCGCGGCGGATTGTCCCTAGCCACGCTCTATCGCCGTTTCGCGAGCAAGTCCGATCTGATCAAGGCCGTCGGGCTGCGGCAGACTCGCGATTTCATCGACGAGGTCGACGCCGCGCTCCAGCGCCAGGTGGACCGGAACGCGAGCGCGGAGGACCAGATCGTCGAATTGTTCGCCGCGTTCATCAACGGGTTGCGCGGAAATCAGCTGATCCACCGGCTGCTGGCCACCGAGCCCGAATTGGTGCTGCCCTATCTCACCACCCAGGGGGCCCCGGTCATCGAACTCGGCCGGGACTACCTCGCCGAGTTCATCATGCGCTTGCAGCGGGAGGGCAAACTGCCGGAATACGATCCGGAGCCCTTGGCCGAGATGATCGCTCGCACCGCGCTGTCGTTGGCGCTGACGCCGCAGACCGTCATCCCGCTCGGTGACGACGCGTCGATCCGGCAGTTCGCGCGCGACCACGTGGTGGTGTCGTTCCGGGTGCGCTGAACCGGGCTCAGCGAAGCGGGGCGAATCCCAGGATCATCGCTCCGAGCGCGGCCATGACGTCCGCGGTCTGCTCGGCCGCCGTGCCGCGGGTGTGCGCGGTCACCGCGAAACCGGGGCCGTAGGACGCCGAGGCCACCTCCGGCTCCCCGGCATCCGACCAGCCCCATTTGGTGCCCTGCACGAACGGCCAGCGGGCGGTGCCCCAGTCCTGTTCGGTGCCGTCTCGGGCGGTCGATCCGGCCGCGGCCATCCATTCGAAGATCGGCGATCCCGGGTCCGTGCGCAGTTTGGTGGCGAGGAAGTCCGACACGTCCGCGGCGCTGGTGGCTCCGGCGCCCCAGTTCGGCCCGGGCACCGTCTCGTGCAGGCCGTATTCGGCGGCGATGGCGGCGATCGCCTGGGGATATTTCGCCTCCATCACGGTCGCCGCTCCGTCATCGGAATAGCGAATCATTTGCTCGCCAAGCATGCGGTCCTCGGGCGAGCCGTCACCGTGGCGCAGGGCGTAATCGGCCAGGAACAGTTTGGCCAACGACAGGCTCGCGCGCGACTCGTGTTCGTTCGCCGTCCCCCAGTCGATGCCGACCGACGTGCGGACCGAGAGGGCTGTGCGCGGCGGAATGGCGGCTACCTCGGTCTCTGCTGGGGGCTCTGCGCAGGCGATGGGGGCGGTCAGAGTCAGGAACGCTGCCGCCACGAGGGCGGTCGTCGTCATTCGACAACGCATCTTCTCCTCCTGACTCGCGGCGGCGACGTTCCCTCGATCGGATAGATGAGATGCGATTGCCCAGAGATTGCTCTGTGAAACGGCGCGCGTGCTCGCTCACACCAGGCGCAGACCGAGCAGTCGCCGGACGCGCATGTCGAGGAGGTAGGCGTTGAGGGGAAAAGCGCGAATCGGCCGCGGGAGCCGGGATTGTGTCGCCCCGACCGCGCGCAGGATGCGGGCGAGCACGCGCTCGTCGCGATCGGTCCAGGTCATGCCCATTTCCTTGCGCAGGTGCTGGGGCAGCAGGCCGGTCACGAAGAAGCGGTGCAGGCGCCCGAACGCCAGCTGCGCAGGTCGCGGCAGCATGCGCAGATCGATGAGGTCGTCGAAATAGGCGCGGATCGTGGGGTCGATGCTGGTCTTCGCCAGGTTCGCGGCCCAGTACTCGTCGAAGGCGCGACGGTCGGCGGGCCACATCGTTTCGGGCATCTGGAGGGTGGTGCCCAGCCGGGCGCCGAGGTGGTAGAACGCATCGGCGGTGGCATCGTCCATCGGGCCGTGCATCCGCTCGTAGAGATCCTGCGCGCCCCAATGCAAACAGGCCGCGACCCAGAGTTGCAGCTCGGGATCGAAGGCGTTGTAGTGCACCGGACTGGAAGCGGTCGAGCGGACCGGGCGATGCGAGACGTTCACCGCTTCCCGGTAGGCGGCGCGCTCCTCGTCGGTGCCGAGCATCGCCACGGAGAGGTAGGTCAGCGTGGTGCGCAGCCGTTTGACCGGGTGCAGCATGACGTTTCCGCTGTGCACCGTGCTTTCCAGCACGCCGTAGCCGACCGGCGGAGTGCTCAGTTGCATGATGACGTTGGCCACGCCTCCGAACAGGCCGGCGACGCCGTCGATGTACTGCCCGATGTCGAAGGAGTCCGGCGGTTCGGGGCGATGCGTCGCGGGAAGTGGCCTGGTCATCGTCGACCTCGCAGTACTGAGAGAGCTATACGACAACGGTCTCACCACGTCAGGGGGGGTGTCAACCATCGCATTCGGGCCCGGTTCGGGCGGGACGCCGCTACTTCGCCGCGGATCCGGCGAAGTAGCGTGAGCGAATGCCGTTCGGTCCGCCGCTGCTGCTCAGCTCCCTGAACCCGCTCGCCGTCGCAGGTGGAGCGGACATCCCCGACGCCGTCACCATCGACGGAACCACTCTGTCGCGCAGTGACCTGCTCGGCGCGGCCACTTCGGTGGCCGAACGCGTCGCGCGTGCGGAGCGCGTGGCGGTCCTGGCCGAGCCGACCGTGGAGACCGTGCTCGCGGTGGTCGGCTGCCTCATCGCGGGCGTCACGGTCGTGCCGGTGCCCCCGGACTCCGGCACGGCGGAGCGGGCGCACATCCTCGCGGACTCGGGCGCCCAGGCGTGGCTGGGCAAGGCGCCGGAGGGCGCAGGCCTGCCCGTGGTGCCGGTGCGGCGCCATGCCAGGTCGTGGCACACCTATCCCGAACCGGACCCCGCCGCCACGGCTTTCGTGCTTTACACATCCGGCACCACGGGCTTGCCCAAGGGGGTGCTGCTCAGCCGGGGCGCGATCGCCGCCGGTCTGGACGCCCTCGCCGAGGCATGGGCGTGGACCGCGAGTGACACACTGGTGCATGGACTTCCGTTGTTCCACGTGCACGGTCTGATCCTCGGCGTGCTGGGCCCGCTGCGCGTCGGCAGTCCGCTGATCCACACCGGCAAGCCGACGCCGCAGGCGTACGCGGCGGCCAAGGGGTCGCTGTACTTCGGTGTGCCGACCGTCTGGTCCCGGATGGTCGAGGAGCCGGACTCGGCGAACAAGTTGGCCGACGCGCGGTTGCTCGTCTCCGGGAGCGCGCCGCTTCCCGTGCCGGTGTTCGAACGACTGCGCGAACTGACCGGGCACGCGCCGGTCGAGCGCTACGGCATGAGCGAGACCATGATCACGCTGTCCACCCGGGCCGACGGCGAGCGCAGGCCCGGTTGGGTCGGCACGCCGGTGCGCGGGGTACGCACCCGGCTGCGCGACGAGTCCGGCGCGCCGGTCCCGCACGACGGCGAGAGCATCGGCGGCCTCCAGGTCTCCGGGCCCATGCTCTTCGACGGGTACCTGAACCGCCCGGAGGAAACCGCGCAGACCTGGACCGCCGACGGGTGGTTCCGGACCGGCGACGTCGCCGCCATCGATGAAGAGGGCTTCCACCGCATCGTCGGCCGGGAATCGGTGGACCTGATCAAGTCCGGCGGCTACCGGGTCGGCGCGGGTGAGGTCGAGACGGTGCTGCTCGGTCACCCCGCGGTCGCGGAGGCCGCGGTGGTCGGCCTGCCCGACGACGACCTCGGCCAGCGCATCACCGCCTTCGTCGTGCTGCGCGGCGCCGCGACCGAGCGCGAGCTGATCGACCATGTGGCGGGGGAGCTTTCGGTGCACAAACGCCCGCGCGAGATCCGGGTGGTAGACGCACTGCCGCGCAACGCCATGGGCAAGGTGCAGAAGAAGAAGCTGAGCTGACCGCGGGGATTGACCTCGAGCTAGGTAGAGGTTCTACGGTCGGCGCATGACTTCCACCCTGACGTCCGAACAGATCGACTACCTGCACACCCAGCGCCTGGGCAGGCTGGCCACCGTGCGCCCCGACGGCACCCCGCAGAACAACCCGGTCGGCTTCCGCTACAACGCCGACCTCGGCACCATCGACATCGCGGGTTGGAACATGGGCGCTTCGTGGAAATTCCGCAACCTCGCCACCAACGACCGCGTCGCGTTGGTCGTCGACGACGTCGCCTCGGTCCAGCCCTGGCGCGTCCGCTGCCTGGAGATCCGCGGCACCGCCGAAGCGCTCACCGACGTCGACCCCTACATCTCCGGTGTCTCCCGGGAAATGATCCGCATCCACCCCCACCGAGTCATCGCCTTCGGTCTCTCCGACGAACAACCCGCCCGCACCTGATCCACCCGACCTGCCGAAGTCCGAGCGGATCCGGAGTCGGCAGAGGCCGCCTCGAAGGCCTTGGACGTTGCGAAAGGGGCCATCCCCTTTCGTGCCGATGGCGACGAGATATGCGTACGAAACCGCTTCGCCATGTGCCGCTCGCGGAAGTTCTAGTCGTTGGCGTGCAGGTCGGCGTTGAGTTCGATGCCGGTGCCCTTGCGGGGGACGACCTCGACGGCGCCGGTGGTGGAGTTGCGGCGGAACAGCAGGTTGTCGCGGCCGGCCAGTTCGGCTGCCTTGACCAGGGTGCCGTCCGGGGTGGTGACCTTGGTGCCCGCGGTGAGGTAGAGGCCCGCCTCCACCACGCAGTCGTTGCCGAGGGGGATCCCAAGGCCGGAGTTCGCGCCGAGCAGGGACCGCTCGCCGATGGAGATGACGGTCGTGCCGCCGCCGGACAGGGTGCCCATGGTGGACGCGCCGCCGCCGATGTCGGAGCCGTCGCCCACCACGACGCCCGCGGAGATCCGGCCCTCGACCATGGACGCGCCGACGGTGCCGGCGTTGAAGTTCACGAAGCCTTCGTGCATGACCGTGGTGCCGGAGGCCAGGTGCGCGCCGAGACGGACCCGGTCGGCGTCGCCGATGCGGACACCGGAGGGCAGCACGTAATCGACCATGCGCGGGAACTTGTCCACGCTGTACACCGTGACCGGACCGCGGGCGCGCAGCTTGGCGCGGGTGGCCTCGAAGCCCTCCACCGCGGCGGGGCCGTGATTGGTCCAAGCCACGTTGGTCAGCAGGCCGAACTGGCCGTCCAGGCTCACCTCGTGCGGCTTGACCAGGCGATGCGAGAGCAGGTGCAGGCGGAGGTAGACGTCGTGCGCGTCGACCGGGGCGGCGGACAGGTCGGCGATCGTGGTGTGCACCGCGATCACGTCGACCCCGCGCGCGTCGTCGAAGCCGAGCAGCGCCGCGTACTCGGCGGGCGCCTCGTCCAGGCGCTTGGTGCCGGTCTCCGCGAACTCGCCGAGCTGCGGGTTCGGGTACCACGTGTCCAGCACGGTCCCGTCGGCGGTCACGTTGGCGATACCGATTGCTGCTGCTCCCTGGATGCTCACGGCCTAGAGGTTACCGATCCGCGCCGGACAACGGTGCGGCTGCTCCGCCGAGCGCGTTTGCTCGGCTTCGGCCGCGCTGAATTCGCTGCGGCGTCGACCGGCCTGCGCCGCGGCACGGACGGTCAGCCGTTGTGGCGTGCGGGTGTCTGCTCGATCAGGGTGGCGGTGGCGCGATCGAGGAATTCGCAGAACCGCTTGTGCTCGTCGGCGGTGAAGCGGTCGGTGAGGGCCCGTTCGAGCACGATGACCTCCTGGTAGGCGCGATCGAGCTGCTCGCGTCCCGTCGGGGTGAGCGTGGCGATCATGACTTTGGCATGCACGGGGGATGGGTTGCGCTCGACAAGTCCTTTGTTCTGCATCCCGGTCAGGACGGTGGCCATGCTCTGCTGGGTGACTCCGCAGGCGCGGGCGAGCTGGGCGCCGGACATGCCGTCCTCCCTGGACAGCGTCAACAGCACCGTGTACTGGGTCATCGTCAGCCCGTAGGCGCGCAGCACCGACTCATGGTGGCCCGTGAGCGCTTGCTCGGCGCGGCGGATCCGGCTGCACACGTACTCCTCGACAGGCACCTCTGGCATATAACAACTCCCTGAGTTGACTCAACTATCTTATATTCGGTAGGTTTCCGTATCAGGATACTGATTCAAGACAGAAGGTTGTATGAGATGAAAGCAGTCGTTCTGGACGCCGACGACCGGTTCCGAATCACCGACGTGGCCGAACCGGTGCCCGGGCCGGGGGAAGTCGCGATCAGGGTCGCCTATGCAGGGGTGCAGTACGGTGACGTGCTGGTGCGGGCGGGGCACTTCCCGATCCCGCGCCCGTTCGTGCCCGGTTTCGAGGCGGCGGGTGAAATCGTCGCGGTGGGCCCGGGCGTGGACGAGGCGCGCGTCGGTGAACAGGTCACCGCGTTGCTCACCGGGGGCGGTTACGCCGAAGTGGTGACCGCACCGGCGGTGCTAGCGATCGACACCGCCGGGGTCGGTCCGCTCGAGGCCGCCGGGTTCGGATGGGTCACGCCCACCGCCTACGACCTGATCAACACCGTCGCCCGGGTGGGTGCAGGGGACAGTGTGCTGATTCATGCCGCTGCCGGTGGTGTCGGCACGCTGGCCGGGCAGTTCGCCACGGCCGCCGGTGCGGCGCGGATCGTCGGGGTGGTCGGCAGTGGCGACCAAATCGACTACGCCCGCGGATTCGGATATCACGAGGTACTGGTGCGGGAGCAGTTTCCCGATGCCCTCGGTACCGAGAAGTTCGACGTGATCTTGGATCCGATCGGCGGGCCCACCCGAGTTGCGAATCTGGAACGATTGGCGCTGCACGGGCGGATCGTGGTCTACGGCAATATCGCCACCTTCGAACCGGTGACCGTGTCGGCGAACGACCTGCTCATGCGGGGGCAGTCGCTGATGACCTACAACAGCAGCCTGGCCGGTGAGACGAACCCGAAGCGGTTGGCAGATAGCGCCGCCCGTGCTCTGGCACTCGTCGCGGACGGGTCCGCGCGGATCGATGTCACCGCCGAATACGCTCTCGCCGACGTCGAGACCGCGATCGCGAACCTGGCCGGCGGACGGACCCGAGGCAAGAGCGTTGTCCGCGTCGGGTGACCCCGGCGGTCGCCTCGGGAGCATCCCGCCGCGAACTTCGCCGGATCGGTGAACTGCGCTGCGAGTGACGCCGTCGGCGAGGAAGGCGCGGTGCCGGTGTGCGGGCGTCTCGGGCACGCGGTCGTAGGGTGGAGCGCGTGACCATCGACCTGCATGCCGACCCGATCGCACTGACCGCCGCACTCGTCGACATCCCGAGCGTCTCGCGTGACGAGGCGGCCATCACCGACGTGGTGGAGCGGGCGCTGCGGGAGCAGACGACGGGATTCGAAATCCTGCGGCACGGGAACGTGGTGCTGGCCCGCACCCACCGCGGGCTGCCGACCCGGGTGATCCTGGCAGGGCATCTGGACACCGTGCCCATCGCCGACAACGTGCCCGGCCGGTTCGAGGTCGGCGCGGCGGGTGAGCGGGTCCTCTACGGCTGCGGCTCGGTGGACATGAAGTCCGGCGACGCGGTCTTCCTGCACCTGGCCGCGACCATCGCCGACCCGGTGCACGATCTGACCCTGATCTTCTACGACGGCGAGGAGATCGCCGCCGAGTTCAACGGCCTCGGGCACATCGAGCGCGATCTGCCCGAGTGGCTCACCGGCGATCTCGCCGTCCTCGGCGAACCGTCCGCGGGCTGGATCGAGGCAGGTTGCCAAGGCGTGCTGCGCATCGGGCTGCGCACCGCGGGCGTGCGCGCGCACTCGGCGCGTTCCTGGCTGGGCGACAACGCGATTCACCGGCTGGCCCCGATGCTGCAGCGGCTGGCCGACTACCGCGCCAGGGAAGTCGACATCGACGGCTGCGTCTATCGCGAGGGCCTGTCCGCGGTCCGGATCGAGGGCGGCGTGGCGGGCAACGTGGTACCGGATGCCGCCGAGTTGGAGGTCAATTTCCGTTTCGCTCCCGACCGCACCGTCGACCAAGCCGTGGAGCACGTGCGCGAGGTCTTCGCCGGGCTCGAGCTCTCGTTCGAGGTGATCGACTCGGCGCCGGGCGCACTGCCCGGGCTGACGGCTCCGGCCGCCAAGGACCTCATCGCCTCGGTACAGAGCCACGGCGGCGGTGGTGTGCGCGCGAAGTACGGCTGGACCGACGTCTCGCGTTTCGCGGCCCGCGGCATCCCCGCCGTCAACTTCGGGCCCGGCGATCCCAACCTCGCGCACAAGCGCGACGAGCACGTTCCCGTGGAACAGATCACCGCCGTCACCGCCATGCTGCGCAGCTACTTGAGCGGCGCTCCGGACTGAGCGGCTCGGCGCGGATACGCGCGGGCAGGGTCGCCGTATTCGATGCGGCCGGGTCCGCAACGATCCGGGTCGGTGCGCCGTCGTCCATGCCGCCGCCTCCGCGTCGACCGACGAGATCGCGCGTGCCGTCCTCGCCGCGCTGCCCGCGGATCCGAGCCGCGACGTGCGCGCCGACCACCGAGATTCCGACCGCGTCTCGTTCTTCCTTCCCCCGGCTGAACGCCGGACGACTTCTCCCATCCAGCCCGTGAGTCCTCCTTGCCGGACGGTAGCGTGGAACGCATGTCCACCGACGCCGCGGACCGTGAGGTCACCCACAAGCCGAAGTCGACACCGAAGTTCCGCGGGCCGATCATGTTTCGCCGCGACCGCGCGGACGGTGTGAGCACCGCCGACCGGAACTTGCTGGACAAGCGTGGCGATACCGACTGGGTGCACACCGATCCGTGGCGCGTGCTGCGGATCCAAGCCGAGTTCGTCGAAGGCTTCGGCGCGCTGGCCGAGGTGCCGCGGGCGGTGACCGTCTTCGGTTCCGCGCGCACGTCGGCCGACCATCCGGAGTACCAGGCCGGCCTCGCTATCGGCGCCGCGCTGGCGCGGGCGGGCTTCGCGGTCATCACCGGCGGCGGACCGGGCGCGATGGAGGCGGCCAACCGCGGCGCCTGCGAGGCGGGCGGCTACTCGATCGGCCTCGGCATCGAGCTGCCGTTCGAGCAGAGCCTCAACGACTGGGTGGATCTGGGCATCAATTTCCGGTACTTCTTCGTCCGCAAGACGATGTTCGTGAAGTACTCGCAGGCGTTCATCTGCCTGCCCGGCGGTTTCGGCACGCTCGACGAGTTGTTCGAGGCGCTGACGCTGGTGCAGACGCACAAGATCACCCGATTCCCCATCATCCTGTTCGGTACCAGGTACTGGTCCGGGCTGGTCGATTGGTTGCGCGATTCGCTCGGCGGCTCCGGCAAGATCTCCCCGGGCGACCTCGGCCTGCTGCATGTGACCGACAGCGTGGAGGAGGTCGTGCACATCATCCAGGCCGCCGCGGAGGCGGGCGGCGCCGAGGACGCGATCGGGACGGAGGATCAGTGGTGAGCGATCGGCCTTTCGCCGTCTGCGTCTACTGCTCGGCGAGCACGACCGACCAGGACTACCTCTCGCTGGCCGCCCGGGTGGGCACCGAGATCGCCCGGCGCGGTTGGCAGCTGGTGTCCGGCGGCGGGCACGTCTCGATGATGGGCGCGGTGGCCACCGCGGCGCGTGCGGGCGGTGCGAACACCATCGGCGTGATCCCGAAGCACCTGGTGCATCGGGAGGTCGCCGACGTCGACGCCGACGAGCTGGTCGTCACCGACACGATGCGCCAGCGCAAGCAGGTCATGGAGGACCGCGCCGACGCGTTCCTCACCCTGCCCGGCGGCATCGGCACGCTGGAGGAGTTCTTCGAGACCTGGACCGGCGGCTATCTGGGACAGCACGAGAAACCCGTCGTTGTGCTGGATCCCAACGGTTTCTTTCGCGGGTTGTTCTCCTGGCTGGACGAGTTGTACGAGCGGAAGTTCGTGCCCCAGACAGCCTTGTCCCGCATTACCGTGGTGACCGATCTCCCGTCCGCCTTCGCGGCACTGGAGGCGCCGCCGACCCAGTGAGGAGAGCTGAAGACGTGAGCACCGACGCCCGCTCGACGGTGAGTTTGTTCGACCTCGCCCGCAACCTGCCCGCGATGGCCCTGGACGCGCCCGGCATGCTCCGCAATGCCCTGAGCATGTTGGTGACGCCGGATGCCAAAAGCTCGGTGGGGTTGTATTTCCAGCGCAACGCCCACCGGCATCCGGAGCGCCTGTTCCTGCGTTTCGAGGGCGCGACCTACACCTACGGGGCGGCCAACGCGCAGGTCAACCGGTATGCGAGCGTGCTCGCGGCGCGCGGGGTGCGGCGCGGCGACGTGGTGGGCGTGCTGATGACCAACCGGCCGGAGACGCTGTTCGTCGTGTTGGCGACGGTCAAGCTCGGGGCCACCGTGGGCCTGCTCAATCACCATCAGCGCGACCAAGTGCTGGCGCACAGCCTGGGTTTGCTCGACAGCGTGCTGAACGTGGTCGGCGCCGAATGCTCCGACGCGGTCGGCTCGCTGCCCGAGCCGCCCACCAACGTCCTCGCCGCCGACGAACTCGATCGGGCGGCCCGCGACGCCGACGATGCCGATCCGGCGAGCTGCGCGGAAGTCACCGCGCGCGAGCGGGCTTTCCTCATCTTCACCTCCGGCACCACGGGATTGCCGAAGGCCAGCGTGATGACCCATCTGCGCTGGACCAAGAGCATGGCCGGACTGGGCGGCCTCGGAATCCGCCTGCGCGCCGGCGACACCCTGTACTGCTGCTTGCCGCTGTATCACAACAACGCGCTCACCGTCGCGTTGTCCGCGGTCCTGGCCTCCGGCGGCGCGCTCGCCCTCGGCCGGGCCTTCTCCGCGTCCCGCTTCTGGGACGAGGTCATCCGCGAGCAGGCGACGGCGTTCATCTACATCGGCGAGTTGTGCCGCTATCTGGTCAACCAACCGGCCAAGCCGACCGATCGGCAGCACTCGGTCCGGCTCGCCGTCGGCAACGGGCTGCGCCCGGAACTGTGGGACGAGTTCAAGTCCCGGTTCGGCATCGAGCGGATCGTGGAATTCTACGGTGCGAGCGAGGCGAACATAGCGTTCGTCAACGCCTTCGGCGTCGACCGCACGGCGGGCTTCGGTCCGCTGCCGTATGCCGTCGTGGAGTACGACGAGGAGACCGGAAAGGCCAAGCGCGACAAGGACGGACGCCTGCGCCGGGTCGGGACCGGTGGTGTCGGGCTCCTGCTGGCCAAGGTGACCGACCGCTCGCCGTTCGACGGTTACACCGACAAGGCCGCCTCCGAGGCCAAACTGGTCCGCGACGGCTTCCAGCGCGGGGACGTCTGGTTCGACACCGGGGATCTGGTCCGTGCGCAGGGCTGGCATCACATCGCGTTCGTGGACCGGCTGGGCGACACGTTCCGCTGGAAGGGGGAGAACGTGGCGACCACCGAGGTGGAGGGCGCGCTGAGCAAGGCGGAGTCGATTGCCCAAGCGGTGGTCTACGGCGTGGACATCCCCGGCGCCGACGGCAAGGCGGGCATGGCCGCGGTGACGCTGCGTCCCGGCGCGGAATTCGACGGGGCGGCGGTGGCGAAGCTCGCCTACGAGCAGTTGCCCGGGTATGCCGTCCCGCTGTTCGTCCGCATCGTCCACGAACTGGAGCAGACCTCGACGTTCAAGAGCCGCAAGGTCGAACTGCGCAAGCAGGGCTACACCCCGGACCCCGACAGCACGTTGTACGTACTCGCGGGCCGCACCGAGGGCTACGTCCCCGCCTACGACGACTATGCCGCAGACGTGGCCGCGGGCCGTGTGCCGAAGAGTTGACGGGCCATCCGCCGGGAGGGTTCGGGCGTAGGACTGCGCGCTGATCCCGCGTGACCGGACTGGTACGGTCTGGGCATTAGGAGATGCGGGAAGCCGACGCAGATCCCTGTCTCCTGATCTGTAGGGCCGGAATTCGCGGAGAGGCGGGAGAGCGACATGTTCAGCTCGACCGCGGCGCCGCTTCCCACACTGTGCGGGCGGCCGGTGGCGACGGATCGAGCGCTGGTGATGGCGATCGTGAATCGCACGCCCGACTCGTTCTACGACCGAGGCGCCACCTTCACCGACGCGGCGGCCATGGACGCGGTGGCGCGCGCGGTGGACGAGGGCGCCGATCTCGTGGACATCGGCGGCGTGAAAGCCGGTCCGGGCGATGCGGTGGACGCGGCGGAGGAGACGCGCCGAGTGGTGCCGTTCGTGGCGGCCATTCGCGCGAAGTACCCGGAGCTACTGATCAGCATCGACACGTGGCGTTCGGAGGTGGCGCAGGCGGCGGTGCGCGAGGGGGCGGACCTGATCAACGACACCTGGGCCGGCGCCGATCCCGATCTCGTCTCGGTGGCCGCCGCGCATGGCGCGGGTGTGGTGTGCAGTCATACCGGTGGCGCGGTGCCACGCACCAGGCCGCATCGCGTCCGCTACGCCGACGTGGTGGGCGAGGTCACCGAGACGCTGGTGCGCGCCGCGGAGAACGCCCTGGCGGCCGGGGTGCGCCGGGATTCGATTCTGATCGATCCGACCCACGACTTCGGGAAGAACACTTATCACGGTCTCGAACTGTTGCGCGGAGTCGAAGTTCTTGTAAAAACCGGATGGCCAGTCTTGATGGCGCTGAGCAACAAGGATTTCATCGGGGAGACTTTAGGTGTCGGTCTTTCCGAACGGCTGGAGGGCACATTGGCGGCGACAGCGTGGTCGGCGGCGGCAGGCGCCCGAGTCTTCCGTGTTCACGAGGTCGCCGCGACCCGGCGGGTCGTGGACATGATCGCCGCGATCCAGGGCATCCGGCCCCCCGCACGAACCTTGCGAGGTCTGGCATGACATTTCAACACCGTGAGCCCGCTTGGGCGACGACCAATACCTGGGATTCCCCCAACTGGCGAGTGGACGAACTCGTCGCCGCCAAAGCCGGGCGCACCGTGTCGGTGGTGCTGCCCGCGCTGAACGAGGAACGAACCGTGGCCGATGTGGTGGCCAGTATCCGGCCGCTGCTCGGGACGTTGGTCGACGAGCTGATCGTGCTCGATTCGGGGTCCACCGACGCCACCGCGGAACGGGCACGTGGCGCGGGCGCCGAAGTGATCAGTCGCGAGCAGGCGGTGCCGGAACTGGAACCGGTCCCCGGCAAGGGTGAGGTGCTGTGGCGCTCACTCGCGGTGACCAGCGGTGATCTGATCGCCTTCGTCGACTCCGACTTGATCGATCCGGATCCCGCCTTCGTGCCGAAATTGCTCGGGCCGCTGCTCACGGTCGATGACATGCATCTGGCCAAAGCCTATTACCGCAGGCCGCTGCGGCAGGGCGGTGCGGTGGACGCGCACGGCGGCGGCCGCGTCACCGAATTGGTCGCCCGCCCCCTGCTGGCCGCGCTGCGGCCGGAACTCTCGCAGGTGTTGCAACCGCTCGGCGGCGAGTACGCGGGCACCCGCGAACTGCTCACCTCGGTGCCGTTCGCGCCGGGCTACGGCGTGGAGATCGGGCTGCTGCTGGACACCTACGACCGGCTCGGCATGTCCGCGATCGCGCAGGTCAATCTGGGCGTGCGTACGCATCGCAATCGGCCGCTGGCCGACCTCGGCGTGATGAGCCGCCAGATTCTCGGCACCGTCCTCGGCCGCAGCGGCATCCAGGACTCCGGTGCGGCGCTGACCCAGTTCCCCTTGATCGGCGACGAGTTCACTGCCCACCGCACGGAGGTCTCCCTGGCGGACCGCCCGCCGATGAGCACGCTGCGGCCCGCATGCGCGGCGGCCTGAACCGCGCCACCACCGGGATGCGCGGCTCCGGTCAGGCCCCTTCGGGATGCGGATCGCGCATATAGCCGGCCTCGATCAGGGTGCGGAAGGCCGCGTACTTGTAGACGCATTCGGAGGGTTCGCAGATCCGGTGGCGCTGCATGAGTTCGTGGGCCTCCGCCACGGTCAGCGGCTCGACGGGCACGTGCTGTGGCCGGCCGATCGGGCAGGTCGGCAGCAGCGGCGCGGGCATCCGCTCCACGAGCGCTTGCTGGGCGACGCCGACCCGGCGTCTCCGGTTCGCCGGTCCGTAGAGCAACCCGATGGTGGCGACCAGGCTCGCTGCGCCGGCGAGCGAGCAGAGGACGGCGATCTGGGTGGCGGTCACGGCGCTTTCTCCTCTCGGTGGTACAGGCCGGGCGCAGCGTGGCGGGGCCGAAGCGCGAACGCACCGTCACCTACTCGTGGTTAATTTTTAGCAAATCAAGTGTGGGCCGCGGTGGCGCGTCGCGCAAGGGGAAAATGCGGGGTCCGCCACCGGATGTGTGGCTCTGTGGCCGGGTATTCCCGTCGGCCGATGGTCCAATCCGCTTGGATGGATAACTTCTAGCAATCAGCGGTGGATGGGGCCATTGATACGGTCGAGTGGCAGACCGGAAGCGCCGCCGCGCTCGGCCAGGATCTGCGCGGCGATGGAGATGGCGGTCTCGTCCGGCGTCCGCGCGTCGAGGTCGAGCCCCACCGGACTGCGCAGCCGGCCGAGCTGGTCTTCCGTGACGCCGGCGGCCCGTAGCCGCTCGACGCGCTCGGCGTGCGTCCGGCGGGATCCGAGGGCGCCGACGAAGCCGATGTGCGGGCACGACAGCGCCGTCAGCAGTGCGGGCACGTCGAATTTGGCGTCATGGGTGAGCACGCAGACCACGGTCCGCTGGTCGATCCGGCCCGACTGCTGCTCCTCGGCCAGATACCGGTGCGGCCAAGCCACGACGACCTCGTGGGCGGCGGGGAACCGAGCGGCGGTGGCGAAGGTCTCGCGGGCGTCCACGACGGTCACCCGGTAGCCGAGCGAACGGCCGGTGCGGCTGAGCGCACGCACGAAATCGTTCGCGCCCGCCAGGATCATCCGCGCCGGGGCGGCGAAGACCTGGACGAACGTCCGGGGTCGCGGTGAGCTGTCCGCCGCGCATTCGTCGGCGCCCACCACACCGCAGCGGCCCGCGTCGAGCAGCGCCCGCGCGTCGCGGTCGACGCCGTGCCAGGGTTCGCGATCGCCGGGGGTGAGCAACTTCCATTCGGGTGCGCCGTCCAAAGTGGTCGCCACGGCTACGGGAGAGCCTTCCCGGATTCGCTGCCGTAGCGCCGCGAGCAGCGGAAGCCGCTCGCCCGAGACGCGCTCGACGAACACTTCGATCTCGCCGCCGCAGGTCAACCCCACCGCGGGTCCGTCGGAGTCGGCGTATCCGAACCGATCGGTCACCGCGTAGCCGCCGTCCAACACCTCCCGCGCCGACGCGACGACGGCGGCCTCGACGCACCCGCCGGACAGCGAGCCGTGGACCTCGCCGGACTCGGTGACGATCATCGCCGCTCCCGGTTCCCGGGGACCGGGGCCGGTCGTGTCCACCACGCGGGCCAGTGCGACCGGGCCGTGCGGCAGCAGGGTGAGCAATTGCCCGAGGATCGCGCGCACCGGAACCGGTCCTTTCCCGAAAGGGTCCGGCCACAGCGCATCGGGCCCGAGACAGTCGGCGGATCCCCGCCGTACCGTCAGCCTAGTTACTTGAAAACTTTTCGGCGCGGCAACGACGACGCGGGGGCCGCGCCACGTTCGGTTCCGTCGTCGTCGGAAGCCCCGTCGTCCCGGGTGTCGTCGCGCTCGGGGTGGGTTTGCTCGACCTCCGGACCCGCGGAATCCGCCGCCTCGGCGCCGTCGGCGGGTGGCTCCTCTGGCTTCGGCTCGTCGTCCGGCTCGGGCGAGGTGGCCGATTCTTCGTCGGCGAGCCGGGCCTGCAGGTCGGCGACGGTCAGATGAGCCTTCGATCCCGCCGGCCGCAGCAGCACGCTGAGGAGCAGTCCGAGCAGGCCCAACGCCAGGACGGCGCCGCCGATGAGCAATAGTGGATTCACGATTCCTCCTTGCCGGACACCTCACGTGTCCGTTTCGCGGAGTTGTAGATGGGACGGGACGGCGTCGGTCTCGAAATACGCCGTGAAGATCTCGGCCGCCTGCTCGGCGGTGAACAGCTCGTCGGGATAGACGCGCGGGGTGGGCACGCAGGACGGGACCGGCACGTCGACCTCGGGCGGGCCGAGTCGGTCGCCACGCAGGCCCACGGTGAAGCGGTGCGACCTGCCGCCGACGGCGGTGCGCACTTCCAGGGTCAGCGCGTCCGCCGAGCCGGTGCACTGCAGATACTCCCGCCCCGGCGCCGAGCTGAGCGCCGGGTCGATGTCGGCGGGCCGCATCGGCTCGGCGAGCCGGGTCATGTTCATCGAGTAGCGGTGGAAGCCGTCCAGCCTGCCCAGTGGGCGCAGAAAGCTGTCGATGGCCTCGTCGCGGCCGACGAAGACGCGCAACCGGTCGCTGTAGGTCACCCGGTGGGTGGTCACCGCCGGATTACCGGTTCGGGCCGCGCGGCCGTGCGGCCGGTGCCGGAATACGGAGAGAAGGGACACGGAACTCGCAGACATCGACTTTCGATCACGCATAAGAGTTCACCTATCACATGCGGTTATCGTCCAGCTATTCAATCATCTGTGTATGAACCCGCTTGCGCGAGGTGTGGTGATCTGGGACACATAGGCGTAAGGCCGCGCGGCTGACGTGGCTCAGCCTTTGTGATCAGCTTTATCGGCCAGTGAGGTGGTTTCTCCGTTGGACGGCTCGCGCGGTAAGCGCAGCGCTGCCCCGCGGTGGTGCACCCGCTCCTTACGGTGTCCGATCATTTGCTGAATCCCGTTGTGCCGGTGCGACCGACGCGTCCCTGAGTGGAACCGTGCCGGCGGTCGAATCCCGCTGCTGGATAGTTCCGGAGCGGACGACCGAAGGATCAGCGGCTCGGACGAGCGAAACGCTGGGCGCGGGCGCGTTGCCTCTGCCGCACGGGAACCGGTTGTCCGCCCCGCGCGACACGCGATCCGCGTGAACCGATGCCGCCGCGTGTGAGGGGTCACTCGTAGGAGCCGAAGCTCAGCGGCGCACACCCGTTGCGGACGACCTGTTTTCGGGGTCGTGCCGATAGACCGGCGTGAGCAGTTCGGCCTCCAGGGGTTCGCCCGTGGCACGGTCGAAGCGACAGGCGATCAGGACCGAGAACAGGTGATTGCTCGCCCGCTCGTGCAGCGTGGCCAACCGGGTGGCGAGCAGCCGGATCGCGCCCAGCGAGCCGGGCGGATGCATGCCATCGATCATCAACACGCTGCCGCGCCCGTCGGGCCGGGGAAGCCTGCCCAGATAAGCGATGTCGTGCGGTTCGGGTCCACCCGGCCGGTACACCCGCCGGGCCGCCCGGTCCTCGATTCCCCGCCGCGCGTCACCCATCCTCGCCACCGCGCGGCGCAATCGCGGATCGGCGGCGACCAGCTGACGCAGACTGGGCGACAGTTCCGGGCCGCCGAGCACGATCAGACCATCCCGCCGCAGGTCGATCGGGCGGCCCGGTAGGAAATGCTCGACCGCGACACTGAAGCCGAGTTCGCGCAGGAGCTCGGCCAATCGCTGCGGCGCCGCGGGATCGGGCGCCCCGATCACCCGCCCGGCGCGCACCTCGGGGACGAGCACGGTGAGCGAACCGTGCCCGAAGAACAGTCCCTCCGGCGCTGGTCCCTGCGTACTCACCTGGTGGATGCGGGCACGGGAAAGGCCCGCCGCCGCACCGATTCTCGCGAACGTCCATCCTTCGGCATGGAGCTCTCGGATCACGGCACGCCGAATCCTGGTCAGTTCGTTGATGGTCTGCTGGGCCGCCGCCACCCCGTCGGTGGCCGCTTTCAGTCGCTCGACCTTGTCCTCGATCGCGAACACGCGCGCCACGTCATCGGCCGACATGTGCGAAGTCTAGACAGCTGAACAGCGCAATGCGTCTAGTCTTCTTGACGGCTCAGGTGGCATCGGTGTCGATCGGGGGACGTTCGTTGCGGTCCAACGGCTTATCCAGCTTGGGCATCGGATAGTCCGGCATCCCGCTGTTGGTGCTGTACAGGTCCTTCGGATCGGGCAGCGCGCTGTCCAAATTCCGGAGCAGCGAATCGTCGCCGTTGAGAAGGTGTTTGGTCACCATCGCCCGTGGTGTCATGCCGCGCAGTTCGTTCAAGTCGGCCAGCGGCTTGCGCAAGTCGTCGAACTCCGGCCCGAGCTCCTCACGTAGCTGCGAGGTGGCGCCACTCGCGTAATCGCGCACCTGCCGCAGGCTGCGCGTGGTCCAGCGCACGGCACCGGGCAAGCGCTCCGGGCCGAGGATCACGAGGGCGGCGACGAGCAGGATGACCATCTCGCTCCAGCCGATGTTGCTGAACACGTAATCAGGCTACCTGGCGATCCGACCTGCGATTCAGTCGGATTCCAGGGTCACCGGCACGTCCACCTGCCTGCCATCGCGGATCAACTGCACGTTCACCGTCTCGCCGATCTTGCGCGACTGCACCGCGACGACCAGTTCGTCCGGACCGGTGACCTCGCGATCGCCGACCTTCACGATCACGTCGCCCTCCACGATCCCGGCCCGCGCCGCCGGGCCGCCCGCCACGACGTCCGCCACCGCCGCGCCGCTCATCACCTCGTTGGCCACCTGCTTGGTGCGCGCGCTCAGACCGATGGTCGGGTGGTGCATGACGCCGTCGCGGATCAAGGTCTGCGCGACCTCGATCATCTTGTCCACCGGGATCGCGAAGCCGAGACCGACCGAGCCGCCGGTCTCGCTGCGGATGGCGGTGTTGATGCCGATGACCCGGCCGTCCATGTCCACCAGCGCGCCGCCGGAGTTGCCCGGGTTGATCGACGCGTCGGTCTGCACGGCGTCGATCACGGCTTTGGTGTCGCTGCCCTCGCCCTCCAGTTTCACCGGCCGGTGCAGGGCGCTGACGATGCCGGAGGTGACCGTCTTGCTCAGGCCGAGCGGCGAACCGATGGCCAGCACGTCGTCACCGACCTGCACGTTGCCGGATTTGCCGAGCTGGGCGACGGTGAGATTCTTCACATCGACCTTCAGCACGGCCAAGTCGGTCTTCGGGTCGCGGCCGACGATCTGGGCGGGCACCCGGGTGCCGTCGGAGAACTGCACCTGGATCGCGGACCGGTTGGACTTGTCCTGGGCGGCCATCGAGATGACGTGGTTGTTGGTGACCACGTAGCCGCCGCCGTCGATCACCACGCCGGAGCCGGTGGCGCCGTTGTCGCCGACGGTGACCCGGATGGAGACGACCGAGGGCAGCACGGCGTTGGCGACCTGCGCGATGAGGCCGTGCGGGCGGGTGCCGTCACCACTCTGCTCCAGTGTCACCTTGCGCGAGGTGAGGGTCGAGGCGGTATCCGCGGTCAATCGCCCGACCAGCCCGCCGAGCAGGCCGATGACGACGGCGACGAGCGCCAGCAGGGCCAGCGCCTTGGGGGCGACCCGGGAGCCGAACAGCACTTCGCGGGCGCTCAGCTTCGCGGCCTGCGGAAGCGTCTGCTGCTCGGGTGTGGGCACCGCGGGGGCGCCAAGGCGCGCGACCGCCTCGGGATCACGCCATGGATCGGCCGGTCCGGCCACCGTGGCCGGACCGCCGGCCGCGTCGGGATCGCGCTGGAGCAGTTCGCTGGAGCCTTCCGGGCGGCCGAAGGCCTCGGCCAGCACCGCGTCGGGCGGACGATTCTGCGGCTCGGTACCGGATTGCGATGCCGAACCGGACTTGCGCAGCGGCAGCGGCTCGGCGAACGAACCGGAGAGGCCGGACGGCCTGCGGAAGGCGCGCGCGGTGTGCGTGTCGACATGCGGCCGGTAGACCGGGCGCGGGCCGAGCACGGGTGCGTCCGGAGGACGGAGATTCCCGCGGTCGGCCGCCGAATCCGAGGTGTCGGCCGATCCGGAATTCGTCGATTCGGTGGTCACTCGGAAAACTCTACTTGCGCCACCACGTGGTCCACCGGGTCGTGGTGAACGAATCGGTGAGAAACCCGAAAACCGCCTCGTTGCGCCCGGACTGGCCGGTGGCCGGCGAGGGCGTTGTGCCGCTGGAGGCGCCGCCCGGCAGTTCCGCGAGCGGAATTCTGGTCAAGCTGTCGTGTAGTCCGGTCGGAATCGCGACCTGGCCCGCGTGCCGCAAGGCGATGCGCGCCTGTTGCTGGGCATCGACCTCCGCTGCGCACTCGGGGCACAGCGAGAGGTGCTGAGCGGCACGCAGATAGGCGTTCATCCGCAGCTCACCGTCCACGTACGCCGCGACCGCCTCACTCGCCAAATGCTCGGTGGGGCGAAAACGGGGCGGACGACGACCGGACGTGCTGGAGTCGCCACTCATTCGGTGCTCACCCTTTCAACCGACATCGACCGATGTTCGGGCGATGCCGGCGTCCGACGAATCACCCTATGTTCGCGTCAGCGGCGAACCGCTGCTCACTTCCATTATGCGCAAGGTAGTCGCGCAGAGCCTGGCGTCCACGGTGGATCCGACTGCGCACAGTGCCCAGTTTCACGCCGAGCGTAGCGCCGATCTCCTCGTAGGACAGCCCCTCGATGTCACACAGGACCACGGCCGCGCGGAACTCCGGCGCGAGCGAATCCAGAGCCGATTGCAGGTCCGGATCCAGCCGGGCGTCGTGGTAGGCCTGCTCCGGCCCTGGGCCCTCGGCGGGGACCCGGTCGTAGTCCTCGGGCAGCGCTTCCATCCTGATCCGGTTGCGGCGGCGGACCATGTCCAGGAACAGGTTGGTGGTGATGCGGTGCAGCCACCCCTCGAAGGTGCCCGGCTGGTAGTTCGACAGCGAACGGAAGACCCGGATGAAGGTCTCCTGGGTGAGGTCCTCCGCGTCCTGCGCGTCGCCGGACAGGCGGTAGGCCAGCCGATAGACCCGGTCGGCGTGCTCGCGCACGAGTTCATCCCAGGTGGGCATCGCCGCCCGGTCACCGGTGGCATCGAAGGCAGCGGTACCGGTCAGCTCGGCCGCGTCCTCGACGGAGTCGGCTTCGACCGGCAGGATCTGCTCGGGCAGGGTGGCGTATTCGCGCGCCGCATCGACCATGTGGATGGGGCTACCTCCTACTAGGGACCGCAAACGTCGGGACTCGCTCGGCCCGGATCTGCGGACCGTCACGTAGGGATACAACCGACAACTGGTATGTCGTTGTTCCCGCGTCCCGTGTAAACACGGTCGGTGGTCTTGCGTTGCCCATACTCTTTCTGGTCCTGATATGGCCGGGTTATGGAGATCCTGAGGGTCACCTGAGAAAACCGGCGGCGGAAATGGCGGGCGGCGCGTGTTGTCCGGAACGCCGAGATCACCCGCCCGGCGTTAGCCTCATACCCGTGGCATCGAATCTGGAGCGGAATCTCGCCTACGTGGAGGAATCCGTCGTGGAAGACGAAATCCTCGTCAGCGCGCGGGAACGGGCCACCGAACTCGGCGTGGTACCCGTGCCGCCCTCGGTGGGCGCGCTGCTGAGCATGTACGCGCAGCTGCTCGGCGCGCGGGCGGTCGTCGAGGTCGGCACCGGCGCGGGCATCAGCGGGTTGTGGCTGCTCGACGGCATGCGCGAGGACGGCACGCTGACCACCATCGATTCCGAGCCGGAACATCAGCGCGCGGCCAAGGAGGCATTCCGCGCCGCCGACATCCCGCCGGCCCGCACCCGGCTGATCAACGGGCGCGCGCTCGACGTACTGCCCCGGCTGGCCGACGGCGCCTACGACCTGGTCTTCATCGACGCCGCGCCGCTGGAGCACCCCGAGTACGTCGCCCAAGCGGTGCGTCTGCTGCGCGACGGAGGCGCGATTCTCCTGCACAACGCGCTGCTGGGCGGACGGGTACCCGATCCGGCGCAGCGTGATCCGGCTACCCAGGCGGTGCGCGCGGCGACCCGCGCCATCGCGGAGAACCCGGAACTCACCTGTGTGCTGATTCCGGTCGGAGACGGATTGCTGTGTGCCTCACGAGGTTAAGGATTCGCGCGCGAGTCTGATTCCACTCCGGAATCCGGGGTATGCGCTGAGAAAGAACTCAGTGAGGAAAACAGTTATGCGTGAATTGACTCCCATCGAAGTAGCGGTCATGGGGGACGTGGTGACCGAACGGCGAACGAGTTGGTTGCGGCCGACGATGTTGGCCCTGCTGTTCGTGATTCTGGGCGCCGTGCTGGTGATGGTGGTGGTGAGCAACACCGATTTCGACACCGGCCCCGAGAAGACCACTCCGCCACCGGGACCCTGCGAACCGTTCTGCACCCAGAACGTCGCCCCGCCCGCGCAGTAATCCCGCCGCCGACAGGGGCTCCCGGTGCGGCCGAATGGGCCTGGCACCGAAGTTTTTCCGGAATTCGAGCCGCCGTGCTCACTTCTCATCGCACACGTGCCCTCCGCCAGCGGCGGGCCGACTTCGCGAAAAAACCACCGAAAAGCCACGGTTCGGCGCAAGACGCAGCGAAACGCCGATGATCACCGATACTGGTGAAGGCATGTTCCGAGTGGATCCGGAAGCGGGTGCGACATGGTGATGATGATGTTCCTCTGGGACGAAGACGAGCGTCGCCCCAAGCCGCTCCATTGGGGCCGGACCATGATCGCTTTCGCCGGGGTGCTGTTGTTCGCCGTGCTGATGGTCTATTTGGTGAGCACCGCCGATTTCGGCAAAGACTCGAAAACGACCGTGCCGCGCACACCCGGCCCCTGCGCGCCGTTCTGCATCGGCTCTCCCGTACCCGAGCCGGGCGCGCCCTGAGACCGCGCGACTAGACCCAGACGCCTTTTCCGACCGTGACGACCCCGCCGTTGCTCACGGCGAAGCGGGTGCGGTCGCGCGCCAGGTCCACTCCGATGATCTCGCCCTCGCCGACGACCACGTTCTTGTCCAGAATCGCGTGCCGCACCACCGCGCCGCGTCCGATCCGCACGCCGGGCATGAGCACGCACCCTTCTACGGTGGCCCCGTCGTCGACCACGACGTTGGCGCTGAGCACCGAGTTGCGGACGGTCGCGGCGGACAGGATGCTGCCCGCGCCCACGATGCATTCCTGCGCAAGCCCGCCCTGGGCGAACTTCGCGGGAGGCAGGTTCTCGGCCGCCCCGCGGATCGGCCAGTGACGGTTGTAGAGGTTGAACACGGGGTGCACCGAGACCAGGTCCATGTGCGCGTCGTAGAACGCGTCGATGGTCCCGACATCGCGCCAATAACCACGGTCGCGGTCGGTGGCGCCGGGCACCTCGTTGTCGGCGAAGTCGTAGACGCCTGCCTGCCCGGACGCGACGAGGGCCGGGATGATGTCGCCGCCCATGTCGTGGTCGGAATCGGCGTTGTCCGCGTCGGCCCGGATCGAGTCCACCAGCACCTTGGTGGTGAAGACGTAGTTGCCCATGGACGCGAACGTGACGTTGGGGTCGTCCGGGGTGCCGGGCGGATGCGCGGGTTTCTCCAGGAACTGCGTGATGCGGCCGGAATCGTCGCTGTCGATGCAGCCGAACGCGCTCGCCTCGCTGCGCGGCACCCGGATCCCCGCCACGGTCACGCCCGCGCCGGAATCGATGTGGTGGCGCACCATCTGCTCCGGATCCATCCGGTAGACGTGATCCGCGCCGAAAACGACGATGTAGTCCGGGTCCTCGTCGTAGATCAAGTTCAGCGACTGCATGATCGCGTCCGCGCTGCCGGTGTACCAGCGCGGCCCGAGCCGCTGCTGGGCGGGCACCGGGGTGATGTACTCGCCCGCGAAACCGGACAGCCGCCAGGTCTGTGAGATGTGCCGGTCGAGCGAGTGCGACTTGTACTGGGTCAGTACGCACAGCCGCAGGAAGCCCGCGTTGACCAGGTTGCTGAGGACGAAGTCGATGAGGCGGTAGGCGCCGCCGAACGGGACGGCGGGCTTGGCGCGGTCGGCCGTGAGTGGAAAGAGTCGCTTGCCCTCGCCACCGGCGAGCACGATCCCGAGTACGTGCGGCTGGCTCCTCACACCTGCCAAACTACCGGGTGGAACGCCTGTGAGTGGCCGCCGCGGAGCCGAACGTCTACTTTGAATCGGTGAGTTTCGGCACGGATGGCGGACGTTCGGCGGTGGATTCCGACGAGCGGGACCGGCTTCGCGTCGCGATGCTGACCCGCGAGTATCCCCCCGAGGTGTACGGCGGCGCGGGGGTGCACGTCACGCAGCTGACGGCGCATTTGCGTCATCTGTGCGAGGTGACCGTGCACTGCATGGGGGTCGAGCGCGCCGACGCCGTGGTCCACCAACCGGATCCGTCGCTCTACGCCGCCAACGCCGCGCTGCAGATGATGTCCGCCCAGCTCCGCATGGCCGACGCGGTGGGCGATGTGGACGTGGTGCACTCGCACACCTGGTACAGCGGTTTGGCCGGGCATCTGGCCGCGACGCTCTACGGCGTCCCGCACGTGCTCACCGCGCATTCCCTGGAGCCGCGCAGGCCGTGGAAGGCCGAGCAGCTCGGCGGCGGCTACCGGCTGTCGTCCTGGTCGGAGCGCAACGCCGTCGAGCACGCCGACGCCGTCATCGCCGTGAGCGAGGGCATGCGCCGCGACGTGCTCGACGCCTACCCCGCGGTGGATCCCGACCGGGTCCACGTGGTGCACAACGGCATCGATGCTACGGTCTGGCATCCCGGCCCGGTGACCGGTGACGAGCCGTCGGTGCTCGACCGGCTCGGTGTCCGGGCGGATCTTCCCATCGTCGCCTTCGTCGGCCGCATCACCCGCCAGAAAGGCGTCGGCCACCTCCTGGCCGCCGCCCGCCACTTCGACCCCGGCATCCAGCTCGTGCTGTGCGCGGGCGCCCCGGACACGCCCGAGCTGGCCCAGGAGGTCACCGCGGCGGTCCAGGAGCTGCGACAGCGGCGCGGGGACGTGTTCTGGGTGCGCGAGATGCTGCCGACCGAGCAGATCCGGCAGATCCTCGCCGCCGCGTCGCTGTTCGTGTGCCCGTCGGTGTACGAACCGCTGGGCATCGTCAACCTGGAGGCGATGGCCTGCGGCACCGCCGTGGTCGCCTCCGACGTGGGCGGCATTCCCGAGGTGGTCGACGCCCGCAACGGACGCCTCGTGCACTACGACGCGGGCGCTGCGGAGGACTACGAACACGGGCTGGCCGCCGCCGTGAACGAGGTGGCGGGCGCCCCGGAACTGGCCGCGCGGCTCGGTGCCGCGGGCCGGGCGCGGGCGATCTCGGAATTCGACTGGTCGCGCATCGCCGCGCGCACGGTCACGGTCTACGACGCGGTCAGGAAAGGCTGAATCCGGCGATCAGGCGGCCGGACGGTAGGTGCCGACGACGACGGACGCGGTCACCTCGACGGACTCCGGCAGCCGCGCCAGACGCTCACCTCCCGCGGCCGCGTGATGCGCGGAGGGGCCCATGCCGACCACGTGCGCGACATCGGTTCCGGCGAGCGTCATCGGATACTCCACGAGCGTCCGGTCGACCGGCTCGAAATGCCCCGCCATCGCGGCGTCGAGCCTGCGGTCCTTGTCGGGATCGACCCGGACCATGTCCAACGGCTCGATCAGCTCTCCGAGATGGCGCTCGGTGGGAGTGACGACGACGAAGCCGCCGTCCGCGGCGAGCACCCTGGCGATCTCGCCGGGATTGCGCGGGGCGAAGACGGAGAGTACGCAGGCCAGCGCGCCGTCTCGGATCGGCAACCCGCGCCAGGCGTCGGCCAGCACCGCCGCCGCGCGCGGGTGGGCGCGCGCGCACCGCCGGACGGCGGGTTTGGCCACGTCCAGTCCGATGCCGACCGCCGGGGGAGCGGCGTCGAGCGCACGGGCGAGGTAATAGCCGGTACCCGCGCCGATCTCCAGCATCGGGCCGTCGCAGCGGCGCGCCGTGGCGGCGCGCGTCACCGCGTCGGCGATCGGCGCGAAGTGGCCTTCGCTCTGAAAGGCGGCGCGCGCGTCGAGCATGGCCGCGGTGTCGCCGGTCATTTTGGTCGACGCACCGGTCAGCAGGCTGACATAGCCTTGCCGGGCGATGTCGAAGCTGTGACCGCTACCGCAGCGCAGTGCTCGATCTCGCGGTTCGAGCGCGAGCGGCGCGGCGTCCTGGTGTGCCCGGAGGCATTCCGGGCAAGCCAGGACGTCGGCCGCGACGGCGAGAGCCGAGTGCTCAGCCGGGGCCACTCAGCTCGTGACGCTCTTCAGTTCGTCACCGAGCGCCGCTGCCTCGTCCGGCGTGAGTTCGACGACCAGACGCCCGCCACCCTCGAGTGGAACCCGCATCACGATTCCACGCCCTTCTTTGGTTGCCTCGAGGGGACCGTCCCCGGTGCGGGGCTTCATGGCCGCCATCCTCTGCTCCCTCCAGATCTGCGCGGTCTGCTGCGCACTTTCTTGGAACTCCAGTTGTCACCAACCAGTGAGCTCGCCGGCGTTTGGCGAGCTACACCCGTCCCATTCTTCCCTATCGCCGATGTGGACGGATAGCTGAGTTCAAAAAGTGACCGGTCGGCCCGTGTCGAGCGAGTCGCTGCCCACCCAGCAATCGGCCAAGTGGTCGTCGACCATTCCGGTCGCCTGCATCAGCGCATACGCCGTGGTGGGGCCGACGAACCGGAATCCGCGCCGTTTCAATTCTTTTGCCAGCGCGACGGATTCGGGGGTGGTCGCGGGCACGTCGGAGCCGGAGCGCGGGCGCGGGCGCGGCGGCGGGGCGAACGACCAGAGCAACTCGTCCAAGCCGATGTCGAGATCGCGGGCGACACGGGCGTTGGCGATCGCCGCGTCGATCTTGCTGCGGTTGCGGACGATGCCCGCGTCGGCCAGCAGCCGGGCGACGTCGTCGTCGCCGAACTCCGCGACGCGCTCGATGGAGAAGCCGGCGAAAGCCGCGCGGAAGGCCGGACGTTTGCGCAGGATGGTCAGCCACGACAGGCCGGATTGGAAGGCCTCCAGGCAGAGGCGCTCGAACAAGGCGTCGTCACCGTGCAGGGGCTTGCCCCACTCGTAGTCGTGGTAGTCCCGGTAAAGCTGCGAGTCCAGTGGCCAAGCGCAGCGGATCAGCCCGTCGTCGGCGGGAGCGCTCACTTCGACTCCGGCGCGATCGGTGTCTGCCAGCGCGCGGCCTGCGCCTCGGCCAGTTGGTGCTGGAGTTCATCGATCCGCGCGGCCAGTCGCGCCAGCGCCCAATCCACCTCTCCGGCTTTGTAGCCGCGCACCACTTGCTGGAAACGCAACGCGCGCACGTCCGCCCCCGTGATCCCGTGCACCGGCAACACGGTGGCCGTCGTCCCCTCCGGCAGCGGCCCGAGCTCCTCCGACCGCCCGAACACCGCACTGGCGAGCAGGAACAGCACCGCGGCGACCAAGCCGACGATCAGCACGTACAGCAGCATGGTGAGCATGGCACGAGCTTATGCGGGGTTACAGGTGACGGGTGGTATCGATGCCGAGTGACATGCCTGCCAGGCCGCGGCGGCGGACGGCGAGTTTGTCGGCGACTTCGAGCAGCGCCTTGGCGGCGGAGTTCTCCGGATCGCGCAGCACGATGGGGGTGCCTTCGTCGCCGGCTTCGCGCAGAGCCTGTTCGATGGGGATCTGGCCGAGCAGCGGCACAGTGGCGCCCACGGCGCGGGTGAGCCGGTCGGCGACGGCCTGGCCGCCGCCGGAGCCGTAGAGGTCCATCCGGGTGCCGTCCGGCAGGTCCAGCCAGGACATGTTCTCCACCACGCCCGCGATGCGCTGGCGGGTCTGCAGCGCGATCGCGCCCGCCCGTTCGGCGACCTCCGCTGCCGCCGGCTGCGGTGTGGTGACCACCAAGATCTCGGCGTTCGGGATCAGCTGCGCGATGGAGATCGCGACATCGCCGGTGCCCGGCGGCAGGTCGAGCAGCAGGATGTCGAGGTCGCCCCAGAACACGTCGGCGAGGAACTGTTGCAGCGCCCGGTGCAGCATCGGGCCGCGCCACACCACGGGCGTGTTGCCCTGGGTGAACTGCGCGATGGAGATCATCTTCACGTCGTGCGCGGTCGGCGGCATGATCATCCGCTCGACCTGGGTGGGCCTGGCGTCGGTGCCGAGCATCCGCGGGATGGAATGGCCGTAGATGTCCGCGTCCAGCACGCCGACCGACAGGCCGCGCGCGGCCATCGCGGCGGCCAGGTTCACCGTGACGCTGGACTTGCCGACGCCGCCCTTGCCGGAAGCGACCGCGTAGACCCGGGTCAGGGAGCCGGGCTGGGCGAACGGGATGACCGGATCGGCCGAGTCGCCGCGCAGCTGCTTGCGCAGTGCGGTGCGTTGCTCGTCGTCCATCACATCGAGGTCGACGGTGATGGCGCCCACGCCGGGCACGTCGGCGACGGCCTTGGAGACCCGCTGCGTGATCTCGGTGCGCAGCGGGCATCCCGCCGTCGTCAGATAGATCTCTATATGGACATCGCTGTCGGCGCCGATCACGACGCTTTTCACCATGCCCAGCTCGGTGATCGGCTTGCGGATCTCCGGGTCGTCGACCTTCGCGAGGGCACCCCGCACATCCGATTCCGTAACGACTGGCATGGCAGGAATTTTAGGCGTGTCAAATTTTGGGCAAGTCCGCGGCCCGGGGTGCGACCCCCGTGCTGTAGGAAGTCTCCCAGGCCATGACGTTCGCGACGTACGCCATCGAGTGGTTGTACCGCAGGATCGCCTTGGACTGTTGCGCCAGGTCGCGCATGTTCAGGCCGCCGTCGCACAGGTACTTCCCGGCCGTCAGAGCGGCGTCGAACAGGTTCTGCGGATCGGCGATGCCGTCGCCGTTGCCGTCGGCCGCGTAGCGCTTCCAGGTGTCGGGCAGGAACTGCATCGGTCCGATCGCGCGGTCGTAGCCGTCCAGGCCGTCGAGCGCGCCGTCGTCGGAGTCCCGGACGACGTGGTTGCCGGTGAGCGAGCCGTCCAGCACGGGGCCGTAGACCGGGCTCAGCGGATTGCCGTCGGCGTCGGCTTTGCCGCCGAACGCGTGGGTGGACTCCACCCGTCCGATCCCGGCCAGCAGCGACCACGGCATGCCGCACACCGGGTTCTCGGCCGCCAGGACGCGTTCCGCGTTCTGGTACGCCGCGACGGCCACACCGGGGACGCCCAACGGCCCGGTCGGCATCGCGGCCCGTGGCCGGCCATTCGGCAGCGCAACGGTTTTCACCAGCGGTGTCGCGGTGGGCGCGGCCTTGGCCATGGCGTGTGCGACGAATTCGGCCGCGGCGACGGGCTCGGCGGCCGCCTGCGGCCGGGCCCCCTGGACGCTCTGGTCATCCGGCGTCTGGACCGCGGCTGCGAGGGGTACGGCGTCGCCGACCTCGGAGGCTGCCGTGACGGATACCAGCCCGGCGGGAACCAGTCCGGTCAGCGCGATGACGGAACTCCGTCTGGCGGTGGCAGGCGGTTGTTTTCGATGACGCCCCACGGTGTGGTGACCCTCCCATGACTCGTTGTGAGCCGTTTGTTACGGACCAAGGGAGAGGCTACCGCATCCGAGACCTTTTTGTTACTGCTTCGTGATCTGATACCAGGTTTGAATCACTGCTGGGGAGACGGTGGGGTGGGAAGCGGGATGACGATGCCGAAAGGCAGGGTTATCCCTGGTTGCGGCGTGGGCGTGGGCGCGGCGTCGGGCACCCGTTCTGGTTCCGGCGCGGGCGGTGTGGCGGTGGCGGGCTCGGTATCGCCTCGGGGTGCGGTATCGGGAGCGGGCTGATCGCCAGGGAGCGGGACGGATTCGGTCGTGGCGAGCGTGGTGTCGGGCTGTGCGCATCGGGCGGCCGCCTGGTCCGGAGCGCCGGGCCGACCGGCGGTTACGGCATCGGCGGGCTCGGCTCCAGGGCCGGGTCCGGCCGGGCGGGGGGTTTGGGCCGGTGCGGCGCCATAGGGCTGCTGCGGGGCCAGTGGTACGCGCGCTGTCCCTGGTAGGTCGGGGAACGGCATCGGTGCGGGAATCGCCTGTCCCACACACGGATCGACCGGTGGAGGCGGGCAGAAGATTCCGCACGGGATCGGCGGCAGGCCCGGGATCGTGATCATCACCGTGGTCGGCGCGGGCCGTGGCCGCGGCCTCGGAGCCAGGCCCGCCGCGCGCGCCTGCTCGTCCGGATCGATGGACGGCGTCTGGGTACGCACCGCGCTCATGTCCGGACTGGGTGAGAGCGTGCCCGGCGCCACCAGATCCGGCGAGATCCGCACCTGCGTCGGCGAACCCCCCGTCCGATACGCCGCCGACCAGCTCAGCACATTCGCCGCGTACGCCATCGAGTTGTTGTACCGCAACACCGCCCGCAACTCCTGGGACCCCTCCCGTAGATCCGAACCCCCCGAACACAGATACTTCCCCGCCGCCAACGCCGCATCGAACACATTGTGCGGATCGGCCACCCCGTCCCCGTTCCCGTCCGCCCCGTAAGCGTTCCAGGTCCCGGGCAGGAACTGCATCGGACCCAACGCCCGCACATACCCCCCGTCCGCCGCCTTGATCACCTCGTTACCCGGCAGACTCCCATCCAACGCCGGACCGAAGATCGGCGCCACCGTCGTCCCCGCCGCATCCGTGCGCCCACCACGAGCATGCCCCGACTCGATCCGCCCGATCCCCGCCAGCAAACTCCACGACAACCCACACCCCGGCGTCGAGGACGCCAACGCCAACTCCGCATTCCGATACGCCGCCAACACCACCTCGGGAATCCCCAACGCACCGCCCGCCGAGGGCAACCTCATCTCCTGCAGCGGAACCAGACCCGCGAACGGCGCCCCTCCGGGCGTCACCGCCCGCAATCGTCGTGGCCCCTCCGCCGTCACCGGCAACAACCCCACCACCCGCGACTCGGCACTCGCCGCCGCCAGCACCTCCGGTGCCCGCGGCGCCGGCTCACGCACCGGCGTCTGCACCCCCGAACCACTCACCACCGCACCAGCAACAACCAAAGCCGAGACCGTTATCGGAGCAGATACACGCATTCGGCCACACCCAATCCTCGACGTCGTGGGAGCGGCTGTCCGGGACATCCCCTGCCCTGGCCGCTCTGGACAACGTTGTCCAGGTTACCCACCAGTCAGGTCCTTATTCGGCATTTCTGGTTGATCATCGGTTACCGACGGTGAAACCGATGTCGGAGCGGGCATTCGGCCGGAGCTTTTCTTGCGGCCGCCCTTTCCTCCGCTTTCCGACCGGATCTCGTGATCAGGGGATTCCGTGGCCTCCATCCGGTCCAGAATCCCTTTCAACTCATCCAATTCCCGGCGCAGATAATCACGCGTGGCCACTTCACCGACCGCGATGCGCAGCGCCGCCAGTTCGCGGGCCAGAAACTCGGTGTCCGCCTTGGTCTGAGCGGCCCGCACCCGGTCCTCCTCCAGGGCGACCCGGTCGCGGTTGTCCTGCCGGTTCTGCGCCAGCAGGATCAGCGGCGCGGCGTAGGCCGCCTGGGTGGAGAACGCCAGATTCAGCAGGATGAACGGGTACGGATCCCAGCGCAACGCGACCACGAAGACGTTCAACGCGATCCAAACCAGCACCACGATCGTTTGCACTGCGAGATACCGGCCGGTCCCCAGGAATCGGGCCACCCGCTCGCTGCTGCGGGCCAAGGCCTCGGCGTCCCATTCCAATCGGAACCGGCCCTCCACCGGCGTCTCCAGGCGCTGGCGGGCCCTGCTGTGACCGAGCCGCACGCCCGGGTCGTTCTCGCTCACGGTCTGTCCTTTCGGGCGGGTGCGGGGCTCCGCGTGGTCACGCTCCGCCCCGCTCATCGGTCTCTTCCTGGTCGCGCCAGTCCTCCGGCAGCAGATGGTCGAGGACGTCGTCGACGCTGACCGCGCCGAGCAAGTGGTTCTCCTCGTCCACCACCGGTCCGCAGACCAGGTTGTAGGTCGCGAAATACCGCGTCACGGCGGCCAACGGGAGTTCAGGGCGCAGCGGCGAAAGATCGGTGTCGAGAATGCCGCCCACCAGGTGGGCGGGGGGTTCACGCAGCAATTGCTGGATGTGCACCGAACCCAGGTAGCGGCCGGTCGGCGTCGCGGTGGGCGGACGGACCACGAACACCATGGAGGCCAGCGC
Source organism: Nocardia sp. NPDC004573 (assembly GCF_053602135.1). Classification (NCBI taxonomy): domain Bacteria; kingdom Bacillati; phylum Actinomycetota; class Actinomycetes; order Mycobacteriales; family Nocardiaceae; genus Nocardia; species Nocardia sp. NPDC004573. The sequence continues at coordinate 414,619 of NZ_JBSGDA010000003.1, forward strand.
GGGCGTCAGGTCCGGGTTGCGCACCCGCGCCAGGGCTTCGGCCACCGTCGTGGAGGGCGTCAGGATGACCGGTTTCGGCGTCATCAGACCGCCCGCGCTGTAGGGCGAGTGCTCGAGCAGCCTGCGCACCGGCTCGGACTCCTGCGGGTCCATCAGGGCGAGCAACGATTCGGCCTCGCCTTCGGGCAGCTCGCCCAGCAGGTCGGCGGCGTCGTCGGGGTCCATCGCCTCCAGCACGTCGGCGGCCCTGCGCACCTCCAGATGACCGAGCAGCTCGACCTGCTCGTCGTCGGGCAGCTCCTGCACCACGTCGGCCAGACGTTCGTCGTCAAGCGCGACGGCCACCTCGATCCGCCGTTTCTCCGGCAGCTCCCGCAGCTGCTGCGCCACGTCGGCCGCGCGCATGCCCTCGAACCCTTCGAGCAGTTGCGTGACGTCCTGTCCCGGCCTGCCGATCTCGTAGGGCGTCAGGCCGGAGACCCTGGTCCAGTCCACCACGTGCACCGTGCGCCTGCGGCCGAGCCGCCGGTGCCCGCGCACCGCGACCCTGCTGACCAGCCAGTCCCTCGAACGGGTCTGCTCGATGCCGAGATCGACCACGTGGACGTCCACGCCCGTCAGATCCGGCAGGTCCGGGTCCTCGACCCGCACCACCGAGTCGACGATCTGCGCCAGCGCGAGCATCTCGCCCGGACGCTGGGTGAACCGCCGCAGGCTGACCGTGCCGGTGTTCAGCGTGACCACGCCGGGTTCGATCGCGGTGATCCGCAGGATCGGCACGAAAATGCGCCGCCGGGTGGGCAATTCGACGACCAATCCGTGCACGCGGGGCTGCTGGCGGTCGGAGCGGACGGCCACGACGACGTCACGAATCCGGCCGATAGACTCGCCGTCCGGTCCCAGCACCGCCAAACCGGCCAGCCTGGCGACGTACACCCTGGTAGCTGCCATGCTGCCAGGCTAGATGTTCGCGGGCGGGCGTTCGCACCCCGCCACGATCGACGGGAGTGATCATGAAGCCGCGCCGTTCGGTGCTCGCCTGCCCGGGCAGCAACACGAAGATGATCGAGAAAGCCAAAACCCTGCCCGTCGACGAGGTGTTTCTCGATCTGGAGGACGCGGTCGCCCCGGTCGCGAAGGCCGAGGCGCGGGCGAACATCGTCGCGGCGCTGAACGACTCCGGATGGGGAACGCAACTGCGCGTGGTCCGGGTCAACGACTGGACCACCGAATGGACCTACGCGGACGTCATTTCCGTGGTCGAAGGCGCGGGCGCGGCGCTGGACGCGATCCTGCTGCCCAAGGTGACCGACGCGGGGCAGGTGCGCGCGCTGGACCTGCTGCTCACCCAGTTGGAGAAGACCTGTGGCCTGGACGTCGGCCGGATCGGGATCGAGCCGCAGATCGAGAACGCGCTGGGGTTGCGCAACATCGACGCCATCGCCACCGCAAGCCCCCGGGTGCAGACCCTGGTCTTCGGCCCGGCGGACTTCATGGCCAGCATCAACATGCGCACCCTGGTGGTCGGCGAACAGCCGGAGGGCTACGACACCGGCGACGCCTACCACCACATCCTGATGACCATCCTGCTCGCCGCCCGCGCCCACGGTCTGCAGGCGATCGACGGCCCGTACCTGCAGATCCGTGATGTCGAGGGCTTCCGGCGGGCCGCCGCGCGCACGGCCGCGCTGGGTTTCGACGGCAAGTGGGTGCTGCACCCAGGCCAGATCGAGGCGGCGAACGAGATCTTCAGCCCCCGCCAAGCGGACTACGACCGCGCGGAGGAGATCCTCGACGCCTACGCCTTTCACACCTCGTCGGCCGGCGGCGCGCGCGGCGCGGTGATGCTCGGTGACGAGATGATCGATGAGGCCAGCGCCAAAATGGCCGCCGTGATAGCGGAAAAGGGCCGCGCGGCCGGAATGACGCGCACCACGCGTTTCACACCACCGCAGGATGCGCCGGAATAGCAGAATGGAACTATGACGAATCCCTTGGGGAACTCGAGCCGTGCGCGGCCAGGCCTCCCGACGCCACCGTCGGGCTGGCCGGTCGGCTCGTATCCGACCTATGTCGAGGCGCAGAAAGCGGTCGACTATCTGGCCGACAACCAGTTCCCGGTGCAGGACGTGACCATCGTCGGCGTCGACTTGATGCAGGTGGAGCGGGTTCTCTACCGGCTGACCTGGGGCAAGGTGATCGGCGGCGGCGTGGTCTCGGGCGCCTGGCTCGGACTGTTCCTCGGCCTACTGCTCAGTCTGTTCACCACCAGCGGCGCGCTGGGTCCGCTGCTCGTCGGCCTGGTCGGCGGCGTGATCTTCGGCGTCATCTCGACCTCGATCCCGTACGCCGCGACCAGGGGGCAGCGCGATTTCGCGTCCACCATGCAACTGGTGGCGGGCCGCTACGACGTGCTGTGCGATCCGAAGTCGGCCGAGCAGGCGCGGGACATGCTCGCGCGGCTGGCGATCTGACGCATGGAAGTGCTGGAGAAGGTCCGCACCGAGGTGCTGGGCCATTTCGGCGTGGACGCCGCGCAGGTGGACGCCGCGTCGGTCACTTTCCTGGGTCTGGAGCCGATCGAGATCCTGCGCATCGCCGAGGGCGATCTGGTGCACTACGTGACACTGGGCGGCAGCAGGCATCCGATGGGCGATCCCGCGGCGGTGCACGCCGATCCGGTGCGCGGGCCGCGCGCGGAACTGGTGCTGACGTTGCGCTCCGGGGTCGGCGCCAGCTCGGGCCTGGCCAAGTCGCTCGGTGTGCTGGCCGCGGCGCCGGTCGTGGAAGGCGTTGTGCTGCAAGCGGACGCGCTGCTGGATCTGGGTGAGCCGATGTGGCGCGACGCACCCTTCACCGCGGTTCTGCTCGGCGACAGCGATATTCCGGCGGTGCCGCTGCCCGACCCGGCCGAGCCGGTGCGGTATTTCGCGGTGACGCCGGTGACCGCGACGGAGGCGGCGTGGGTCCGGGTCCGTGGTGCGCAGGCGCTGCGGGAGGCGTGGCAGGAAGCCGGGATCGACGTGCGCGACCCGAGACGCGGCGCCGCCAGTTTGTGATCCGCCGCCCCGCTAGAGCCACTTGTTGCGGCGGAAGGTGAAGAACAGGCCGGTGCAGATGGCGAGAATGAGCGCCCAGACCATGGGGTAACCCCAGACCTGGTGCAGTTCGGGCATGTGGTCGAAGTTCATTCCGTAGATGCCCGCGATCATCGTCGGCACGGCAGCGATCGCCACCCACGCCGAGATCTTGCGCATGTCGGTGTTCTGCTGCACGCCGATCCGGGCCAGCGCGGCGCTGATCAGCGCGCTGAGCGCCTCGTCGAAGTCGTTGATCCGTTCCGCCACGGCGGCGTGCTGGTCGGCGACGTCGCGCAGATAGCGCCGGACCTCCTTGGGCACCGGCAGATCCGGTTTGTGGCTGAGCAGTTCCAGCGGTGCGGCGAGCGGATTCACCGCGCGCCGCAACTCGACCACCTCGCGCTTGAGCTGGTAGATCGACTCCACGGTGACCTTGCTGCGCGGGGTGAAGATCTCCTCTTCCATCTCGTCGATGTCGTTCTCGACGGACTGGGCCACGTCGATGTAGGAGTCCACCACCCGGTCGGCGATCGCGTGCAGGACCGCGCCGGGGCCCATGGCCAGCTGCGCGGGGTCCTCCTCCAAGGCCTTGCGTACCTCGGCCAGCCCGGAATGCTCACCGTGCCGGACCGCGACCACGAAATCCGGACCGGTGAACACGATGATCTCGCCGGTCTCCACGATCTCGCTCACGCTGTCGATTTCGTGCGGGACGTAGCTGACCGTGCGCAGCACCAGCAGCAACGAGTCGTCGTATCGTTCCAACTTGGGCCGCTGGTGGCGCTGTAAGGCGTGTTCGGTGGCCAGTTGGTGCAGCCCGAACGTCTCGGCGATGTCGGCCATCTGCGCGGCATCCGGATCGTGCAGACCGAGCCAGACGAAGCCGGTGTCCTCCTCGCGGGCTCGGGCGAGTGCCGCCTGGTGGGTGAACCGGCCGGGCAGGCGTTCGCCGTCCACGTACACCGCGCAGTCGACGATCGCCTGCGCTGTCGGCACCGGGATGAACCGCTGCTCGGCCTGCGCTGGTGACCGGCCGGATCCACGGAACGAGGAAAGCGGGGAGAAGGACGGCACGGTGACGATGCTACGTCGCCGCGGTCTGCCGGATGATCGCCTGCGCGTGCGGGACGACGCCACCGCACTGTAAGACTTGAAGGCGTGCGCATCGACCTGCATACCCACTCGACCGCGTCCGACGGCACCGACACACCGGCCGAACTCGTGCGGAACGCGGCCGCGGCGGGCCTGGACGTCGTCGCGATCACCGATCACGACACCACGGCCGGATGGGCGGAAGCGGTCGACGCGCTGCCGAAGGGGATGAGTCTGGTCCGCGGCATGGAGATGTCGTGTGTGGGTCTGGGCGAGGACGGCTGGCCGGTGCCCGTGCATTTGCTGGCGTACTTGTTCGACCCGACCCATCGCGGGTTCGCCGACGAACGCGAGCGGTTGCGCGCCGAACGGGTGGAACGGCTGCGCGCGATGGCCGAGCGGATGGCGGCCGACGGACTGCCGATCGACCCGGATGCGGTGCTGGCCTCGGCGGGCCCTTCGGCGGGACGTCCCCATCTGGCTCGCGCGCTGGTCGCCGCCGGTGTGGTGCCCAGCGTGGACGCGGCGTTCGATGAATTGCTCGCCCCGCACGGCCGCTACTACGCCGAGAAGGCCGACACTCCGCTGCGGCGTGCGGTGCAGATGATCGCCACGGCCGGTGGGGTCAGCGTCCTGGCGCACACCAGGGCCCGCAAGCGGGGCAGGCTGCTGGCGGTCGACGACATCCGGGAGCTGGCCGGCCTCGGGCTCGGCGGCTTGGAGATCGACCATCCCGACCACTCCGCGGCCGACCGCGCGCTGCTCACCGATCTCGCCGCCGAACTCGGCCTGCTCACCACCGGTTCGTCGGACTACCACGGCACCAACAAGACCATCCGGCTCGGCGAATTCACCACCGATCCCGCGCAATTCGAGAAGCTGGCAGGCAAGGCTTCCGGCGTGCCGGTGATCGCCTCGTGAGATTCGTGCGTGGACTCAGCGGCGTGGTCGCCGGGGGGACCGTGGTGGGCATGCTGATCGTGGTCGGCGCCGCCGTCCTCGCCGACCGGCGCGGGTTCCCCGGTCCGGGCGGTGAATCGGTCGCCTGGCATGTGGGGGCCGCGACGGTCGCCCTCGCGGCGCAGGTCTACGCGGATCGGCATCGCGGTGGGGCCGCCTTGACCGCGTCCATAACGGTTTTCCTGGCTGCTGGATTATTGCTCTGGACCCAATGGTGGAGCTGACCCCAGCGCTTTGGTTGCGGGCGGATGAATTGTGCCCGAATATTTTTCCTTATGACCGAATTCGAGACGGATGTACTGGTAATCGGCGGTGGTCCCGCCGGTGCCTGGGCGGCCGTCTCGGCCGCCGCGGCGGGCGCCACGGTCGTGCTCGTCGACAAGGCGCGCTCCGGGGCCTGCGGCCCGACCGCCCACGGCGCGATCTCGTTGTGGCACCTTCCGCCCGGCCCCGCGCGGGACGAGGCGGTGCGGCGCGGGCACGCGCACGGCGGTGGGCTGGGCGATCCGGACTGGATGCACCGGGTGCTGGAGGAGACCCAGCAGCGGGTCGAGCAATCGGCTCGGTGGGGTTATCGCATCGCCGCTGACCCGGCGGGCCCGGCTCGGCGGCGGATCCATCTCGACGGCGCCCGCTACCTGCGGCGGATGCGCCGCGCGGTGCGGGAAGCCGGGGTGCGCGTCCTCGATCACCATCCGGCTCTGCAATTGCTCGTCGACCGTGACGGTGTGGTGGCGGGCGCGACCGGGCTACATCACCACGACGGCTTCCCGCGGTGGACCGTGCGTGCGGGCGCGGTCGTGGTGGCCACCGGGGGCTGCGCGTTCCTGTCCGGCGCCGCGGGCACCGACGTGGACACCGGCGACGGTCTGCTGCTCGCCGCGGAGGCCGGGGCCGAGCTGTCCGGCATGGAGTTCTCCTGCGCCTACAGCCTGATGCCGTCCGGGACGGCGAAGCCGGCCGCGCTCCGGAGCCTCGCCTTGCGGTTCGCCCCGCTCTACGACGAATCCGGCGCCGAACTGTCCGGCCACCGCTCGGCGGCGCTCGCGGCCATCGCCGATGGTCAGCGGGTCTTCGCCGCCTTGGACGACGTGCCGGTCGACCGCCGCTCCCGACCGGAACGCCAGGGCGTGGGCGGCCGCGCCGAGCGGGTGCCGCTGCGCGCCGTGCTGGAGGGCACCGTGCGCGGTACCGGGGGACTGCGAGCCACCGGATCGGATTGCGCCACGACCGTCCCGGGCCTGTTCGCCGCGGGCGATGTCGTCAGCCGCGAGGCGATCAGCGGCGCGGTGAGCGGATCCGGCTGGCTGGGTGGAGCGTGGGCGATCGCCTCCGGTGTCTGGGCGGGCACGGGCGCGGCGAAATTCGCCCGCACGGTGGATCGGCGGGCTCCGGTGCGCGAGGTCCCGGGGGCCGGGCTCAACGCCGTGGCCCGGATCGATCCGCGGGCGGTGATCGGCCTCGTCCAAGAGCACACCTTGCCGTTGCGGCGTAGCTACTGGCGCAGCGCGGGCAGCCTGCGTGACAGCATCGGCGAGCTCGACGGGATGTGGCCGGGCGCGGAATTCGACCTCGGCGGCAGCGGCGCCGACCTACTGCGCGCCCGGCAGGCCGCGGCGCTGCTGGCGGTGGCGCGCTGGACGAAATACAGTGCGTTGTTGCGTGCGGAGAGTCGCGGCATGCACCGCCGGACCGATCATCCCGGCGCGTCCGACACTTGGCGGATGCGGCTGATGACAGGTGGCGTGCGCAACGTATGGGTGCGGGCGGACGCGCCGCATCCGATGTCGGAGCAGGCCCGCGATATCGTCGCATGAGCCGCGTCCACGGCGTCGTGCCGGAGCCTTCCGGCCGCTGCGACGGACTCACGACCTCGCAGCCCCGAACAGTGCGGTCGCTCACCGGGCCACGCTCGTGAACGGGGAGTTTCCGCTTACCTGAAGGTAATTCCCGGCCCATACCGTTGGGTGATGGAGCGCGACACGGCCCAGGGGGTTACCGGTTTGGCAACTGGCCTACCGGACTGGCAGAATGTGTCGGATTCCTTACCTCCGCCACCGCCGGGTGAGGGAATCACGGAGGTCTCCGCCTCGCCGACGTACCGTCGCGACCCGCGAGATCGCACCGCATGTTCTGTCCGGGCCCACCCGTCCGGTTCTGTTTCGCGGATCAGTGCCGCGCCGCCCTCGAGATACCGGCAAGTCGTGTTCGCTCGCTCGCAGCCGCCTCGAAACATACCGGCCAGCGTGCCCGATGAGCCCAGTGAAACGACTTATACCCATTACCCAGTGGTAACCGTCCCCCGGTTTAGCCCGACCCGAGCAGGAGTGAAATCGTGTCACCTGTGACTGACGCACCGAATTCCACCGCAAGCCTGTCCGAAATCACCAACGACGAAATCTTCGCGGGACATCTCGGCGGCAAGCTCTCGGTCGAACTCAGTGCGCCGCTGGAGACCCAGCGTGACCTCTCGATCGCCTACACCCCGGGCGTAGCCCAGGTCAGCCGCGCGATCGCCGAGGACGCGGCGCTGGCCAAGCGCTACACCTGGACCGATCGGCTGGTCGTCGTGGTCAGTGACGGCACCGCCGTGCTCGGCCTCGGTGACATCGGCCCGCGTGCCTCGCTGCCGGTGATGGAGGGCAAGGCGGCGCTGTTCAAGAAGTTCGCCGGGCTGGATTCGATCCCGATCGTGTTGGACACCAAAGACGTCGACGCGATCGTCGAGACGCTGATCCGCCTGCGGCCGAGCTTCGGCGCGGTGAACCTGGAGGACATCTCCGCGCCGCGTTGCTTCGAGATCGAGAAGCGCGTCATCGAGGCGCTCGACTGCCCGGTGATGCACGACGACCAGCACGGCACCGCCATCGTGGTGCTCGCGGCGCTCAACGGCGCGGCCAAGGTGCAGGGACGTGGCATCGACGGCCTGAAGGTCGTGGTGTCCGGCGCGGGCGCCGCCGGTGTGGCGTGCACCAACATCCTGCTCGCGGCCGGTGTCCGCGACGTGACCGTGCTCGATTCGAAGGGCATCGTCAACTCCGAGCGCGGCGACCTCAACGAGGTGAAGGCCGAGCTGGCCACCCGCACCAATCCGCGCGGCCTCACCGGCGGCGCGGCCGAGGCACTGGCCGGCGCGGACGTGTTCCTCGGGCTGTCCGCCGGTCTGATCGCCGAGGAGCTCATCGCGTCGATGGCGCCGGAGTCGATCGTGTTCGCCATGTCCAACCCGGACCCGGAGATCCACCCGGAGGTGGCGCGCAAGTACGCGGCGATCGTGGCCACCGGCCGCAGCGATTTCCCGAACCAGATCAACAACGTGCTGGCGTTCCCCGGTGTCTTCAAGGGCGCTCTGGACGCGGGGGCCCGGCGGATCACCGAGGGCATGAAGATCGCCGCCGCCGACGCCATCCTCAGCGTCGTCGCGGACGAGCTGGGTCCGGACAAGATCGTCCCCAGCCCGCTGGACCCGCGGGTGGCCCCGGCCGTCGCCGAAGCGGTCGCGGCCGCCGCCCGCGCCGAGGGCGTCGCGTAACGCTGTCTCCGCATCGACAGGGCGCTCCGTTCACTGGGAACGGGGCGCCCTTGTCGTGGGAGCGGGGTTCAGTTCGGCGTTGGGTGTCCCTACGGTGCGCGGCGAACGGCGCAACCGGCCCGTGCCCGGCGCACCGGCCCACACCGCGAAGGCCAGCAGCCCGTCCAGCAGCATTGCCAGCAGTGCTACCAGCAGCGCGCCCACCAGCACCCGGTCGTAGCGGTAGAGGCTGATGCCGTCGAAGATGTAGCGGCCGAGCCCGCCGAGGTTGACGTAGGCCGCGATCGTCGCGGTGGCCACCACTTGCAGGGTCGCGCCGCGCAGTCCGGTGAGCAGGATGGGCAGCGCGTTGGGCACTTCCACCCGGAACAGGATCTGCCGCTCGGTCATGCCCATGGCGCGGGAGGCGTCCACGACATCGGGGGGCACGTTGGCGATTCCGGCGTACGCGCCCGCGAGCAGCGGGGGAATGCCGACGGTGACCAAGGCGAGCAGCGGCGGAATCAGCCCGAGGCCCAGCAGCAATACCAGGAAGGTCAGCAAGCCGAGGGTCGGCAGCGCGCGCATGGCATTGGCGAAACCGACCAGTACCGCCGCCCCGCGCCGGGTGTGGCCGATGAGCAAACCCAGCGGTACCGCGATGACCGCCGAGACGGCCACGGCCAGAAAGCTGTACCAGAGGTGCTGGAGGATGCGGGTCTCGATGCCGGACGGCCCGCTCCAGTTGGCGGAGTCGGTGAAGTAGTGCCAGGCGTCGAGGAACAGGTTCACGATGCGGCGCCTTTCGCCTGTACGGCCCGGGCGTCCGCGCGCACCCACGGCGTCGACCAGCGGCCCAGCGCGTACACGACCCGGTCGGCGATCAGCGCCAAAGCGAGCGTGACGAGGATGCCCGCGACGATCTCGTCCGGATAGTCGCGCTGGTAGCCCTGGGTGAACAACTTGCCGAGCCCGCCGACGCCGATCAGCGCGCCCACCGACACCATCGCGATATTGGTGACCACCACCACCCGCAGGCTGGACACGAAGACCGGCACGGCCAGCGGCATGTCCACGGTGAGCGTGCGGCGCAGCGGGCCGTAGCCGACCGCGTCGGCCGCGTCGAGCACGGCGACGGGCACCGAATCGAGTGCGGCCGGGACCGCGATCACCAGCAGTGCCGTGGAATAGACGGTGAGCGCGATGATCACGTTCAGCGGATCGATGGCCGAGATCCCCACCAGCGGAGGAATGATCACGAACAACGCCAGCGAGGGGACGGTGTAGGCCAGGCTCGCGGCGGTCACCGTGACCCGGCGCAGCCACGACACCCGCCGCACCAGCGCACCGACGGGAATCGCGATCACCGCGGCCAGCAGCAGCGGCACCAGCGCGAGGTAGAGATGGGTTGCGGTGAAACCCATGATCTCCGGAAAGTTCTCCACGAGATAGCGCATTGCCGCTCAGCGCACCTGTTCTTCGAAGAAGTGCCGGTTGCGTGCGGCGTCTTCCCGCGTGCGTTGCCGGGCCAGCTGCTCGAGCACGTCGGTGGCCAGCACGCCGCCGCATACGGCGCCGGAGTCGTCCACGGCCACGCCGACTCCGGCGGGCGAGGAGATCGCGGCGTCGAGTGCCTGGCGCAGGTCGCCTGCCGGGGTGAACAGCGAGCCGCCCGCCGACATGCTGTCGGCCAGGGCGCGGCCCGCGCGGAAGCCTTCGACTCCGGTGACGTCCATCCAGCCGACCGGCTTGTTCGCCGCGTCCACCACGAGCACCCACTCGCCCGCGTCCAGCCGCAGCCCCTCGACTTCTTCCGCCACGGCCGTCCGGATCTCGTGCAGGGGAACGTCGGTCGCGGGCCGGAAGGACAACCCGCGGTAACCGCGGTCGCGGCCGACGAAGTCGGCGACGAAATCGGTGGCGGGCTGCGCCAGCACGCGCTGCGGCGGGTCGTACTGCTGGAGCACCCCGCCGCGGCCGAACACCGCCACCCGGTCGCCGAGGGTGATCGCCTCGTCGATGTCGTGCGTCACGAACACGATGGTCTTGTGCAATTCCGCTTGCAGTCTCTGCATTTCGACCTGCAATTCGGCGCGCACCACCGGGTCGACGGCGCTGAACGGCTCGTCCATCAGCAGGATCGGCGGGTCCGCGGCCAGCGCGCGGGCGACCCCGACGCGTTGCTGCTGGCCACCCGACAGCTGTGCCGGGTACCGCCGGGCCAGCGAGCGATCGAGGCCGACCCGGTCGAGCACCTCGAGCGCCGCGGCGCGGGCGGCACGCCGCGAGTCACCGCGCAGCACCGGAACGGTCGCGACATTGTCCAGCACCGTCCGGTGCGGCAGCAGCCCGCCGCTCTGGATGACGTACCCGATCCCGAGGCGGAGCCGAACCGGATCGATGGTCGAGATGTCTTGTGCGCCAACGGTGATCGTCCCCGAACTCGGCACGATCATACGGTTGATCATCCGCATCGAAGTCGTCTTCCCACAGCCGGAAGGGCCGACGAAGACGGTGAACGACCCGGATTCGATCCGCAGATACAGGTCGGTGACGGCATGGGTGCCGTCCGGATAGGTCTTGCTGATACCGGAGAATTCGATATCGGACAACGAATCTCTCCTCTAGCCGACCGGCTTGTTCAGCCCTTTGGCGGCGACCCACGCCGCGGCGGCGGCCTTGGGCTCGGTCTTTCCTTCGCCGGACACGGCCTTGTTCAGCTCGAGCAGCTCGGCGGTGGTCAGCTGCGCCGACACCGCGTTCAGCGCCGCGAGCACCTTGTCCGACTTCTTGCTCGCGTTGAGCAGCGGCACCACGTTCTGCGCGGGGAAATTGTGCTTCGGGTCTTCCAGCACCACGAGGTCGTGCTGCGAGATGGCCGGTGAGGTGGTGAAGATGTCGGCCGCGGTCACCTGGCCCTCGACCAGCGCGCGCACCGTGGCGGGACCGCCGCCGTCGGCGATCGGCACGAAGTTGTTCGCGGCGATGTCCAGGCCGTAGTTCTTCTTCAGGCCGGGCAGGCCGCCGGCCCGCTCCTGGAATTCGGCGGGCGCACCGAATTTCACCTCGGCCGAGTGCGCGGCCAGGTCCGCGATCGTGCGCAGGTTCCAGCGCTGCGCGGTGGCGCGGGTGACCACGACGGCGTCCGAATCCGCACCGGGCGCGGGCGTGCCGATCGCGAGATCGGCGCCGAGTGCCTTGCCGAGCGCGCTCTCCACATCGGCGGCGCCGGTGGCGGTGGCGTTCTTGTCCAGATACTGCAGCAGGTTGCCGGTGTAGTCGGGGATCACCGAGATGGCGCACTGCCGCAAGGCGGGAACGTAGGCTTCGCGACTGCCGATGTTCAGCTTGGTCTCGACGCTGAAGCCATTGGCGCGCAACACTTCCGCGTATACCTCGGCGACGGTCTCGGACTCGGGGAAATTCGCCGAACCGACGATCAGCCCGTCTCCCGAGCAACTGCCGCCGGTGGCGAGCGGATCGGAATCGCCACAAGCCGACAGGGCCATCGCGACGGCCAGTGCCGTCGCGGCGGCGAGGACGCGCGCCGCGCGCAGCGCGACGCGCACGGCGGGCCGCCGCGCGGCGGCATGGGGGGTGCGGGTGGATTTCACGAGAGTCCTTCCGACAGGACGGCGGGCGCGGTCTCGGCACCGAGCGGCCGCCGGTACATTCTGGGTGTCCATACTGCCCGCTTCCGGATTTTTCCGTTGGCTGTGTCGATTCGTCGGAGAGTTGGTGTCGCCGCATGGTGTTGGCCGCGTCACAGCGGGTGCTGGCTCGGTTGCTGGTCGTCGCTTCCGTCGCCCTGGTCGCTTCCTGCGGGAACGACGAGCCGGGGCCGTCCATCACTGTCGGCGCGGGTGACTCGATCGAGTCGTCGGTGCTCGCCGAAATCTACGCGGGGGCACTGGCGCGCACCGGTGCGCGGACCGCCGTCGCCCCCGAGCTGGGCAGCCGTGCGGACTACCTCGCCGCCCTCGACGCGGACCGGGTCCAGGTGGTCGGCGAGCACACCGGCGCGTTGCTGGCCCATTTCGATGAACACGCGACGGATCGGCTGCCGAAGAAGGTGGCCGAAGCGGTGAGCGCCGTACTGCCCGAAGGGCTGGTCGTCTCCGATCTCGCCGACGGCGCCGATCTGCGGCCGCGGGTGCTGCTCACCGAGCAGATGGCCGCGCAGGACAAGCTGCGTTCGGTGGGTGATCTCGCGCCACGCTGCGGCGGGCTGACCGCCGGCGTGGCGATCCCACCCGGCCTGCTGCCCTCGGCTGGGCGCGACCGCGTCGACGGATGCGACTTCGCGGCCGTCGTGGCCTTCCCGGATCCGGCCGCGCTGCGGACAGCGCTGCTGGAGGGACGGGTGCAGGCCGGTCTGCTCGACGGTCCCCCCGAGCTCGCGCCCGGTGCGACCGACGGATTGACCGTGCTGACCGATGACGACTACGCCGTGCGCGCCGAGAACGTGCTGCCGCTGTTCCGCAAGGGGCTGCTCGACCAGCGGCAGATCAAGAAGCTGAACTACGTCGCGGGCGAACTGACGACGGACGAGTTGGCGGCCATGATCCGCAGCGTCCGGGACGAAGGCGCCGCACCGGGCGAACTCGCGCGCGCCTGGCTGGACAAGCACTCTTTGTAAGCGGTCGGCCGGAGCCCGAGCCCAGGGCGATATGTCGGAAACCGAGCGATAGATGTCGCATCCGACACTGCCGTTGCTATGAGCTGCGACATAGTGTGGCAGCTGGGCCCGCTCAGGGTCCGCCCGCGCACGCTGGGTCGTCCTGCGCGGTCCCGCAGCAGCAACGGCGCTGGAGAAGGTCGCCGACGTCGCCGACCTCCGGCGGGACCGACACCGAGAGGCCATCGAGAACGCACATCTCGATGGCCTCTCGCCGTGTACCGGCCGGCCTCTCGGGAACGCGAATACCAGAGCTCGGCGAATGTGTGGCTCGTCACGGGCCGGTCCGCCTTGCCGCCCGATCATTCCGCGCCGTATATTCCACGCAGAATATTTAGCGTGGAGCATGTCGGCGTCCGGGGATAGCGTGCCGGTCGGCGGGAGGCTCCCGGCGTCGATGGCCGAGCGGCCGGGACGCTTCGGCAACGGAGGTGATCAAGCAATGGGGCAAGGGCAGGCGCATCCACCGGTGACGCCGTTGGCCATCGCCGTGCTCGCGCTGCTCGAGGAGCGGCCCATGCATCCGTACGAGATGTTCCAAACGCTGATCGCCCGGCGGGAGGACAGGCTGGTGAAGGTGCGGCCCGGCTCGCTGTACCACACCGTGTCCCGGCTGGCCGACCAGGAATTGGTGCGCGCCGATGGCGTCGACCGAGCGGGCAACCGGCCGGAACGCACCACCTACCGGATCACCGGGCGCGGACGGGACGCGTTACGCAACCGGATCGCGGAGATCGTGCGGCGGCCGGTCCCGGAGTATCCGATCTTCCCGGTCGCGCTGGGCGAGTTGCACAACCTGCCGAAGCCGGAGGCGCTCACGCTACTGCGCGAACGAATCGGCGTGCTGGAAACCGAACTGGCCGACGCCGACATGCTGAGCGCGTGGGCTGAAGAGCACGTCGTCCCGCGCCGCTATTGGATCGCCCTGCCCTACCTGCGGGCGCTCCTCGCCGCCGAACTCACCTGGGTCAAGGAGTTCACCGCCGAATTGGCCAGCGGCGCACTCGATTGGGAGGACTTCGACCCCGAGACCGGCGCACGCGCCGGAGCCGAGCCCGGCGCGGGCTCGGCGGTGTCGCCACCGGTGCTGCCCGGCGCCGCGGCGAACCCTATCCCGAGTTTTTCGGATAATCCGAGTTAGGAACGAAAGAGATGTCCACCGAACGTAATCCGTGGCCGGCGCTGCTCGCGCTGGTCGTCGGCTTCTTCATGATCCTGCTGGACATGACGATCGTCGCGGTCGCCAATCCCGCGATCATGACCAGCCTGCACGCCGACATCTCGCAGGTGATCTGGGTGACCAGCGCTTACCTGCTCACGTACGCGGTGCCGCTGCTGGTCACCGGGCGGCTGGGTGACCGGTTCGGCCCCAAGAACATCTATCTGATCGGCTTGGCGGTCTTCACCGCGGCATCGCTGTGGTGTGGCGTGTCGGGCACCATCGGCATGCTGATCGCCGCGCGCGCCGCACAGGGCGTCGGCGCCGCACTGATGACGCCCCAGACCATGGCCGTGATCACCAGGACCTTCCCGCCGGACCGGCGCGGCGCGGCGATGGGCCTGTGGGGTGGCGTCGCGGGGTTGGCGACGCTGGTCGGCCCGATCCTCGGCGGTGTGCTGGTGGACGGTCTCGGCTGGGAGTGGATCTTCATCGTGAACGTGCCGGTGGGCGTCGTCGCCTTCGCGCTGGCGGTCTGGCTGGTGCCCGCGCTGCCCACCCACGAGCACAAGTTCGACATCCCCGGCGTGCTGCTCAGCGGCATCGGCATGTTCCTGCTGGTGTTCGGCATCCAGGAGGGCAACAGCTACGACTGGTCGTTGCGGATCTGGCTGTTGATCGCCGCGGGCGCGGTGGTGCTGGCGGTGTTCGTGGCCAACCAGGCCAGGAACAAGGGCGAGCCGTTGCTTCCGCTGAGCCTGTTCCGCGACCGCAACTTCGCGCTGTCCAATGCCGCGATCGCCGCGATGGGCGCGGCGGTGACCTCCCTGATGGTGCCGACGTACTTCTACCTGCAGGCGGTGCGGGAGATGTCGCCGACCGAGTCCGCGCTGGTCTTCGCACCCATGGCGATCGTGACCGGTTTCTCGGCACCGCTGGTCGGCAAGTTCGCCGACAAACTGCATCCGCGGATCGTGCCCACCATCGGCTTCGGGCTGTTCGCGCTGTCGGTGTTCTGCTTCGCGGCGCTGATGGAACCGGACTCCTCGCTGATCTGGTTCCTGCTCGCCGCGGCGCTGGCCGGCTTCGCCAATGCCTGCATCTGGGCTCCGCTGGCGGCGACCGCGACCCACAATCTGCCGGTCCAGCAGGCCGGTGCGGGCGCGGGCGTCTACAACACCACCCGTCAGGTGGGCTCGGTGCTCGGGAGCGCCGCGATCAGCGCACTGGTGGCGGCCAGGATGACGGCGAACGGACTGGGCGGCGGCCCGGTCGCCGAAGGAGGTGCGGGCCAGGGCCCGATCCCGGAGTTCGTCAAGGATTCCTTCAGTACCGCACTGAGCCAGGCCACGCTGCTTCCCGCCGCGATCCTGCTCATCGGCGTCGTCGCCTCGGTGTTGTTCATCCGCCACGGCGCGAGCACCCCGGCGCGACCGGAGAACGAACGGGTCGAGGTCGACTCCGTAGCGAGCTGACATTCCGAACACTGTGCCCCGCAGAAGCATTCTTCTGCGGGGCACGTTCGTCGGCGCAACCGGCTCGGCAGCACGTGGGTAAGCCATCGAAGGAAGCGATCCGGCGGTGGTGGGAGGGCCGCGCTCAGGCGACCTGCACGGTGACCGAGGGGTAGCCGGTGGCGCCATCGGGGATGACGTCGCGGCGTTCGGCGGTCTGGATTTCGCCCGCGCCGTCGGTGGCGCGGGCGCGGAGCGTGTGCGGGCCGGAGGTGGCGTCCCAGTCGAAGACCCATTGCCGCCAGGTGTCGATGGATTGTTCTTCAGAAAGGCGGGCCTGCTGCCAGGGGCCGTTATCGATCTGGACTTCCACGGCGCGGATACCGCGATGCTGTGCCCACGCGACTCCGGCGACCGGGATGCGGCCGGGCTGGAGGCGGCCGCGGGCGCGGGGAGTGTCGATGCGGGTGCCGGTCTTGATCGGGCCGCGTGCCGCCCAGCCGCGGCGGGTCCAATAGGCGGTGGCGCGGTCGAAGCGGGTGACCTCCAGTTCGGTCACCCACTTGGTCGCCGAGACGTAGCCGTAGAGGCCGGGCACGACCAGCCGGGCCGGGTAACCATGCTGGACCGGAAGGGGTTCGCCGTTCATGCCGATCGCGAGCATGGCGTCGCGTCCATCGGTGAGCACCGCCAGCGGAGTGCCCGCGGTCCACCCGTCGGCGCTGTGCGAGAGCACCATGTCCGCGTCGGGGTGCGGCCCTGCCTCCGACAGCAGCTGATCCACGCGGTAGCCGAGCCAGCGCGCGTTCCCGATCAGGTCGCCGCCCACCGGATTCGACACGCAGGCCAGCGTGACCAGATGCTCCTCCACCGGACGGCGGGCCAGTTCGGCCCAGTCGAGCCGGATCTCGCGGTCGACCATGCCGTGGATGCGCAGTGACCAGCCGTCCTTGGACACCTGCGGCACGATCAGCGCGGTATCGATCCGGTAGAAGTCGTCGTTCGGGGTCAGGTACGGCGTCAACCCGGGTACGCGGAGATCCACGCCCGGCGCGACCGGCTCGGCGGGGGCGGTCGGTTCCGGCAATCGCACGGCGGCTCGCTCACCGGAGACATCTGTGCGGCGTGCGCCGAGCACGCGTCCGCCGACGCCGGTGACCACGGCCAATCCGCCTGCCGCCAGCAGCCCCTGCAAGACGCGCCTGCGCTCGGGGGCCGGGGATCGCCTGTTGTCGGCGACCGCCGACGGCGACGCTGCCGATGCGGTCGCGTCCGTCGTCCCGGCCGATCCGGTTCGATGCTGTTGTGCGTCAACGTCTTTGGTGTTTCCACCGGCTCCGGGCACGTTCGGAGCCGAACCGGAGCCCGCGCCGACCCCCGCATCGGAGGTATCGCCGATGTCTGATGCACGCCGGCGCCCACCTCCGTTCCCGCCGCCGGCGGTGGACGCCGACCCATCGGTCAGCGCTGCGGAGTTGCCGGTCGACGGAGTCGCGCCGACCGGCGTGTCAGCGACAGATTCTGTTACCGCCGCGTCGATGCGACGAGTCAGCGCGCGCAGCGCGTAGATGCCGACGGCGACGCCGACGACGGTCGGCAATGCGGCGGTCAGACCGGCGCGCGCCACCGCCACCCATGCCGTGATCACCCCGAACACCGCGAACACCCACGACCCGGCCGCACGAGTGGTCCGTTCGATCGCTCCCGCCACTCCGGCCACCACCAGCGCGAGCACGCCCATGATCAAGTACAGCGCCGCTTTGTCGTTGGTTCCGAAGCTGGTGATGGCCCACTCCCGCAACCCGTCGGGGGTGTGGTCGACGACGGCGGAGCCGAGCAGGTGCAGCGGCGCGCTGTCGGGGCCGAGGAACGCCGCGAGCAGTTCGGCCACGCCCAGCGTGAGGCCCGCCGAGACGATCCCGGCCACCACGCGCAATCGCAATTCGGCCATGCGAACGAGACTACTGCCGGTCGGCCGCGCTGACCGGGGTGTTCCCGGCAGTGCGGGCACGGAACGAACCGTGATAAGCGAAAGGCGCTGTCCGCGAAGGTCCGCGGGCAGCGCCTTTCAGCGATCAGCTCAGTTGTAGATGCTCGCCACGTCGTCGGCGTGCTGCTTCATCACGACCGCGCGCTTCAGCGACATCTTCGGGGTGAGCTCGCCGGTCTCCTGGGTCCAGTCGATGGTCAGCACCCGGATCTTCTTGATCTGCTCGGCGTGCGAGACCTTCTTGTTGGTCTCGGCCACCGCGGCGTTCACCTCCGCCAGCAGATCCGGGTTCTCGATCAGCTTCTCGATCGGTGTGTCGGCGGGCAGGTTGTTGCGTTCCTTCCAGCCGGGCAGCGACTCCGGATCCAGCGTGATCAGCGCGCCGATGAACGGCCTGCTGTCGCCCACCACCATCACCTGGCTGATCAGCGGGTGCGCCCGCAGCGAGTCCTCCAGCAGCGCGGGGGAGACGTTCTTGCCACCGGCGGTGACGATGATCTCCTTCTTGCGGCCGGTGATGGTGATGAATCCATCGGCGTCGATGGCGCCGAGGTCACCGGTCTTGAACCAGCCGTCCTCGAAAGCGTCCTCGGTCGCATCTGTGTTGCCCCAGTAGCCGTTGAACACGACGGAGCCGCGCAGCAGCAGTTCGCCGTCCTCGGCGATCTTGGCGGCGTGGCCCTCGATCGGCCGCCCGACCGAGCCGACCCGGATGTGCTCCGGGGTGTTGACCGAGATGGCCGCGGTGGTCTCGGTGAGGCCGTAGCCCTCGTAGATGGTCACGCCGACGCCACGGAAGAAGTGACCCAACCGCGCGCCGAGCGGACCGCCGCCGGAGACGGCCGCCTCACACTGGCCGCCGAGCGCGGCCCGCAGCTTGCTGTAGACCAGCTTGTCGAACAAAGCGTGCTTCAACTTCAGCCCGATGCCAGGTCCGCCGTTGTCGAGCGCCTCGCTCCACGCGATGGCGGTGTCGGCGGCGGCGTCGAAGATCTTGCCCTTGCCGCCGTCGTGCGCCTTCTGCTTGGCGCTGTTGAACACCTTCTCGAACACCCGGGGTACCGAGAGGATGAAGTGCGGCTGATAGCTGCCGAACTGCTCGACCAGGGTGGACCAGTCGGCGGTGTGCGCGACGACCACCTTCGCGTCGAACGCGGCCAGCGCGACGGCGCGGGCGAACACGTGCGCCAGCGGCAGGAACATGAGGGTCTTCTTGCCCTCGGTGACGTACTTGTGCAGCGCGATCCGGTCGGACTTGGACTCCGCGTACAGGTTCGCGTGGGTCAGCATGACGCCCTTGGGGCGGCCCGTGGTGCCCGAGGTGTAGATCAGGGTGGCGGGCGACTGCGCGCCCACCTGGGCGCGGCGCTCGTGCACGATCTGGTCGTCCAGGTCGGCGCCGCCGGCGATCAGCTCGTCCAGCGCACCCTTGTCGATTTGCAGGGTCTGCCGCAGGTCCGGCAGCGACCCGGTCTCGATCTCGTCGATCACCTTGCGGTGTTTGTCGCTGTCGAGGATCAGCAGCTTGGTGGCGGAGTCCTGCAGGATCCACTTGGCCTGCTCGGCGGCGGAGCTGTCGTAGATCGCGACGGTGCAACCGCCCGCAGCCCAGATCGCGAAGTCGAGGACGGCCCACTCGTAGCGAGTGGGGGCCATGATGGCGACGCGATCGCCGAGTTCGAGACCCGATGCGATCAGGCCTTTCGCCACGCCGGTGACGGTTTTCGCGAACTCCGCGGCGGTGACATCCCGCCAGCCGCCACTGCCGTTCGGCACGTTGAACAGCACCGCGTTCGGCGACTGCTCGGCGTGGCGGAAGACGTTGTCGGAATTGTTCGCGTCATCCGGAATGGTGTAGGAAGCCGGGACTTCGAACTCTCGCATCAGTGCCCTTCCACGTGGGTTTACTCGCCAGTAATCTACGACACCTGCGCCAGGGTCGTGAGGTCGACCACCGCCAATCGCCTCCGTACATCACCGCAGACGGGGGACCCGCTCGGTTTTCATCCTAGTTCGCGCAGGTCCGCCGGTTGAATCGCTTCGCGCAGGAACTCGGCGAGTTCGCGCAGCGCGGCCGCGGCGGGCGCCGCCAGCGCGGCCTGTAGCTGAGCGACGTGCCACAAGCCCTTGCTCTCGGTGAAGCGCACGTGTACCCCCGCCTCGCGCAGTGCCGCGACCAGCGCGACGCACTGCCGGTGCAGCAGCTCGCTGACGTCCACCTGCACGTAGGTCGGCGGCAGGCCGCTCAGTTCGCCGGTCAGCGGGGCGTAAGCCGGATCCGCGGAATCGCCGTCGCCGAGGTAGGCGGCCGCGCAAGCGCGCGACCAGGGCCTGTTGATCACCAGATCGCGTTCCCGCTCCGGCATCTCGTTCGGGTCCGCCCACGGCGCGATCAACCCGAGCGCGGCCGGGGTCTGCCCGTGCCGGGCGATCAGTCGCTGCGCCAGCGCGAGCGAAAGACCGCCGCCGGCGGAGTCGCCGGAGACGGCGATCCGGTCCGGCCGCAGGCCCGTCGCCACCAGTTCCAGGAACGCCGCCTCGGCGTCGTCCAGCGCCGCGGGGAAGGGGTGCTCCGGCGCCAGCCGGTAGTCCAGCACGTAGACCGGGCAACCGGTGTCCACCGCCAGCCGGGCCGCCAGCGAGCGGTGCGTGGCCGGCGAACCGACCGCGTATCCGCCTCCGTGGAGATAGAGGACGGCGCCGTGCTCGGAGGTGTCCGCGAAGTCGATCCGCTCGGCGGGCCTGCCGCCCAGGCGCACGGGCCGCACGACGGCGCCCGCGGGCAGCGACTGTGCCCGCGAAGTCACGTCGAGCAGCCTGCGTTGCGCCGCGAACGGCAATCGTTTGTTCAGTGTGACCCGGAAGATCGGATTCAGTATTGCCCGTGCGAGAGGCAGCGGAAGGTCGATGTCCCGCATTCGTCGTTCCTCGGCTCCCGGCTCAGGGCAGGAAGCGGCGTTCGACATTGGCCGCGATCCGCTGGTAGCCCGACGCGGTGACCCGGACGAACAGATCCAGCAACTTGGCCTCCCAGCCGATCAGCACGCGGCCCTGCCCCTTGCGCACGCCCTCGACAATGGTCTGCGCCGCCATTTCCGGGGTGTGGATGGCCAGCTTCCGATCGAACATCGACGCGGCGGACTTGGCGTCGATGCCTTCGGCGTAGGTGGCGTTGCGGGCGACGGCGGTCTTGATGCCGCCGGGATGCACGCAGGTGACCTTGACCGGGTGCCGCGCGACCAGCATCTCCTGGCGCAGCGACTCGGTGAAGCCGCGCACCGCGAACTTCGCCGCGTTGTAGGCGCTCTGTCCGGGGATCGCGATCAGGCCGAACAGGCTCGACACGTTGACGATGTGGCCGTCGCCGGACTCGATGACCATCGGCAGGAACGCCTTGGTGCCGTTGACCACGCCCCAGAAATCGACGTCCATCACGCGCTCGAAGTCCTTGTACTCCGAGCGGATGACCTCGCCGTGGTGGGCGATGCCCGCGTTGTTGTACACCTGGTGCACGGTGCCGAAGTGCGCGTGCACCGCGTCGGCGTAGTGGATCACCGCCTCGCGCTCGACCACGTTCAGGCGGTCGGACTTGACCTGCGCGCCGAGCTGCTCGCAGCGGCGCACGGTCTCGGCCAGACCCTCGACGTCGATGTCCGACAGCGCCAGCTTGGCGCCGCGCCGGGCCAGATTCACCGCCAGCGCCCGGCCGATCCCGGAACCCGCTCCGGTGATCACACATACCTTGTTCTTGAAGTAAGCGTCACTGCTCACGATGCCACTGCTTTCAGATCTTCTCGGGAGATGGAGATGTCGTACGCCGCCACGTCGAAATTTCTGGTCAGCCTACGGAATTCGAACGTGAAGTCCGGCCACAGCGTGGTGTTGTTGCCGTGCTTGTCCAGGTACCAGCTCGAGCACCCGCCGGTGAGCCAGACGCTTCCGGCCAGCTTCGCCTGCAGGTCGGCGTTGTAGGCATCCTGCACGTCGCGGCGCACTTCCACGGTACGCAGGTCGAGGCGGTCAACGGTAGCCAGTGCGTCGGCTATGTAATTGATCTGCGACTCGATCATGTACACCATCGAGGTGTGCCCGAGCCCGACGTTCGGGCCGAGCAGGAAGAACATATTGGGGAAGTTCGCGATCGAGGAGCCCTTGTAGCCCTGCTGGCCGATCTCGTCGAACACCTCCGACAGGGTGCGTCCGTCGCGGCCCGCGATCGTGTCGTAGGTCGGCGAGTCGGTGACGTGGAAGCCGGTCGCCACGATAAGCGCGTCGATCTCACGCTCGGCGCCGTCGGCGGTGACGATCGAGTGCGCGCGCACCTCGGCGATGCCGTCGGTGACCACGTCGACGTTGGGCCGCGACAGTGCGGGGTAGTAGTCGTTGGAGATCAGCATGCGCTTGCAGCCGATCCGGAAGTTCGGCGTGACTTTGGCCCGCAGCTGCGGATCGCGGATCTCGTAACGCAGCTTGGCCTTCGCGACGGCCTCGAACACCTGCATGAGGGCGGGCACCTTGGCCAGCCCGACCACCTGGGTCTCGCGCGCGGCGTAGATGGCCGCGCGGGATAGTCGCTGCAGACCCGGGACGTGCCTGAAGGCGAGCCGCTCCGCCTTGGTGTACGGACGGTCCAGGCGCGGCAGCAGCCACGGCGCGGTGCGCTGGTAGACATCCAGGTGGCCGACCTTCGGGGCGATGGCGGGCACGATCTGGATGGCCGAGGCGCCAGTGCCGATGATGGCGACCCGCTTGCCGGTCAGGTCGGCGTCGTGGTTCCAGCGCGCGGAGTGGAAGATCTCGCCCTCGAAATCGTTGATGCCTTTGATGTCGGGCAGCGCGGGCTCGCACAGCGCGCCGACCGCCGAGACCACCGTGTTCGCGGTGAAGCTGCCCTTGCTCGACTCGATCTCCCACAGGGCGGTCTCGTTGTTCCAGCGGGCGCTGGTCACGTCGCAGTCGAAGATGTGCTTGTCGCGCACGTCGTAGCGCTTCGAGACCTCCTCGATGTAGCGCTGGATCTCGCCCTGCCGGGAGAACGACCGCGACCAGTCCGGGTTCAGCGCGAACGAGTACGAGTACAGGTGCGAGGGGACGTCGCAGGCCGCGCCGGGGTAGGTGTTGTCGCGCCAGGTGCCGCCGACGTCGCTGCCGCGCTCCAGCACGAGGAAATCGTGGCGACCCTGCTGGGTCAGCCGGATGGCCAGACCCAGACCCGCGAACCCGCTGCCGATGATGATCGTCCTGGCGTGGCGCGTGGGTCGGCCGGCGACAGCTTTGTCTGTGACCTTGCGACTCATATAACCGAGCCTACGGCCCTATTGAGCGCTAGTCAACAGTGTATTGACTGGCGTTCAGTAGGATTGGCGGGTGACCAGAACCCAGACAGACGCCCCCAAGCGCACGCGGCTGAGCCCGGACGAGCGCCGCGAGCAACTGATCACCTTGGGTGCGAAGATGCTGGGCGAGCGCTCCATCGAGGACATCTCCGTCAGCGAGATCGCCGCCCAGGCCGGTATCTCGCGCGGCCTGCTGTTCCACTACTTCCCGACCAAGCAGGACTTCCAGCTCGCGATCGTGCACCACGCCAACGCCGAACTGCTCGAGCGCGTCACCCCGGACCGCAGCCTCGGCCTGTTCGAGATGCTGCGTGATTCCATCGCGCGCTACATCGAGTACGTCACCGAGAATCGCACGTCCTACCTCGCGCTCCTGCGCGGCCCCACCAGCGTGAGCCCCGAGCTGGCCCCGCTGGTCGATCAGACCCGCGACGCCATCATCGGCATCATCCTCGCCGAGACCCCGGTGCCGATCGCCGAGGCCGGCCATCCCCGCCTCATGCTCGCGATGCGCGGGTGGATCGCGTTCGTCGAGGAATCCACGCTCACCTGGCTGCGCTCCGAGCCGATCTCCCGCACGGACCTGATCGACCTGCTGGTCGAATCGTTGATTGCCATCGCGTTCTCGGTGGACCCGGATCTGGCCGCCGCGCTGCGGGGCTGAGGAGTGCCGGCTCGATCTGCCGGATTCGTCAGGCTCACGGAGTGGTCCACAGTGCGCTGATCGGAAGGCAGGACAGCCCGTCGCCGAAGGGAAGCTGCTGGTCACCGCAGTAGAGGACGAATCCGGCGTGGAATCGGTCACCCAAGCGGCGCTGCAAGAGTCGTAGGGCTCGAAAATCCTCGGTGCGTATGGTTTCGGCCGCTTTGACCTCGATGGCGACGATGCGGCCCACGTTGTCCTCGAGGATCGCATCCACCTCGTAGCCGTCGCGGTCGCGGTAGTGGTGCAACCGGGCCATGGTCTGACTCCAGGTCAGCTGGCGGGTGAGTTCACCGATGACGAATGTTTCCACCAGGCCGCCGGTGGTCGCATCGTTGGTGATTCCGGTCAGGAGGTGCGCTGCGAGGCCCGAGTCGTTGAAGACGAGTTTCGGTGTCGCGATCGCCCGCACGGTCGCATTCGCCGACCAAGCTGGAATCAGCCGGATCAAGTAAATGACCTCGAGCAGGCCGATGTACTCGCGCACGGTCGTGACAGGAACGCCGAGATCGGAGGACAGTCTCCGGTAGTTCAGCAATCCACCGCTCTGCGCCGCCGCCATCGCGACCAATCTGCGCATATCGGAAGTGCGCTGGATGTCGGCAACTTGTCGGACGTCGCGGCTCATGATGTCGTCGAGATAGGACTTGAAGAACTGTGAGCGGCGGCGCGGCATCGTGCGGCGGATGGCCTCGGGATAGCCCCCACGAGCGGCGAGGGCCAGGTAGTCGCGGCGCCGCAGGTCGGAAGGAGGCGTGCGCAGGCGGCTACCCTCGGCGAACGCGGCATCGACGAAACCGTCAGGTGTGCCAGTGATCTCGCCCTGTGATAGTGGGAATAGTTCGATAGTTTCCGAGCGGCCTGGTAGCGCGTCGGGAAGTTCGCTCAAGCCGAGCAAGCGGGCCGAGCCCGTCAGAAGAAATCGGCCGGGTCGAGGGTCGCGGTCGACGGTGTTCTTGATCGCCAGCCACAGCTCGGGAACGCGCTGCACTTCATCTATCAACATGGTGCCGGGATGATCGAGAAAGGCGACTGGATCCGCGGTGGCAGAGGCGCGGGTGCGTGGGTCGTCGAGGTACCGCTTGGCGACATTCTTCTGCTCGTTCAAACAGCGTTCGGCGAGAGTGCTCTTACCAGTTTGACGCGCGCCATTGATGATGACGACACGGGTGTCCGAGAGCGCCTCCGCTACCAGTGCGGATGCTCGACGGGGGAGGTAGTCCACGGCTTCGCGCATGAGGCTATTCTACGGGCCGGGTCGTCGATCTGCCGAACACCACGGCGTCGATCTGCCGAATAATGCGGCGTTGATCTGCCGAATAATGCAGCGTTGATCTGCCGAACTAACTTCCGACGATCTGCCGAGTGCGTCGGCGTCGATCTGCCGGTTGTGTCGGCAAGGGCTATGGCTGGTTGGTCGCCAGGGGCTGTGAGGCACGCCCGATGTGGCCCGAGTGCTGTGTTGCTGCGGACCGCCCTCCCGATACCGCTCGGGTTTGCGACCCGGGCGGATCTCTGGAGCCCGCCTCGCCGGACGGTCGACGGGGTCACGACTGTGGCGCTGCCCACACGCCGCACTCCACATGCCCTTGTGCTGCCAATGCCGTGCTCTTCCAGTGCCTTTCGATTTTGTGTCGGAAATTTCGGCGCATACCGTTGTGTCGTCGATGGTGTGGGACGGCGATGGAGGCCGCCGATGTTGGTCATCAATGAACGAACGACGGCGCCGCGATCCGAACAGCGCGTGCTCGACTGGATGCGGACCTGGACCGGCCAGTACGTCATTGTGGGACTCGCGATCTCGGGGTGTTACCTACCCGACCGCGAGCGCAAGGACGAAACACAGGAAGCCGATCTGGTGGTGATCACCCCCAGAGCCGCGGTCGTCGTCGAGGTCAAGGGCACCGTCCCGGAGGCGACGAGCGGCGTCCTGTCGGTGCAGGCGAACGGCCGCTGGCGGCTGTCCGGCTACGCGGGCGACCCGATCCACGTGCGCGACCACGACAGCAGCCCGTTCGACCAGGTGACGAACAACGTCTTCAACTTGAAGGCGCTGGTGCGCAAGCACAACGCGGAAGCCTTCGTCGACGGCCTGATCGTCGTGGTGCCGCCCAAGGACTCGAACCTCACGCTGAACATCGAGTCCCGCAGGCGCGGTTGCGCAGTGGTGCTCGGAGCCGGGCAGGCCGACCTGCGCGCCTGGTTCCACCGCACCGCGAGTCGCAAGCTCATCTGGACCGCCGAACGCACGCACGCCCTGCTCACCGATTTGAACCTGGGCGATCAGATCACCGTCGACGACTTGGCGGCGGACGGTTTCCCGCCGGAGCAGAAGTTGCGGGCCGGGACGCTGGCGGCGCTGGAGAGCGTCACGCGAAAGACTCCTGAGCTCGAGGACAGGACGGCTACCGAAGCGATCGGCGGGTCCGCTGATACGGACGCGTCACCGGTGGGTGCCGCGCCCGAGTCGTCGGACGCCGTTCCGGATGCAGCGCGGGTCACCGCATCGACATCAGCCGCCGGAAAGCCTGACGATGTCGACCGCCAGGACTCGGAGGAAGATCGGACTGTCACGCTGTCCGTGCCGGAGCGGACCGACGCCGCGGACGCTGGTATCGGGGGGCGCGTGGGTTCGGAGGCTGTGCCGCTGGCGTGGTCGGGTGTCGGAGCTGGTATCGGGGAGTGCGTGGGTTCGGAGGCGGTGCCGCCGACGTGGTCGGGTGCTGAAGCTGGTACTGGGGAGCGCGTGAGCGCGGAGGTTGTTTCGCCGACGTGGTCGGGTGCCGAAGGAGCATCGCGAGTCGACCTGCCATCATCGACGGCTCCGCAGCCGCTCGAGAACGCGGCTGTTCCAGACGGTGGCCAGGACGCGTTCGAGTCGCATCCCCCGGAGGTGCCCGCTTCCCTGGCGGGGACGCGACCTGCCGAATCGGATCCTTTTGCACCGGAATTCCTCGCGCCGGAGCCCCCACCGATGCACGCGTCGTCGGACGCGACAGCGCATTCATATGCCGGCGAAGGGGAGCATCAATCGGCATCCGCTCGCGCGGACGCCGAGCCCGACGTGCCAGAAGATCATCATCCGGAGCCGCCTCGCTTCGAAGGCCGCCTCGCGGCGAGGTTCGCACAGGAAGACGCCGAGCCGAATTCCGCTGTGCCGGAACGCTTCGCGACCGGGTACGTGGCATCGATACCCCCCGCCGCAGCTGAGCCCACTTCACCGGAACGAACTGAACCCGAACTCCCTCCCGCCGAAGAGGATTTCGATCCGGCCGCGCGATCGGCCCCCGCACCGTCGTCGTTCACGGACAGTTGGTCGTCGTGGATCGAGCCCGCCCCCGCCCGCCCGGCCCTGGAACCTCAGCCGAGCCGGTCCCGCCCGCCGCGCCCACGCCCGACCCCCGAACCTCAGCCGAGCCGGTCCCGCCCCCTGCGCCCGCGCCCGGCCCCAGAACCTCAGCCGAGCCCGCCCGCAGCATGGTCCACACCCACCCCCGAACCCCAGCCACTGCGCCGCCCCACACCGACCGCGGTGCTAGAGCGTCCACGGACAGCGGTTCGCGACCAGATCACCGCACTGTCCGCACATATCCCCGGCCGCAATACCGAGAAATCGAAGCCACGCGGCCACCGCTCACAACAGATCGCCGCGGTGGCACTGATCGTGCTCGTCATCGGCGTGATCTGGATCCTGGCGGCCTCCTGCTCGCCCACGGGCGGCGCTGTGCAGCCGACGCAAGCTCCCGAGCCCACCACCGAGGCAGTTCCGCCACCGCCACCGGTCACGGAAACCCCAGGCCGGATGAACCTTTTGCCTTTGTGCACGCCGCTCCACCCCAAGTGCTGACGCGGCCGACATGAGGATCAAGGCTCCCGTGACGTTCGGAATGCGACCGCGAACGCGACGCTTGGACACGCTTGACCCTCGACCGCCGCAACCGGCGTCATGGTCGGCACCCCTCGGTGAAATCGGCTGCGCCGCAACGGGCCGTGTCCTGGGCGGATCGGCCGGAGCCACCATCGCCTCGGCCACGATCATCGGCCTGTTCGGCCCCCTTCCCCCTCCGTCCTCCTCGGCTGCCTCGGCGGTGTCACGGCGCTGGATCCCCTGGGCACCGTCGCCGGCTAGCCACTGGCCTCGGCCCCGATCGCAATATTGGCCGCGGTGCAGTACTTCACCACGAGCACCCGCACCCCTACCCACCCGACGACGCTCGGTCGGCACGCCGAACCATCGGCGACGTGCCGACTGACGTCAGTGGGGAAGAACGGAAATGCGGCTCTCAGAGACCGCAGACAAGTGCAATCGCTGAGAATGCAACTCCTGCCGCTCCGAATGACCAAGACCAATTCCGAGCACTGACATACGGGTACTCGCGGTGTCGCCCATGGCTTCCACGCAGGCGAGTCCGGTACCGGCACGGGCACAGGGGTTCGCATCCGCTCGAGCATGTCGATGTCGGGGGTCGGACCCGGATGGAACCGGCTGAACGTTGAGTTCGTCCTACTGATCAGCCTCACCTCGAGCGGGTAGGTGGTGAGGCGACTCGGTCCAATTTGATTCGGGACGGCGAGAAAAGGAGAGTCGCGGTATGACAACTGAGGGGACGACACCCTTCGCGGTGGTGCCGGAGCACGTTTCGGATGCGGGCCGGTACGTCTACGACACGGCGCAAACGCTGATCGCTGGAGTGCGGTCGACCGACACCGAAGTCGAAGCCCTGCTGGCCGCTTGGCGCGGCCCCGCGTCGGATGCATACGCGGCGGGCTGGAGCGAGGTCCGGCAAGGTGCGGTGGACGTGCTCGAAGCGTTGTCGGAGATGGCCGAAGCGCTCGGGGTGGTGAGCGCCCGGCTCGATGTGGTCGATCAGACCCGCGCCACGAACTTTTCGCTTGATCTGCCCGCCGTCTGAAGAGAAGGACACTGTGGAGTACAGGGTGAATTTGGGGTACTTGGACGCGACTACGGTGCGGATTGATGCATTGCGGGGATTCCTGGAACAGAGCTTGATCGAGATCGACGAGCGGATCGCGACGGTTCAGCAGACCTGGACCGGTGCCTCGGCCGACGCCTACGCCGACGCGCACGCGGACTGGATCGCCGGAGCGCAGAAGGCGGCCCGCGGCATCGAGAAGATGAGGGCCGCCGCGCGGGCCGCGCACGACGCCTACAGCGCGACCGTGACAGCGAATTTGTCGGTGCTCGGACGCTCTGGGCAGGACGGGAGCCCGGCGCGGTGACTGTGATCGATGTCGATACCGAGGTCTACACCAACTCCGGACGTGCGCTGATCACCGCCGCCGAGGCATGGTTCCGCGCCGTGGACACCCAATGGTCCACCCTGGCAGGTTGCGGGCAGATGTGTGGGTCGTATTCGGAGGCGGTGTCCTGGGGGCAGTCCTACGACATTCGCGCCGACGAGCTCATCAGAGGCGCACGGCAGATCGCCGAGGCCGCCGACAACTACGGCCGCATTCTGATCGAACTCGGCCATAATCACGCGATCGGAGACTATTTCGCCACGATGGGTGCCGGTGGGCAATTGCCTGCCGCGCCGACCATGCCGCCGCCAGCGATGTTCGTGTGCAAAGTTCCGCTTCCGGCGGCGGGTGGGCCGGGGCAAGGGCTGGTCGACGGCGCTATCGGCTTGGTGGAAAAGGTCGGCATCGTCATCCCGGACGGTGACGCCACCAAGCTGAAAACGGCTGCGGATGCGTGGGCGCAGTTGGCCGCGGCTCCCGAGGTCACAGGATTCGTCGCGGAGTTGGAGCGCATCGCGGGTCTATTCGCACCGATCACCGCCCCTGAACTCGATCATGTGGACGAGGACCTTCGCGCGTTGCGCGCAGCGGCTGAGGATGTACTCACCGGGTTCGGCGAACTGTCCGCATCGACCGCCGAGCACCGTGACGCGCTCGTGGAAATGCGGAACCGGATCGCCGGTTTCCTCGACCAGTTGGTCAAGGACATCGCGGTCGAGATGGCGATCAGCGCCAGTATCACGATCGCTGCGTCGCTGGTGACCTTCGGCGCCGCCGCCGCCGGGGGCGCGGCGATCGGCGCGGCACGGGTCGCGCACATCGTGTCGCGTTATGGGCCGAAGATCCGGCTGCTGGTCGATGCGTTCAAGGTGCGCGGGCTCGGGCGCGGGTTCTCCGCGGTTCCCGATTTCTCCCGACACCGCCAGGAGATGCAGCGCTTGCTCGACCTCGGCGCCAAAAACAGGGCGCGGGCCAAGCCCACGAGCTGGGTGAGCGACCTCACCGCCCGGGATCGCCACGTGCTCGAGCTCGGCCCGGCCGACAACCGGAGCAACAACCTCACCGAGCTGCTGCGCCGTGGCGATCCGCTCACCCCAGAGCAGCAAAGGCACGTCGAGGACCTGAATACGGCGCTGTCCAAGTTGCCCGCGCACGAGGGCCCGGTGTTGCGGCATACCAACCTGACTCCCGAGCAGCTCGCCCGCTACGAGCCGGGCAAACCGACAACGGAGCTGGGGTTCACATCAGCATCGAACAAGCCGAGCGGCGTCAATGACGTGTTCGTACAGAACGCCGAGGTCGAGATGCAGATCATCAGCAAGAACGGACGAGTCTATGGTGAGTACGGAACCCCCGACGAGGTGCTGTTCCCTTCTAATACAGAGTTCTTCGTACACAACAAGTTCGGCGATCCCGTCACGGGCAGGATCATCATCCAAATGTCGGAAGTCTAGGAGTGGGAATCCATGCCGAGGAAGTTCGCAGGCAAACTCTTCTACAGCAACGCCGAAGCTGCGGCGAGGAGGCCCAGCGACGAGGAAATCGAACGTACCCGCCGACAGCTCGAGGCGTTCAACACCGAACTCCGAGCGACGGGTCCTTCCAGCGATGGGCATGTCGGTGGGTTCGGCGGTCGCTTCTCCGATGACCTGTCCGGAACCGAGTTTCAAGGCTGGACCCTCGACGCAGGCACGTGGCGCGACGCGAATGGCGAAGTTGTCTACACGCGCGGCGCGGACGGCGGGTGGTACGACGCTGCCGGGCGCTTGGTGTTCGACGCCCTCGGTAACCGGCCGCACTGACGGCACCAGCACGGAAAAAGTTCGAGTCATCAGAGCCCGGAGGGTTTCCTAGCGCGGTGATCCGCTGAGTCATTCAGCCGCGGGGTAGTGGCAGTGGCAACCGTATGAAGACCCCGGCGGATAGGACTGGTGTGCTTAGGACGCGCCGGACAGCCATTTTCGAACGCGAGGGAACGCGGATTTCTTGCGTCGTGTTCGAAGGGGCGGGTTGAACCAGCCGGGCAATGGTTCTCGGGCGGCAAGCCAGGCCTGCGGCACCCCGGCGATCGGATCGGGGCGGGTACCGATGCCCGTGTAGGCGGCGACGATCCCGCCGACGATGGCGCTCGTGGTGTCGATATCTCCGTCCGCCGCGATACAGGTGGCGATTGCGGCCGGGTAATCGGCCAAATGCGTTGCCGCGACCCACATCGTGAACGGGACCGTGTTCTGTGCGGTGACCAACGACCCGTTGCCGAGTTCCTGCGCGACCTCCTCAGCCGAGGCGCCGAGCAGGGTACGAGCACGGCGGATCAGTCGAGTGGTCTCACCGTCGTCGAGGTGGTCGAGGACGGTGGTGAGAAATTCCTCTGGTGTCGGCCGACTCCCGAGCAGACGGGCACGAGCGGCCTGACCGGCCGCGAGTGCCACCGCGACCGCGCCGAGGACACCTTCGGGATGCAGATGTGTCACCTGCGCCGATCGCGCCGCTTCGGCGGTGATCTTCTCCGGATCGCCGGCGTAGAAGGCGCCCAGTGGGGCAACACGCATAGCCGCACCGTTGCCACAGGATCCCTGGCGATCGAACGCGGCTCCCGCTGCCTCCCGCCAGTGCACGCCGTTGCGGATTCGACGCAAGGTGTCGACCGCCAGGAAGCCGTAGTCGCGTCGCGGGTCGAACTGTCGCGCGAAGGCGGCGGCAAGTCGATCCTGGTCGATCCTGCCGTGACTGGAGAGATGGGCGACCACCGTGCAAGCCATTTCGGTGTCGTCAGTCCACCCCAACTGTCGCGCAGGGAGTTTGCCCGCGCGAAGATCCGGAAACGACCGGCCAATGATGGGGAACTCCGCACCCAGCGCATCCCCTACGGACAGACCATCAAGAGAATCGAGCATCAAGTCGACGTGCATCGCGTCCGATGGTAGTCATGCCAGAGTGGGCGCGAACCATTGCGGCGGATGGGTTGAGCTTCGACCCGGCCGTGCGGAGATCGAGATCAGCGCACAATGCCGCAGTGCTGTACCGCCCATCGCAGAAGAGGTGTAGTCCGGTCCGTGTGTCGTCCGAACGGATTCACGCTCGGCTGCGTTCCTAGACGAGCGCGACGAGAGGTGCGCCGGGGACAAGCTATGCGCCGTCGTTGTCATCGCGCAGGGAATGGATCATGCTCCGCAGTATCCGGAACGCGTCTGCCTGCTCGGTTTCGGTCAGGCCGGCCAGCATTCTGACCTCGACGGACCGGACCGCTACGGTCGCCTTCTGGAGACTTCGTCGTCCCCGAGGCGTGAGCCGCGTGGGAAGAACCTTCCCCACAGGTGCCTCCGCCGGCCTGGTCACGTAGCCCTCGCGTTCCAGGGTCTGGAGCAGCACGTTCATCGTCTGCCGGGTCACGAACGCGCCGCGCGCGAGTTCGGAGTTCGACAAGCCCGGTCGTTGCGCCAGCAGTTCGAGGCAGGAGTAGTGCGTCACGCTCATCCCGAGCGGCCGCAGCACCTCCTCCATGGCTGTGCGGAGGGCGCTCGACGCCTCTTTCAGCAGGTAGCCCAGTGACGTCTCGAGGTCGACGCCGACACCGTCTTGACTCATGTCAGTATCCTGACATAGCTTGATCTGTGTCAGAAAACTGACATGCAAGGAAGGAGCATCATCATGCCCGCCACCGGCCCCGACTTCATCTCGCTGCAAGCGCGCGATCTCGACACCTCGCAGGCGTTCTACGAGCAGTACCTCGGCCTCGTCCGCTCGCAGACCGGGCCTCCGCACGCCGTCGTCTTCGAGACGAAGCCGATCGCGTTCGCACTTCGTGCCGTCGTTCCCGGCACTGATCTCGCATCCGCCGCTCAGCCCGGCATCGGCGCCGCGATCTGGCTCCACGCCACAGACGTCCAGGCCATTCACGATGCTCTCGTCGCCGACGGTCACACCATCGTCTCCGCGCCGATCGACGGCCCCTTCGGCCGGACATTCACCTTCGCCGACCCCGACGGCTACCAGATCACTCTCCACGACCGCGCCTGACAGGCCGATCACCACCGGGCGATCACCGGCCTCTGAACACCACGGTGGCGACCATTGCTCGAGAATTCCGCTCGAACCGGCGGCCACATCATTATCAGATCGCATAGTTCGTGGGGGTCGACAGAACGACACTAGGTAAGTGGGAGCGTGGTGAGTCCACGCCGCAACTGACGCAGCGGGAGCGGTATGCCGACGCGATCGGTGTGTCCATGCGTGAGTTGGTACGCAACGGTGATTTGACGATTGACGTTGTGCAGCCGGAGTCGGTTCTGCATCTTCGTATGGGCGACAATTCGGTGATGGCCGAGCAGATGACTGCGATGGCTGATTTAGCGGACCTGCCGAACGTGACGATCAGGATTACCCCCTTCGACGCAGGGATGTACGAAGCTCTGCGGATGGGGGACTTCACGATCATGGCACACCCGTGGGGAGGTGCCGAGTGGGTGCATTTCGAAAGGAATGGGAGCGGGCAGTTCGTCACCGACGTCGCCTAAGACCGTGTCTCACGTCGTTTTGACTGGTTGTCGGTGGGTAGCGATGGACTGTGATCGGTTGTGGTGCATGATGTTCGGCCGTGTCGGACAA